>NZ_JBVIAY010000026.1:0-88390 GCF_055573695.1 Streptomyces sp. NPDC030143
GAGCGGACGATCGCCTGGCTGCACGGCTTCCGCCGACTGCGCATCCGCTGGGAGAGACGCGACGACATCCACGAAGCGTTCCTCGGCCTCGCCACCTGTCTGATCACCCACCGCCACGTCCAACGCCTTTGTTAGGACCTCTTAGCCAAAGCCGCTCGACAGGTGGCGGACTCCGTTCCTTGCAACAGCAGCTGCGGTAGCCGCGGGTTACGGCAGCTGTTGCGGGCCCGGCCCTGCGGTGGGCGAGCGCCGCGTGCACCTCACCGAGTAGAACATCGGGCAATGCCGCTCCCTGGGCATGCTGGAGGATCTCTTCTGCGACGGCGGACAGCTTGATGTCGGTGCGCTGGGAAACCTCCCGCAGCACCGTGAAGCCGTCGTTCGGAGGGATCTGCCCCAAAGCCGGGCCAGTGCGTACGGATCCGGCGGCGCCGGAACACGCAGCCTGCGAGTCGGCGGCCGGGACGGGTTATGCCGCGCCGTGATCCTTCCCTGCCCGGACTTGCCGGAGGTCTTCGTGCCCGGGGCCTGGATGTGGGACGAGGGGCAGGTGACGCCTGCCTCGCGCATGACGTGGGAGATGTGCAGGCACAGGCTGCGGCGTGAAGGAAGCGTGACCGTCACGTGTAGGTGACATGTCCGGCGGCTGCCCGTCGGAGGGCGGCAGGCATGCAATCGCCGCGGCGGTGCAGGCGTGAAGCATGAGGTGTGTCATCTACGGTGAGTCATCGGGCGAGCAGGAGCAGGTGGACTGCCGTCAGGTTGACGGTGGCCGTGCGGCGGTGCTGGACAGTGTGAAGCGGGTGGCGGAACGCGAGTTCTGTTGGGTGCATCTGGATGATCCCGGCCCGGGTGAACTGGAAGAACTGGCGGTCCCTCTCGGGTTGCATCCGCTGGCGGTCGAGGACGCCGGCGAGGCGCACCAACGCCCCAAGCGGGAGCGGTACGGCGACGTGCTGGCGGTGGCGCTGAAGACGCTGTGGTACGTCAAGGACGGCTGCGAGGTGGAGACCGGCGAGGTGATGGTCTTCACCGGTCCACGGTTCGCCCTGACCGTCCGTCATGGCCCGGCCGATCACACCGTCGAGGCGGCCCGGCGGCTCGGTGAGGACCCGACAATGGTGCGGTTCGGGCCCGTCGCCGTGCTGCACGCCGTCCTGGACACGGTGGTCGACTCCTACACCGAGGCTGCCGTCCAGGTCCGTGCCGATCTGACCGCGCTGGAGCGGCGCGTGTTCTCCCCGGAGCGCGAGGACCTCACCGAGGAGATCTACTCCCTCAAACGCGAGGTCCTGGAATTTCGCGACGCCGTCCAGCCGTTGGTCCCGGTGGTGCAGGACTTCGCCGGCCCCCATGCCGGATGGCCTGAGGAGGTGCTGCCGTACTTCCGTGACGTCGCCGATCACCTGCATCGCACCGACACCGAGGTCCGCTCGCTCGACGAGCTGCTCAACTCCGCTCTCGACGCCCACCTCGCGCGGGTGGGGACCTGGCAGAACGACGACATGCGCCGCATCTCCGCCTGGGCCGCCATCCTGGCCACCCCGACCCTCGTCGCCGGGATCTACGGCATGAACTTCGCCCACATGCCGGAACTGAGCTGGATGTACGGATACCCGCTCGCCATCGCCGTCATGGCCGGCGCGGCCGTGCTGTTGCACCGGACCTTTCGCCGCAACGGCTGGCTGTGAACCCTGCGGCCGGGGCCGGACACGCGAGCTTGCCGCGGCCTCGAGTCAGCTCTGGGCGAGCTGATCGGCCAGGCGACGGGCCTGGACCAGGAGTGTGCCGTGTGTCGCCAGCGCCTCGGGAATCGTCCCCGACCGCCCCTGGCAGCCTCCGGTGCAGTTCGTCGAGTGAGCGGCGCAGATCTTGGACGACCTCGTGCAGCGCCTGGTCGGCAGTTTCGTCATGACCGGCTCCGGCGAACCGGGCCTGGCTGTAGAGATCGATGGCGCGTGCGGTGTGCCGCAGAAAGTCGGCGTAGGGACCGGTGACTTGCTTTCCGGGGCGGGCAATGATCACCCAAGAGCAGATCCCGACGGTGCTGGACCATCCCGTGTACGACTTCGAGGGCAACAAGGTCGGTGACGCCAAGCACGTGTTTTCTCGACGACGCCACCGGCCGCCCGGAGTGGGTGAGTGTCAAGACGGGCCTGTTCGGCACCAGTGAGTCGTTCGTGCCGATCAAGGACGCGTCCGTATCAGCAGTGCTGCAGGCATCACCGGAAGAGTTGTTGTCCTGACGGAAAAGGAGTGACCGAATTGCGTGAGCACGTGCTGTGGATGCTTGCTCTGCGGGGTGGGGCGGCGCTGACCTTCGCGACGCTGGCCTTGGCCTGGCCCGCGGTGACCGTGACGGCACTGGCGTTGCTCTTCGGACTCTTCGCACTCGTCGACGGCCTCACCCTCCTGGTCAGCGCCCTGCGCCAGAAGATCAGGCGGGGTCGTTGCCCGGCATACGCGGTCGAAGGCGCCTTGGGCATCACAGCGGGGCTGATCAGCTCGGGCTGGCCGGGCATCACCGCGCCCGCGATGGGCGTCCTGGCCGGAGCGTGGTGTGTGACCACCGGCATCGCCGAACTCTGGGCGGCCGGAGAACAGCATCGTGCACGGCGCCACGAAGCGGTGCTGCTCCCGGCATCGTTGACGACCGGGTCCGCCTCGGTTATCACAGGGATCCTGCTCTTGGCCCTTTCGGACGCTACCGCGATCGCCATCAGCCGGGTCACAGGCACTTACGCGCTCATCGTCGGGGCCATGGCGGCCTTCACCGCCTGGCGGCTGTACGGCTCTGCCGTCTCCCGGACGGCATCACGGCGCACGCGACCCGCCTGAAACGCCGCGCCACCATTCCTGCCCCGCGTCGCGACATCTGCGCGACCCACGCCCTACCGTGGGTTGTTCCTGATGCCCGTCCCCGGCTCATGAGTCGCCCTTTGCCCCAGCCGCAGGCTTCCGCGACCGTCCGCACCCTGCACACCCCCACAGCGGCTTCCGGCAATCATCCACAGGTGCGGGGGGTACTCGATTAGCTCGCGGTTCCGCCCAGGCAGCAGGCGCCTGGCTGGGCCCGGTTGTTGAGCGGCGAACCTCCGGGGCCTCAAGCGGTCTCCACCACACCCCATAATCGGACCCCCGCTGGATACACCGACCTGACCAGTTCTATGCCGAAGGTAGGGCACGCCATGACAGCGGTGACGACAGATGCGCTTGTCCCCACGCTTGAGGACGCCCGTGATGCCCACACTGCGCTCATCGACCGTCTCCGGGCCGATATCGCCGTCCACGCCGCAGGCCCTCGACGGGAGATTCTGGAACGCCATATCGACCACACGTACGACTGCGTCGCCCGCATCGACGGACACATGCGTGAACTTCGCCCCCGCCGCGCGCTGCGGGACACGGCCGACCGGGTCCGCTTCAACGCCCGGGCAACTGTTCGGACGGCTGGGCTGCCACTCAAGATCGGTACGGCGATC
The DNA here is from genome assembly GCF_055573695.1 of Streptomyces sp. NPDC030143. NCBI lineage: Bacteria > Bacillati > Actinomycetota > Actinomycetes > Kitasatosporales > Streptomycetaceae > Streptomyces > Streptomyces sp. NPDC030143. Next base: position 3,483 of record NZ_JBVIAY010000026.1, read on the forward strand.
ATGACCGCCCTGCTGCATCATCGCAACGGGCCCAGCCCGCGCCAGATACTGAGACACACCGAGAACGAATATTCGGTCACCGCCCGGGCCTTGGCGGCCTGCCGGGCCGGGGAGAGCATCGCCGAACAGGCGCATGACCAGGTCGCCGCCGACCTGCTCGCCACGCTGCGTCGCCAGGACGAGGAACTGCTCGCGACGCTCGAGGACAGCCTCGCCCTGCAGGCCCGGGCCACGACGGCCACCGGCAGCGGCTACCGTACGCAACCCGGTGACGACCAACCGCCGGATGCCGCCACAAGCTCCATGCGCTCTGCCGTCAAACGGGTCCGAAAAGCCGCCGAGGGTGGTGCGCGGCAGGCTGCGCGCACCACCAAAGGCGCGCTCCGCCACATGCCAGAGGACGACGAGGACGCCAGGGAAGAGGAGCCGCCGATCCTGTGGTACGAGCACTTCAACGTCGCCGACATCATCCAGCGCCTGCCCAGGCTCTCCCAGGCGCAACTGTCCGCGCTCGACGGCTACGAGCGCGCCCACGCCGGCCGGCCGGAGATCCTGAAAGCCATCGAGCGGCTACGCGGCAGCGAACCGTGGCCAGGGTACGACGCCATGATTTCCGACCAGATCACCGCCCGGCTTCAGACTGCCACCCCCGCCGAAGCCCGGCAGGTGCTGGACTACGAAAGGCGCCACCGCCGGCGCGGCACACTCATCGCCATCGCCAAGGCACGCAGCATCGCATGACAGGACCACTCTTGATCGGTCCTGTGCGCCGAACGCCGGGGTCAAGCAGCAGCGGGGCATGCTCATGAATGCGGCCACGAGCACGGTGTGGAAGGCATGACGGAGGACGCCCCCTACGCCGCGGTCCGGCGGGGCTTGCGCTGGGCGATGTCCAGCAGCTCGCGGTTTCGGCGCTTCTGGGCCTCGGTAAGCGGCCGGGCCTTCGGGCCGTGGCGATCCAGTCCTCAGCGCACGCCTTGTGAACGGGCTCCCCCGAGTGGGAGCGTATCGGCGTGGGCCTGTCGCACAGCACGCAGGGGCGGTCCTGCCGGCGGTCGAAGTGCTGGCTGTCTCGCCAGTCGAGGAGAGCCGGGAGCTGGGACCAAGCTCGGCTCGAACAGTGGCTTCTTGCCTCGCGGGCGGGTCACGGCCGGAAATCGGGCAGCTGCTGGAACAGCTGCGCCACCAGGTCCGGCGTGGGCTTCCAGGGCACGACGTGGCGTTCGACGCACACGGAGGCCGGTGGAGGGATGACCAGTGCGACCGTGGGCCCGCCGTGGCGGCGGGCGGTGGCGATCAGGTTGGCCCGTACGGCCTGCTCGCAGTTCGTGGCATTCCTGTCAGGTTCTTCCGTTCAGACCTGCTTGATGTCCGGGAACAGGCCGGGGCCGTCCCGGTTTGAGCACCGGAGGGCAGCTTGCTCTGGGCCCAGGACCGGGGCATGTAGGCAAGGCGTGCGGGCCCGGCGGTCGGTCGGCAAATGTGTCGCGTGGTGCTGAGGGAGTCGGGATACTCCCTCGGTGACCCTTACTGCTCTGCCTGAACCGCTTCGACCTCGTGCCCTGAGGCCCGGAGATCTCGTCGTTATCGCATCGCTGTCCGGGCCGCTCCATGCCGTGTACGAGCCCGACCTCGAGCAGGCGGTGGTCGTGCTCGAGCGGATGGGATTCCGTGTGCGTCGGGCACCGCTCCTCGAAGCAGGGCGGCACCGTTGGTGGAGCGCGGCTCGGCCGGTGGAGATCGCCGAAGAGCTCAACGCTCTTCTGCGGGATCCCGAGGTGCGCGCGATCATCGCGCATGACGGCGGCCAGACGGCGCTCGGATACCTCGATCTGATCGACTTCGAGGCGATCACTGCCGATCCAAAGCCGATCCTCGGCTTCAGCGACATCTCGCTGCTGCATCTGGTGCTCTACGCGCGCACGGGTCTGGTCGGCTTCCATACCGACCTGGCCACCCCTGGACTCGGCGGACACTGGCAGCGCACGACTGCGGCGCGCAGGGCGAAACTCGAGGAGCTCTACTCGACGCTTCTGACCGGTACCGAGCCGATCGGCGCGCTGCCGGCCACCCCGACGTGGGAGTGCTGGCGTGCCGGTCGCACCGAAGGCCGGCTGATCGGCGGAGTGATCAACCGCATCGTGCTGAACCAGGCGACGTCCTACGCACTGCCGCTCGAAGGGTTCGACGGCGCGGTGCTGTTCTGGGAGGAGGCGGGAGGCCTGGCAGCGTATGTGTGGAGCTATCTGCAGGTACTGCGGCACGCCGGCATCCTCGATCGGATCTCCGGCATGGTCGTGGGCATCCCGGACGGGATCGACGGACTCGACTCGCCCGACGCGTCCCCGACCCTGCGCGAGATCGTCCTCGACGTCCTCGGCGACCGTGACATCCCGGTCCTGGGCAACGTCGAGTTCGGCCACGCGGGCCCGAATCTGCCGATGCCCGTCGGGATCCGTGTTGCTCTCGACGCGCAGCAGCGGACGTTGTCGCTGCTCGAACCGGCGGTACGCCCGCTCACGTTGACCGGCCAACCGGGCGTCTGAGCAACGCGGATCAGCGACCCGACGGCTTCGGCAGCATCCAACCTCCGCGCGCCACATCCACTGCCCCGCCGCAAGACGCAGGGTGGGGCCACTTCACCTCGCCGCCACCCCCAAGTACGCGCTGCCCTAGCCATGTCAGGGGGTGGGAGGACGGAGGGGGACGACGTTGTTGGGTGCCGTGGCTGTTGTTGCGCCCGCTGTTGGGTGAGAACCGCGCCGGCAAGAGCAAGTCGGGTCACCTGCTGTCGGAGCCTCTCAATCTCGTCGTTCTTGTTCGCGATGGTCTTCTTGAGTCTGGTGACGGTTTCCCGAAGTCGTCTCCCGGGTTCCGGAGTCTGCGGGGTCTCGTTGCGGACGCGTTCATAGAACTCGTTCTTCAGATCGGCGTGCCGTTTCATGAGGGCCATGCGGTGGACGTCAGCCTCGGCGGCGAGGGCAACGATGGTGAGGCTGCCGTTGGAGGCGGTGGCCTGTCCGCTCATGAGCCGGTCCATGGCTTTGCGGATGCGGGTGCGCTCGTCTTGGTGCTGTTGGTTCATGTGAGGGCCTTTGCGGGCTGTGCGGTGGTGTCGTGGGTGTCGGCCGTCTCGCGGAGGCGGTTGGCGTTGGCGCGCAGGCGTTTGCCGACCGGTCCGGGGGAGTGGGCGGCGAGCTGGTCGAGTTCGTCGGCGCGTTCGCGGAGTTGTCGGGCGTGGGTGTCGGTGCGGACGGTGTTGCCGCAGCCGGGTCGGTAGTCGTACTGCCGTGGGGCGGTAGCGCCGGGTTCGGGTTCGCAGAGCGCGTTGTCCTGCTTGAAGGCGCAGATCAGGAACGCGTCGGGGTTGTCATAGAGCACGATGCCGTCGCGGGCGAGGAAGGTGCTGGCTTTCCTAGCGAACGTGCGGGGGACGCTGCGGCCCTCGAAGCGAGGGGTGTGAGCGGCGGCGGTCAGGGCCCGGCGGGCGGCGGGTCCTGAGACGTTCTCCGGCGGCGACTCGGTCGCGCAGCCGGGCTGCGGTGTCGGCGGCGGCGAGGGCCGTCTCGACGTCGAGGATGGCGTGGATGCCTTGGCGGCCGCGGGCGCCGTAGCTGCTGGAGGTGCGGGCGTCGAGGACGGTGCGCATGTGGCCGTACTGGATGGCGAGCGCGATCAGTCCTCCGGGGCGCCGCGCGATATGCCAGGCCAGAGATCTTCTGAACCGGTTCAGTCTGATCGCGCCGTGAGGGTCGTCGGGGATGGTCTCGCCGGGGAGGCCCTGCGTCTCGGCCTCTCGGTTCACCCAATTCACGAAGGACTCGATGCGCAAGGTCAGGGTGTCCTGTCTCAGTGCGCCTGCGTGTCCGTGGCGGGAGCGGAATTCGTGGTGGGCGGTGCTGAGGAGGAGCTCGCCGTCGGGGACCATGCGTTCCAGCACGCGGATGACGCGGACCACCGGTGTGATCGCGGCCCAGGGCACCTGGCCAACTTGTCCGTTTTATCACCTCGGGTATGGCACGGTTATCCGAGCCGAGACACAGCGTGCCGCCGCGTCACCCGATCTGTGTAGATGTCTGGCCAGATTCTCCCCGGTCTAGACGGGAGGAGGCCCGGAGAGGCGCACTGTCCGTGGAAACCCGGGAGAGATGTCCGGTCTGACGGTGGCGACCGTCACCTCCGCGCCCTGCTGCGCGGCGAGCGCGAGCACCTTCTCGGTGAACTCCTCGCTCGCGCCCTCAAGGGTGATCTTCACGGAGAACCGGGTGAGAATCCGCTGGAGGGTCCCGTCTGTGAACCATCACCTGATCGGCGGCCATCTCGAAGAAGCTCACTGATCTTGAAGCTCGCCACAGAACGATTCCCGAAGTCACGCCGAAACGACTCCCTCAGAAACCGACACAGCCATCGAAGCCTCTCCCGGCCTGGGTCTACCTCTTCTTCGGACGGGCAAGGGGGACGACGGTGCGGGCGCCGCGCAGAGTTGCGCGCACGCAGCGGCTGAGGGTGTCACCTGCTCCGAGCTCGATGAACAGCCGTTGGCCAACCGGCGCCAAGCGGCTCACGGTCTCGGCGAAGTACACGGGTTTGGTGATGAGATCGGCGAGGGCAAGGAGGAAGTCGTCAGCGTCGCTGCAGGGGCGGCGCTGGACGGGAGAGTGCACCGCGACGCTCAGCGGTCGCTGGCGTAGGCCCTTGGCGTTGTCGAGGAAGCGGCCGTGGATGTCCTGGAGGCTGGGGTGGTGGGCCGCGTAGGGGACGTCAAGTTCGAACAGCCGACGAGTGTCACCCAGGGTGCGAAGGGCGGCTATAGCGGCTCGGGGGCCGCTGACGATCGTCTCCTTCGGAGAGTTGACACAGGCTATCGCCAGGTCTTCGCGGCCGATGTCGGCGAGCATGGCCTGGGTGCGCCCCGCCTCGGCCAGGATCAGGACCATGGCGCCCTCGCCGATGACGGGTCGGTAGGCGTCATTCAATGCGCATACGAGGTGAGCTCCTTCTGCGACAGTGAACGCTCCGGCGGTCACGAAGGCCGAGAATTCACCGAGGCTGTGGCCCACGATCAGGTCTGGGGTAATTCCCGTGGCGGCGAGGGCGTGGGCCGTAGCGACGGAGGCCGCGAAATGGGCCAACTGCGAGGTGCCGTAGGGAAGCGGCGGCGCATCCTGGGGGCAACGGTCGGCCAGCAGCACGTCACGAACCGGTCCGTATCCGTGCGTCGATGCCACCTCGTCGACCTCATCAAGGATCCGGTCGGTCTCTTTCCGGGCCGCGGGAGGCACTCCGAGGTCGTCGTCGTACAGGCTTGCCAGGGCGCCGCAGGGGGAGAGGCCCTGTCCCGGAAACAGGAAGACCACGCCACCGCGCGGCATATCGGACGGGTGCGGCATCATCGTCTGTCACCGTTTCCCGCACTCGGAAGGACGGGCGCCGGGGTGGCGCGCTGCCAGGTCGCGGTAAGGACCGGGTAGCCGTCGGCGGGAAGCGTGGCGAGGCTGAGACGGCCTAACTCCAGGCGAGCCGTGCGGGGCAGTTCAGCGCCGCTGAACTCGGCGGGACTGCCGACCATCGAACGGTGAATCACCATGTCACCGAGCCACTGGTAGGTACCGGCATAGCCGATGTAGCCCTCCTGGCCGGCGAGTTGGGCCGAAACGTGACCATCCGGCGTGTAGATGAGCATGCCCTGGACATCGGTCCCCAACGGATGAGCAATGGCCCCGTGGACATCGGTCGCCGTGAACGACTTCAGTTGCCACGCACCGATGACGCTATCGACCTCAATCTTGGTCAGCGTATCCATGGCTGCTTTCCCCTTTCTTCGCAGTAAGCCCGACATGTCAGCATGGGAGTTCCACCCTCGCGATCGGACACTGTCCGTCTACGCCCCGAAGGTGTGGTGGTCGGCGCCTTTGCCGGGATCTCGAGTGGGGTCAGTCGTCCGCCTGCCTGGCGTCTGTGCAGGCATTGGCGCTGCAGAAGGCTGCAGAAACGAGACAATCTCCGCTGCGTGCGGTGCTGCGGTCCGCCGGGCCGATCTGTCGAACGAATTCACCCAGAAAGCAACAGAAGAACTCAGCAGAGGGCGCAAGCGTAGCAGGGATCCACTACTAGATGAACGATTTCAGGGTGGTAGCTATCGGAGGCGATCAGTGAGCTTTTCAGCGGGGCCACTGATCGGGTGACGCCGTCGGCGTCCGCAACGCACGAGGCTCCCGTGCCGTTGAGGGAGGTGCGACGTCTCAACTCACCGGCAGAGTAGCCTCGTTGGTCCCTATCCTGCCGCACTCGACCTGCCCCATGCCCTGGTCGAGTGGGTCACCATGCTCATCGTCATCCGCGAGGGTGGCCGCCGCTGCAAGCTCCCGCCGCACCAGCGTGCCCTCGCCGGCCTGGTGTACCTGCGCAGGAACGACACCCTCGCACAGATCGCAGCCGACTTCGGCATATCCGTCGGCACCGCTCACGCCCCCACCACAGCCGTCATCCCCGCATCGTGAGTCCGGGCAGATAGGCGACCGGGCAGCCCATGTCCCTCGCGACTGCCAGCGGCAGGGCGCCGATAGAGGTGGGCTGCGAGCTGGGTCTTGCCGACGCCGCCCATGCCGACCAGCACTGCGCTGCCGCCATCGGCCAGCGCCTGGCGCAGCTGGTGCGCGGTGGCGCGGTCTTGGAAGCAGTCCGAGGGCCGGGGCACCACCCCGACCTGGTGCGGCCAGCTGACCGGGGGACGCGGCGTCGCGTAGTAGGCGACCTTGCCGACGGCACCGATGGCCAGGCGGGACCCCTCGGCGTGGGCCGGTGGAGTTCGTATGTACCACCACGCGATGGTCGGTCGCCGACGGCTCGACCACGTTGGTCACCATCGGCGGCTGCTACGGCACTGCCCTCGCGTGTGCGCGGTTCGGTGATGACTGGGTCACGAGCGTGGACGTGGACGCCGACTTGGCGAAGCGGCGTTCCCCGCAGAGGAACGAGGTTGCCAGGTGTTCTGCCCTGGGCGGGTTCGCGCCGGGGACGGAGCAGGTCAAGGCGGCGACGTGGGCGGCGAACGAGCAGGCGTCGGCGACCTCTTCGAGGCTCAGCCGGTCGAGTCGCCCGCCGAGGTGCCCGAGGGCGGCGAGGCGGTGCAGCAGGCCGGCATTGAAGGAGTCTCCGGCGCCGACGGTGTCGACGATGTCGATGGCCGGGGTCGGGACGGTGACGCGGTGGCCGTCGAGGGAAGCGAGTGCGCCGCGTCCGCCGAGGGTGATGACGACGAGTCGTGCGCCGGCGGCGTGCCAGGTGTCGCAAGCCTCTTCAAGGCCGGCACCGGGGAGGAGCAGCGCGAGGTCGTCCTCGCTGAGGCGGAGGATGTCGGCGAGGGCGCACCAGCGAGGAAGCCGCTCTTGGTAGGCCGAGGGCGGTACGAGCAGGGGGCGGACGTTGGGGTCGACGGATACGGTGACGTGCTCGCGGGCAGTGGCGAGGTGCTCCTCGATGTGGCCGGCGCCGGGCTGGCGTACCAGGGCCAGGGATCCGGTGTGCAGGCAGACCGCGTCGTCCTGCTGGGTGGCGGCGAGTTCGTCGGCGGTCCACTGCCAGTCGGCGGCGCTGTCGGCGTAGAAGGTGTAGGTGGCCTGGCCGGTCTCGTCGAGGTCGGTGACGGCGAGAGTGCTGGGCTCGGGGGCGCTCACGCTGCCGGTCAGGTCGACGCCGGAGGCGCTGAGTCGGTCCCGGAAGAGGGTGCCGAAGACGTCGTTGGAGAACCGTCCGAGGAAGCGGGTGGGGGTGCCGAGCCTGGCAAGGGCGACGGCGGTGTTGGCCGGGCCACCACCGGGCAGGGCGCGCAGCGCGAGTTCGCCGAGGCCGGACCGGTCAGGGTCGGCGAAGGTGTCGGCGACGCACTCGCCAAGGACGGTGACACTGCTGGGGGACCTGTGTCGGGTCATGGTGACTGTCTGCCTTTCTGAGGGAGGTCGCGGGCTGCCGCTCCCGTGCGTGGGTCCGGCAGGTACGTCGAGGTCAACGGGTAGGTCTACGACGGTGCCGTCCTCACCCGCTCGGAGTGAGGACGGCGTTTTGAGGCAGGTAAGGGCAGGCAGCGCGTGTTACGCGTCCTGCCCTTGGCTCGCCAGCAGGGGTTCCTGACGGATTCCGCCCGGGGTCAGGTTCCATGCCTCGACGGTGAAGTCGCTGCGGCCGGTGCCTGCCGTGCGGGCCTGCAGCCGCCAGGGTCCGTCAGCGAGTGGATAGAACCTGAGGGTGAGGACCTGGCCGTCGCCGAGATGGACCTCGGCGATCGAACGGTCCACGATCACGCGTAGCTCCACGGGGGTGCCGGCCATCGCCGTTGGGCACGGGACGGCGTACGAGCCTCCTCGTGCCCTCGCGTCCAGTGACGCGTGGCTGCGGTCCACGGTGAGCTGGCCGGTGGTGGGATCGAGGCTGATGTCGAGGTACTCGGTGTCGTCCGCGGCGGTGACCAGGCGCAGACCGCTGGTGCCGGTGGTGTCCGGGGTCAGGACGGCGGTGAGGTCGAAGGTGCGGCTGATCTGGCCCAGTTCGGCCGTCCCGGACTGTGTGAGGTGCCCGGTGCGGTGCAGTACGCGTTCGCCGCGCAACGCGAGCAGTTCGCGAGCGGGGCGTTGGACGACCGTTCCGTCGGCGGTGAGGGTCACCTCGCGAGGGAGGGTGAGGGTGCCTGCCCAGCCTGCTTCATGCGCCCAGGCGTCGTCGCGGGCCTCCCACGCCCAGCCCCACAGCAGCCAGCGGTCCTCCCCGGGGGTCTTCAGCAGGGCGGGGGCGTAGAAGTCGGGGCCGTGATCCAGCGGCACCGGTGCCGCGGTCGCCGTGAAGCGTCCGTCCTGCTCGCGGCCGGTGTGGACGGTCGTGTGGCTGGGGCCGCCCTGCGGGGTCCAGTCGCTGATGATCAGGACGCCGCTGTCGCCGAAGGTAGCGTACTGGGGGCACTCCCATCCGACCGGGCCGGAGCCGGCCGCGGCGTCGCTGGCGTGGAAGGGGCCGCGGTACTCCCAGTGCTCCAGGTCGTCGGACTCGTACAGCTGCGCCGCGGCGCGGTTGTCGGCGAGGGCCGAGCCGACCAGCATCCGCCAGCGGCCATCCTGCTGCCAGACGTAGGGGTCCCGGTACATGGTGGTGTCTGCGGGCGGCTCGGGGATGAGCAGCTCCGGGCGCTTGACCCAGGTGATTCCGCCGTCGTACGACTCGGCGGTGGTCACCGGCTGCCACCAGCGATCGGTGCGGTGGGCGGAGTAGAAGGCCACCATGCGGCCGTCGTCGGAGACGGCGTTTCCGGAGAAGCAGCCGTCGGCGTCGTAGCCGCCGGGAGTGGGGGTGAGGGCCACCGGGAGAGGCTCCCAGTTGACCAGGTCAGGGCTGCGGTAGTGGCCCCAGTGCACGTTCGAATGCCGCGGGCCGTACGGGTTGTACTGGAAGAAGACGTGGTAGTGCCCGTCGTGGAAGACCAGCCCGTTGGGGTCGTTGATCCAGTTGCGCGGGGGGCGCAGATGCACGGCCGGAAGGTGGGGGTCAGCAGGCGGCGTGGACACACGGGGCCTTTCTCGGGGTGCGCGAAGCACAGGGGAAGAGGAGAAGTGGAGAAGCGGCGCGTGGCGCGGGCGTGCGGGCTCAGCCCTTCACGCCCGTCGACGCGATGCTGTTCACGAACGACCGCTGGAACGCCACGAACAGGGCGAGGATCGGCACGGTGATCATGGAGGAGTACGCCATGATCTCGCCCCAGCTCACTTTCAGCTGGAAGAAGTAGGAGATGCCCACCATCACCGGCCGCAGTTCCTCGCTCTGCACGACCATGAGCGGCCAGAGGTAGGAGTTCCAGGCGGGGAGGAAGGTGAGGATGGCGACGGTGGCGATGGCCGGGCCGGACAGCGGCATGACGATCCGGCGGTAGATGGTGAACCAGCCGGCGCCGTCCACGATCGCCGCCTCGTCGATCTCCTTGGGGATGCTCTGGAAGTACTGGTGGAAGAAGAAGACCGAGAAGGCGTTGGCGACGAACGGCAGGATCTGCACCTGGTAGGTGTCCATCCAGCCGGTGGTGAACTCCAGGTGGAAGCCGTTGACGCGGAGCAGCGGCAGTTGGTTGATCCACCACACCAACGGGACGGCGAAGGTCTCGAACGGCACGATGAGGGTCGCGATGACGGCGGTCAGCAGGGCCTTGCGGCCGGGCATCCGCATCCGGGACAGGGCGAAGGCGGCCATGCTGTTGACGAGGATGCCGAGCAGCACGGTGACGGACGAGATCAGCACGGAGTTCAGCAGGAACTGCGCCGCCGGAACCCGCTCGAACACGCCGGTGTAGTTGCCGAGTGACAGGGCGCCGACCGGCAGGAAGGCGCGCAGGGAGCCCATGTCGCCGAATATCTGGTCGTCCGGCTTGAACGACGAGACCACCATGAAGAGCAGGGGAAGCACGAAGACCAGGGCCAGGACGACGCGGCCGGCGTGACCGCCGAGGTGCTTGAGGAAGGAGGGCACGATCAGTCCTTCTCCCGGGTCAGGAAACGCTGGACGAGGGACACGGTCAGGACGAGCACGAAGAAGACCAGCGAGAGGGCCGCCGCGTACGCGGTCTGCTGCTGCTCGTAGCCGGTGCGCACTGCCTGGTAGACGACAGTGGTGGTGGAGTCGAGGGGGCCGCCCTTGGTCATCACGTTGATCTGGGTGAAGAGGCCGAACGCCTGGAGGGTGATGGTGACCAGCACGAACGTGCGGGTGGCGCGCAGGCCGGGCCAGGTGACATGGCGGAAGCGGTGCCAGCGGGTGGCTCCGTCGAGGTCGGCGGCCTCGTACAGCTCGGCGGGGATGGTCTGCAGCCCGGCCAGCCAGATGACCATGTGGAAGCCGACGCCCTGCCACACCGACATCAGGATGACGGCGGGCATGGCGGTGGCCGGGTCGCCCAGCCAGTCCCGGCCCTCGACATGGCCGAGGGTGAGCGCCGAGATGACGTGGTTCACCAGACCGTCCCCCCGGTAGAGGAAGGTCCACAGCAGGGACACGACCACCATCGAGGTGACGACCGGCAGGAAGTAGACGGTGCGGAAGAAGTTGACGCCCCGCACCTTCGCGTTCACCAGCAGCGCCAGCACCAGGGCGAGCCCGGCCTGGAGCGGGACGACGACGGCGGTGAAGTACGCCGTGTTGCGCAGGGACTTGAAGAAGACCGGGTCGTCGAGGAGCCGGGTGAAGTTGTCGAGGCCCACGAAGCGGGCCGGGGTGGGCGAGATGAGCCGCGCGTCGGTGAAGGCCAGGGCGAAGGTGAGGGCGAGCGGTACGACGACGAAGACGATCAGCAGCACCACGGCCGGAGTGGCCATGCCGAGGGCGGTGAGGCTCTCACGGCGACGGGCGTTGGTCGTTCGGGTTCGCCGGACCGTGCGCAGCCGGGCGAGGGCTGCGATCATGGTGGTCACGGTAGCTCCAGGGGGTACCGGTCCGGTTCGGGCGTGCGGGGAAGGCGCGGTCGGGGCCCGAACCGGACCGGAGCGGGTCAGCCGGCGTAGTCGTTGTTCGACTTCAGGTCGTTGTCGATGTCCTTCACGGCCTGGCCGAGAGCGTCCTTGGGGTCGGCCCCGGCCAGGATGTCCTGGGTCGCCTTCTCGAACTCGGTGGCGATGTACGGGTACGCCGGGGTGACCGGGCGCACCACCGCGAACTTCCGTGCGAACTGGACGAACACGTTGAACTCCCCGCCCGGCTGGTAGCCGTCCACCTGCTTCACGGCGGCTTCGGTGGCCGGGATGGTCCCGGTGACCTTGGCGTAGTCGACGAAGTACTTGGTCTGGCGGGAGAACTTCAGCCATGCCTCGGCGCCGGCCTTGTTGGAGCAGGTGGAGCTCATGCCCCACTGCCAGGAGGCCCCGCCGATCTTGGGCCCGTCGCCGAAGTCGACGGGCGGGATGATCGCCAGGTCGTCGCCGAGCTTCTCGGCGTTCTTGGCGGCGTTCCAGCTGCCGTCCCAGTGGAGGGCGCTCTTGCCGGTCAAAAAGTCCTTGTTCGGGTCGGCCCCGGACTTCTTCGACAGGTAGCCCTTGCTCACCAGCGAGCGGAACCAGGTGGCCCAGTCCACGGCGTTCTTGCCGTCGAGGGTGCCCGAGGCGGTCTTGTAGCCGTCGCGGTCGATCAGGTCGCCGCCGAAGCTCTGCAGTTGGGGTGAGTACGCGTACGGGTACCACTCGCCGATCTGGCCGGTGCCCATCTCCAGCGGGTACTCGAACCTGCCGCTCTTCTTCAGCTTGGCGAGCGCGGAGTCGAACTCGTCCTTCGTCCAGGGCTTGTCGATGGTCGGGATGCGGATGCCGTACTTGTTCAGCACCGACTTGCGGGCGAAGAAGGTGAGGGAGACGTCGTAGTGGCCGAACGCGTAGACCTTGTCCTTGTAGCGGCCGACGGTGCTGGGCAGCTGGTCGTCCAGCGGGACCTCGCTGCCGGAGACGTCGATCGGGGCGAGATAGCCGCCCCAGGCCCAGTTCGGCACGTTCGGGCCGTCCACGTCGAGCAGGCAGGGCAGCTTGCGGGCGGATGCGGCGCCCACCACGGACTTGTTGTAGTCGCCCTGCGGGAACGCCTGCAGCTTGACCTTGTACTTGCCCTGGGAGCTGTTGAAGTCCTTGATGATCTTGTTGACGAGGTCGAGTTCGGCCGAGTTGCCGGCGTTGTGCGTCCACAGGGTCAGCGTGTCGCCGTCGGCTCCGGACGTGTTGCTGCCGCCGCTCCCGGTCGCGCATCCGGCGACCAGCGCGGTCGCCGCCGTGACGGCTACACTCGCTACTGCGAGGCGCCTGGTTCTGAACACCACGAGGGTTCCTCCATCTCACTGAGACGGGTCTTGCCGGACCCGCCTTGGCGACCGGTTGCGACGGTCGCTGTTCTTGGTGGTCGTCCCGCCGCCCGGAGGGTCAGTACTTCTGGCGGCGGGACAACCGTCTTCTGGTGCCCGGTGTCAGCTCCCGGCGGGGGCGCCGATGGAGGCGCGTTCCCGCAGCGGCATGGGCACACGGTGGACGACTGCTTCGAGCGGCCCCCTGCGGAGAATCAGCTCCACGGCGAGCCGACCCAATCGGTAGTGCGGCAGCTTCAACGTGGTGAGCGCCGGGCGCAGTACGGACGCGATGTCCTGGTCGTCGAAGGAGACCACCGACACGTCGCCGGGCACGGACAGACCTGCCTCGCCGAGCGCCTGGTAGGCGCCGAGAGACACCCGATCGGCCAGGCACACCAGCGCCCGGGGACGGTGGCCCGCCGCGAGCAGCGCGGAGACCTCCCGGTAGCCGTCCGGCGTGTCCCAGTCGCACTCGATGACACCGTCCAGGCGCGCGCCGCCCTCCCGCAGAACCTCCTCCAGACCGCGCATGCGCTCGTTGCCGGCGATGATCCCCTCGGGCGTGGCCGGAACGGCCTGGTGCCCACCGATCGCCCAGATGTCCTCGCGGTGACCGGCCGCGAGCAGGGCACGGGCCGCATCCCGGCCCGCCTCCAGCTCGTCCGGGACGACCGACGGCGCGTCGAAGCCGGGGGCCAGGCAGTTCAGCAGGACCACCCGGCGCCCGAAGAGCTCTTTGGGCGGAGTGACGTACCGGGTGAACATGGAGGCGTAGATCACCGCGTCGACCTGGCGGTCCAGCAGCGCGTGGACCAGCGACGACTCAGCCTCGCGATCGCCGCCCGCCTCCGTGATGAACAGCAGGTTGTCCCGCTCCCGGGCGGCCTCCATCGCGCCGCGGATCACCTCGCCCGCGAAGGGCGTCGTGGTGATCCGGTCCGACACGAACCCGATGGTCTGCGTCGACTTCGTCCGCAGGCTGCGCGCGGTGACGTTGGGGCGGTAGCCCAGCTCCTTCGCGGCGTCCAGCACCTTCTGGCGGGAGGCATCGGAGATGCGCATGTCGGTGCGACCGGACAGGGCGAACGACGCGGTCGTCGGCGAGACGCCCGCCTTACGGGCGACATCGGCCATGGTCACACGACGTTCAGACACGCTGCTCGGCTCCGTTGTTAAATCGGATTAGCAAGTTGCGAAGAGATTGATGCGCCCGTGGCCGGATGTCAACACCGCAGACATCTCGAATGAGAAACGGGTGAGATATATGCATATTTGTCCGTCTCTCTTGTGTCCCCAGGGTAAAACGGTATGCATTAGCTCTTGCATTAGCAGGGGCGGAGCGCGAACGATGCCGAGCCATCTCGCTTAAACCGATTTGGCAGTGCGTCAGACCTGCCGCGCACCACCCAGGAGCCCGCCCATGAGGAGAAGAACAGCCCTCACCGTCGTGTCCGCCGCCATCGGCGGGGCCGTCGTACCGCTCTCGTTCGCTTCCGCTTCCGCCGCCGCAGAGAGCCGACGCGGACCCCAAAGCCCCACCGCCCGCTGGGACTTCGACGAGCGCGGCGGCACGGTCGCCCGCGAGGCGGTCTCGGGCTCCGCCGACCCCATCGACTACGTCTTCGCAGACGCCCGCTACAAGCCGGACACCGACCCCGTCCGGCGGCGTGGAGTGCGCGGCCGGGCGCTGTACTTCGACGGCTACTCCACCGTCGTCACCGCCAAGGGCCCCGGCAAGCTGGACCCCGCACAGGGCCTGGCCATCGACGCGTGGATCGCCCCCTACGCGTACGAGCACGGCATCGACGGCAAGCCCCAGGCCCTGGTCAACCAGCACAACCCGGACGCGAAGACCGGGTTCCTGCTCGGTCTGCGCCGCTTCGGGCAGATCGTCTTTCAACTCGGCTTCGGCACCGACCTGATCGAGGTCAAGGGAGCACCGGACCAGCCGGCCATCAAGGGCCGATGGACACACGTCGCCGCCAGCTACGACCCGGCCGCACACCAGCTGCGCCTCTACCGTGACGGCCGCCTCATCGGCACCGCCACCACTCCCGAAAAGGCCCCCCAACTGGCCCCTGAAGAGCAGCTGTTGATCGGCCGGCACAACCGGCCCACGCTGCTGAACGGCGAGTTCCACGCCAACATGTACATGGGCCTGATGGACAGCCTCGTCATCCGCCCCGGCACCCTGGACGACACCACCGCCCAGAAGGAGCACGCCGATAAGGTCGCCGCGCTGCCGGGTGGCCGCGTGCCCCGCCCGGACCTGACGCTGAACCGGTCCCGCTTCGACGGCGACCGGCACCGCCCCCAGTTCCACATGCTGCCGCCCTGGCACTGGATGAACGAGCCGCACGCGCCCGTCTACTTCAAGGGCAAGTACCACATCTTCTACCAGCACGATCCGCTCGGCCCGTTCTGGGGCCAGATCCACTGGGGACACGCCGTCAGCACCGACATGGTGCACTGGCGGGACATGCCCATAGCCCTCGCCCCGGCAGGGGACTCGGTCGGGCCGGACGGGATCTGGTCGGGTTCGGCGTACGTCGACGGCGACCGGGGGCCGGTGCTCTTCTTCACCGGCGGCGACGACCGGCTGCCCTACCGTCAGCGCACCGGGATGGCCGTCTCCGCGTACAAGACCGACCACGACACGGACCTGCCCACCTGGAACATGAAGTCCGAGCCGGTCACCGAAGCCCCGGCCGGCCTCCCCGCCGGCCCCGGCACCGCATGGGCGGAGAACTTCCGCGACCCGTTCGTCTGGGAGGAGGACGGCGTCTGGTACCAGCTGGTCGGCAGCGGCATCGTCGACTACAACGGCAGCCAGGTCACCAAGAAGCACGGCGGAACCGCGCTCGTCTACACCGCGCGCAGGCCCGAGGGGCCCTGGACCTACCGGGGCCCGTTGCACTGGAACGACCTCACTGACGTCCCCGAGCCCGGAGAGGTCTGGGAGCTGCCGGTGCTCCTCCCGCTCCCCGGTCCGAAGGGCAAGCGCACCGGCAAACACATCCTGCTGGTCAGCCCCTGGTGGGAGGCGTTCAACCCCAACGCCGTCAGGCACACCTACTACTGGATCGGCACCTTCGACAAGCGCGCGTTCCGCTTCGTGCCCGACCACGACAAGCCCCGAGAGTTCGACTTCGGCGAGCACTTCACCGGCCCGTCCGGCTTCGTCACCCCCGACGGCCGCTCGGTGCTCTTCAGCATCACCCAGGACCGCCGCAGCGAACAGCAGCACGCCCAGTCCGGCTGGGCGCACAACGCCGGCATGCCGGTCAGCGTGTCGCTGCGCCAGGACGGAACCCTCGGAGTCGAGCCCATCGAAGAGGCGGCCGGACTGCGGGGCCGGCGACTGGTCAAGATCCGCCAGGTCTCAGTGGTGGAGGCTGACCGCGAACTCGTCGGCGTCTTTGGCGACATGCTGGACATCGAGGCCGTCATCGAGCCCCGCGACGCCACGACCGTCACCCTGGCCGTCCGGGCGAGCGCCGACGGCAGTGAGCGGACTCTGCTCTCCTATGACACGAGCAAGCACCGCTTCTCCATCGACCGCGGCCGCTCCAGTCTCGACCCGGACGTGCGCAAGGGCGTCCACGGCGGCAGGGTCGAACTCGTCGGCGGGCAGCTGCGGTTGAGGGTCCTGATCGACCGTTCGATGCTGGAGGCGTACGTCAACGGCACCAACAGCATCACCAGCCGCGTCTACCCGACCCGGAAGGACGCCACCGGCCTGCGGCTGACCAGCGAGGGCGGCTCCGCCCGGGTCGTCTCCCTGGACGTCTGGCGCATGAACGGCGCCTACGACACGCCCGTCGCCCCCGCCGCATACGACCCGCCGCGCCCGACGAACGTCGGCGCCCTCCCCAACCACGACTTCGCCACCGGCGACCTCACCGGATGGACCGTCGTATCGGGCACCACTTTCGGCGCCTCCAACGTGACCACCCGTACCGACTGGGGCTGGGGCGGACCCTTCTACCAGGCCGAGACGGCGGACGACCCGACCGGCCACCACCTGTGGGGCTTCAACCCGGACGCGGGCGGCGACGACGCCACAGGTGTGCTCCGCTCCGCCACCGTCGTCCTCGGCGGAGACGGCGTGGTCGACCTGCTCGTGTCCGGCGGCAACGACCTCGACCGGCTCTACGCGGCTGTCGTCCGCGCAGACGACGGCAAGGTGCTGGCCAAGGAAACCGGGCGTGGTGCCGAACAGTACCGCCGTGTCGTCTTCGACCTGTCCGAGCACATCGGCGAACGGGTCTACGTCGAGGTCGTCGACAAGGCGACCGGCGGCTGGGGCCACATCAACGTCGACGACGTCAACGTGCCCGTCCAGCGCTCCTGACCACCTGCCCACCCACGTTCCACGCTCCCGGGGCCCTGTCGTGGGCCCGCGACCAGGAGAACGCACCGATCAGCCTGCTCAACACACCTCACCACATCACCGGAGGTATGCATGCGCACGCGTTCATCAGCGACATCCAGGACAGGGCCCCCGGGCAGCCTGCTACGCACACTGCTCGTCCTTGTGGCTTGTCTCGGCATGACAACGCCCCTCATGTCGGGACAGGCCGGCGCCAGCGAGAGCACCCTGTCCAACCCCGGCTTCGAGACGGGCGACCTGAGCGGCTGGAGCACCACAGGAGGCGCCTTCGACGGATCCGTCACCAACCAGCCGGGCTGGGGATGGGGCTGCTGCTTCAACCAGCAGGGCACCTATCACCTCTGGGGATTCGCGGGCGGCGGTGATGCCCCCATAGGCACCGTCACCTCCGAGCCGTTCACCCTGACCGGCACGGGAATGGTCAGTGTCCTGGTTTCCGGCGGCCGTAACGACGACCAGCTGTACGTGGCTCTGACGACCCTGGACGGCACCGTCCTGCACAAGGCCACCGGCACCGACGACGAGGCGTACCGCCGCGTCACCTGGGACGCGCGAGAGCACCTGGGCGAGCAGTTACGCATCACGGCGGTCGACCGGGCCACCGGCGGCTGGGGACACATCAACCTGGACGACGTGAGAGTCGGTCTGGACGAGGCTCCGGACCCGGGCCTCGAGGGGCTCGCCGCCTACTGGGACTTCGCCGAGGGCCAGGGCACCGCGACCACGGAGCGGATCAGCCGGAGCGCGGATCCCATCAGCTACGTCTTCAACAACGCGGTCCACAAGCCGAACAGCGACCCGCTGTGGCGTACCAAGCGGCCAGAGGACGGCGTTCTCTCCGGCGCCCTTCTCTTCGACGGC
This sequence comes from Streptomyces sp. NPDC030143, assembly GCF_055573695.1. Lineage (NCBI taxonomy): Bacteria > Bacillati > Actinomycetota > Actinomycetes > Kitasatosporales > Streptomycetaceae > Streptomyces > Streptomyces sp. NPDC030143. The sequence continues at coordinate 21,587 of NZ_JBVIAY010000026.1, forward strand.
TACTCCACCTGGGTCACCCGCGCCGCATCACAGACCCAACTCCCCACGGACGGCATGACCGTCGGCGCCTGGGTCGCACCACGCGCCTTCGAATGGGGCGACGAAGGCAAGCCCTCGGCCGTCGTCAACCAGCAGGACAAGGCAGCACGCCGAGGATTCTCGCTCGGCGTCGGCCGGCACGGTGTGTGGCAGTTCGGCATCGGCACCGGTGACGCCTGGTACGAGACGGCGGTCCCCCAGGCGGCAGCTCTCGCCGCGGGCAAGTGGGCGCACATCGCGGCGGTCTTCGCTCCGCGCGAGGGCACCATCAGCCTCTACCTGAACGGCGAGCAGGTCGCCCGGACGGTCATCCCCACCACGGCCCGCCTGGCCAAGGCCGACGTTCCCCTGCTCATCGGCCGCCACAACCAGCCCGCCATCATCAACGGCACCTTTGCCGTGAACATGTTCAACGGCCTGGTCGACGAGGTGAAGGTCCACACGGGCGCGCTCACCTCCGGATCCGTGCGGGCCGGCCACGAGCACGACGTGCGGACATTCGCCGGCGGCAGCATCCCCGAGGCCCGTATGGCCATGGACCGCTCACGCTACGACGGCGACCGCTACCGCCCGGGCTACCACTTCTCGGCCCCCAACCACTGGATGAACGAGCCCCACGCCCCCATCCAGGTCAACGGCAAGTACCACCTCTTCTACCAGCACAACTCCCACGGTCCCTACTGGCACAACATCGGCTGGGGGCACGCGGTCAGCGAGGATCTGGTGCACTGGCGTGACCTGCCCGTCGCCCTGGCTCCCACCGCGGGGAGCGTGGCACCGGACGGCGTCTGGTCCGGCGACGCGACCCTCGACGAGAACGGCGTCCCGGTCCTGCTGTTCACGGCCGGCAACGATTCCCAGCGCCCCAATCAGGCGACCGGACTCGCCCGCCCCGTCGACCCCGGCGACCCGGACCTGGCCGAGTGGAAGATGCACCCGACCCTGGTGACCAGCCAAACCGCCGATCTGGACGTCGGTGCTGGACGAAAGGTCCGCTTCGGAGACTTCCGCGACCAGGACGTGTGGAAGGAAGGCGACACCTGGTTCCAGTTGGTCGGCTCGGGAGTCCAGACCACCTCAGGCCGAAGCGTCGGCGGGACGGCGCTCCTCTACACCTCCAAGAACCTCACCGACTGGACCTACTCGGGGCCTCTGATGGTCGGTGACGTGGCGGCCCACCCCAAGACCGGCCAGGTCTGGGAGCTCCCCACCTTCCTCCCCATCGGCAAGGACGACCAGGGACGCCAGCGACGGGCGCTGCTCGTCAACCCGTCCTTCCCCGACGGCCCCGCCGAGTACAGCAGCAAGTACACCTACTACTGGGTCGGCACCTGGGACGCCCAGGCCCGCCGATGGACACCCGACACCACCGAGCCCAGGCTGCTCGACTACGGCGATCACTTCACCGGGCCCAGTGGCACGGTCGACGACAAGGGGCGCTCCCTCGTCTTCAGCATCGCGCAGGACCGGCGCACGGAGCGCGCCCACTACGACGCCGGCTGGGCCCACAACGCCGGACTCCCCGTCCAACTGTCCATGCGACCTGACGGAGACCTGGGAGTCAGTCCTGTCGAGGAGGTCTCCCGGCTCCATGTAGGTGAACCACTACTGAACATCAACCAACCGACCTCCGTCGCCGACGCCAACGCGCGCCTGGCAGACATCAAGGGGGACATGCTCCACATCAAGCTGACTCTGGAGCGGGGCAGCGCCGACACCTTCGGACTCGATGTGCTGCGCAGCCCCGGGGGCGAAGAGAAGACCCGTCTGTTGTACGACGCCCCAGCCGGACATCTGGGCGTCGACCGAACACGATCCGGAAACAACTCCAGCGTCGACGCCAACCCGGGCATCCAGAAGGGTCCGTTGACGCTCTCCGACGGAGAGTTGTCACTGGATGTGTTCCTGGACCGCTCGATGATCGAGGCGTACGCGAACGCGCACAAGTCCATCACCACCCGCGCCTACCCCTTCCGGCAGGACTCTCTCGGCCTGCGGCTCTTCGGCGACGGCAGTGTCGTCAAGTCCATGACAGTTTGGAAGATGGGTAACCTGACCGACTGACTCAGCGCCGTCCCCGCCCGCCGGCACCATCGACCCGGTCGGCATGCCAGTCGTGCCGACCGGGTCGATGAGTGCTGGCTATCCGATACTCCCGCCGCTCGGGTCGTCGGCTCGCCAAAAAGCGGTTCCGGCGGTGTCAGATCCCATGCTCCGACCGTGAAGGCAGCGGAGGCCACCCCTGTGGCTCCCAACTGGACGCGCCAAGGGACGTCACCGGCGGGGGAGACACGCAGGGTGCGGCCGGAGGCGGTGAAGATCTCCGCGACCGGGTGGTAGAGCAGAATCCGCAGGGTCGCGTTGGGCCCCTCGGGCGGAAGGCGCCAGCTGCCGCCCTTCGCGCGGTGATCGAGGGAGGCGTGGTCGCGGTCGACGACCATTTCGCCGGTGACCAGGTGGTGGACGATGTCGAGGTACTCGGTGTCGTCCGGTGAGGTGAGCAGCCGCAGACGGCCGCCGCGCTCCAGGGGCTCGGTCAGGTCGGTGGCCCGGGACACCTCGCCGAGGTTCACCGGCTGTTCGGCGCTCGCCTTTCCCGTCGCGGCGATCCGTCGTTCGCCGCGGAAGGCGAACAACTCGCGGGCCGGTCGCTGGACCAGTGCGCCGTCCGCGCCGTGCTTGACGGCTCCTCCACCAAGACGAAACTCCGCTACACCGCCCAGAGCGCCCAATGGCAGGCGTACGACTACGCTCTCGTAGCCACCCCCTGAACAAGCCACACGAGCGCGGGCATGGACTGCACCAGAGTCTCCGTGCCCGCGCACTTTTTGCGCGAGCCTTCACGGGGCTTCTGGCCGCTGTGAGGCTTGATTGCCGGTGAAGCCGGCCAAGAGGGCGGATATGACGCGGTCCGTGGATGCGGCCATGTCGACCGAGTCGGGGGCGAGCAGCCACTGAATCTGGAGGCCGTCCATGACGGCGATGATCGCGTTGGCCGCGTCTTCGAGGTTCAGGTCGGGGCGTGTCTCGCCGAGTTCGTGCGCTTCGGCGAGGGCTTCGCAGACCATGGCACGCAGTCCCGCGTAGCGGTCACGGAAGTAGTCCTGCGCGGGGTGGCCTTCGGTGACGCTCTCCGCCGACAGGACGGAGTACAGCCGGACGATGCCCTCCCGTTCGGTGTTGCGGCGGGCCGTGTCGACCAGGTGGCGCAGGAAGGCCAGACCGCGGGGGCGGTCGGGGCCGAGCTGTTCGATGTCGGTGGCGTCGCGCAGGTCGAGGACGCTGGTGAGCAGCTGGGCCTTGGAGCGGAAGTAGTGCAGGACGCCGGCCTGGGTGACTCCCGCGCGGTCGGCGATCTCCTGCAGGGAGGCGTTGTTGTAGCCGCGGGCGGCGAAGGTGTCCATGGCGATCTGCAGGATCTCCTGCCGTCGCTGTTGGGCTTTGAGGCTCTTCCCCGTGCGGGGCTGCCGCTCGCCGGTCGGCCTGCTCTCGCTCACCGTGCGGAGTCTACGGGGCTGTCGATCAGTGGTCACCTTTCGATCAAACCCGAGAAAGAACTTACGCACAAGCACTTACCAAGTACTTAGTAAGTGTGCTTTCCTGCTCTCCGTTCCGCCCGCTTCGTGCCGCACCGCGGCCTGGAAGGACGAGCATGAGCCGCCCTGCCCTCCCCGATGACACCGAACTCCGCGACCGCGTCCGCGGCCTGGACCTGGACTCCAAGATCCGGCTGCTGACCGGCGCCGACCTGTGGAGACTCCCGGCCGAGCCCCGGCTGGGGCTTGCCGCGGTGACGATGTCCGACGGCCCGCAGGGCGTGCGCGGGACCGGCGACGACCCTGACGAGACCGGCCTCCTGGCCCCCGCGCCGAGTGGGCTCGCGGCGGCCTGGGACCCCGACCTCGCCGAGCGCCTGGGGAAGCTGTTCGCCGTCGAGGCCCGCCGCAAGGGCGTCGACATGGTGCTGGCCCCGGTGGTCAACCTCCAGCGCACCCCGGTCGCCGGACGCCACTTCGAGTACTTCTCCGAGGACCCGCTGCTCACCGGCACCCTGGCCGCCGCCGTCGTACGCGGCCTGCAGAGCCGGGGCGTGGGCGCGTGCCTGAAGCACTTCGTCGCCAACGACTCCGAGACCGACCGCACCCAGTACCGCGCCCGGCTGGACGAGCGGACGCTGCGGGAGGTCTACCTGGCACCCTTCGAGCAGGTCCTCGCCGAAGCCGCGCCGTGGAGTGTGATGGCCGCGTACTCGGGCCTGGACGACGGGACCGTCTCAGCGCCGATGACCGAGAACGCGCGGCTGCTGCGCGAGGTGCTGAAGGGCGAGTGGGCTTTCGCAGGACCTGTTGTCAGTGACTGGGCCGCGACCCGTTCCACCGTGGACTCCGCGGTCAGCGGTCTGGATCTCGTGATGCCCGGCCCCGACGGCCCGTGGGGTGATGCCCTCGCGGCGGCCGTGCGTGCAGGCGAGGTGGATGAGCAGCTTGTCGACGATAAGGTGCTTCGGCTGCTGCGCCTGGCCCGGCATGTCGGCCGGCTCGACGGGCCGGGTCCGGCCCACGTCTCGTCCGAGCCGGCTCCGGAGGAGTACCGGTTGCTGCGCGAGGTCGCCGCTCGCGGCACCGTGCTGCTCCGCAATGAGGCGGACCTGCTGCCGCTGGTACCGGACAGCATCCGCAGCGTCGCGCTGATCGGCCCCAACGCCGTCGCGCCCTACCTCCAGGGCGGCGGCAGCGCCTTCGTGCCGGCGGTGCGCACCGTGTCGTACGAGGAAGGGCTGCGCGACGCGCTCCCCGAGGATGTCCGGCTGACCGTGCACCGGGGCGGCGACGCACGCCTGAGCCTGCCGTACGCCTCCGCCGAACTGCTCACCGATCCCGAGACCGGCGCGACCGGTATACGCGCCGATCACCTGGACGCCGACGGCAACCGGATCGACGGCGAGGCCCGCGTCACCGGGGACTGGACCACGTACGACGGCTTCGGCCCGGCGACCCGCCGGGTGCTGCTGCGCACGGAGCTGACCCTCACCGAACCGGGGACGCACCGTCTGGAGTTCGGCTGCGCGGGACGCTTCAGCGTGAGCATCGACGGCGACGAGGTCCTGGCCGGGGACGACGACCGGGGTGTGGAGCTGGTGCTGGAGTCCAGCCACAACCATCCGCAGCAGCGGGGCATCGACGTCGAGGTCGGGCCGGGCGGGCGAAAGCTCACCCTCGCCCTGGACCTCACCGTCGTGGACGCCGGCGGCTACGGCCGCTTCGTCACCGCCCAGCTGCGGCACACTCCGCCGGGGACCACCCCGTACGAGGAGATCGCCGAAGCAGCCGCCGCCGCAGCAGCCGCCGATGTGGCCGTCGTCGTGGTGGGCACCAACGAGGAGGTCGAGTCGGAGGGCTGGGACCGCACGGGCCTGGACCTGCCCGGCCACCAGAACGACCTGGTCCGCAAGGTGATCGCCGCCAACCCGCGCACGATCGTGGTCGTCAACGCCGGCGCCCCCGTGCTGCTGCCCTGGGCCGACGAAGCACCCGCGCTGCTGTGGTCATGGCTGCCGGGTCAGGAGGCCGGGCACGCGCTTGCCGATGTGCTGCTGGGCTGTTCCGAGCCGTCGGGCCGCCTGCCCTGGACGCTGCCCGCCCGCGCTGAGGACGTTCCCGTCCCCGATGCCCGTCCCCGCGACGGCATCGTGAAATACACCGAGGGCGTCCACGTCGGCCACCGGGCCTGGGACCGCGCCGGACTCGTCCCCGCCTTCCCCTTTGGTCACGGCCTCGGCTGGACCCGATGGACGTACGAGTCCGTGTCCCTCTCCCCGACTCCCGTCTCCGCCGATCTGCCCAGCCCCGCGGGCGGAGACGGGCTCAAGTTGACCGTAGCACTGACCAACACCGGCCCCCGGGCCGGCCGTGAGGTCGTCCAGGTCTACTTGGAGCCGCCGCAGGACGGCACTGACCGGCCGGTCCGTCTGCTCGCCGGCTTCGCCACGGTCCGGGCGGAACCGGGCGCCCGCGTCACCGCCGAGGTACACGTGCCCGCCCGCGTCTTCCGGATCTGGGACGTCGAGGCGAGCGCGTGGCGCACGCCGCCCGGCCGCTACCGCCTGCACGTCGGACGCTCCAGCCGTGATCCGCATCTCACCGCCGAGGTGACCGTCGACGACGGCCGCCCGCACCCCGCAGTCTGACCCACCTCACGGTCAGCCCCTTTTGCCCCACTCACCCCCCCGCGCCCTGTTCAGTCGACCGCAAGGAGCCGCAACCATGCGCACCACTCGTCCCACCGCGAGAACCCTCCAGATCGCCTGCGCCACCGTGGCCGCCGCCCTGCTGGCCACCGGCTGCGGCCGCAGCGACGACTCCTCGGCCTCCGACAACGCCCCGGCGGAGATCAGCAGCGGCAAGGCCAAGGGCAAGATCGTCATGTGGTCCATGGGCGACAAGGCCGACAAGGACCTGCAGAGCCTGGCGAAGAAGTTCGAGCAGCAGAACCCGGATGTGACGGTCCAGATCACCCCGGTGCCGTGGGACGCCGCCCACGAGAAGCTCACCACTTCGATCGCCGGCGGCAACACCCCGGACATGTCCCTGATCGGCTCCACCTGGATGGCCGAGCTGGCTGCCATGAACGGCTTCCAGGCGACCCCGACCTCGTTCGAGTCGTCCGCGTTCTTCCCCGGCCAGTGGGACACCACCAAGTACAAGGACACCTCCTACGGTGTCCCCTTCACCGCCGACACCTCGGTGATCTACTACCGCACCGACATCACCACACAGGCCGGCATCAAGGGTGCCCCGGCCGGCGACTGGGACGGCTACCTGAAGGACCTCAAGGCCATCCAGGCCACCGCGGGCAAGCAGAACCCCAAGCTGCGCAACGCCACCCAGCTGCAGGTCGGCTTCAACTCCTGGCTGTTCTGGCTGCCGATGGTGTGGCAGCAGGGCGGTGACATCTACGACGCCGAAGTGAAGACGTTCACCTTCGACTCGCCCGCGGTCACCAAGGCCCTGGAGTACTACAGCGGCATCTTCAAGGACAAGCTGACGCCGAACGACAAGACCGACGCCCGTCAGAACCTCCAGAACGGGCTGATCGGCACCGTGCAGCAGGGCGCCAGCACCGGCGGCGACCTCCACAAGAACGCCCCCGAACTGGACAGCAAGTGGCAGACCATGCCGCTGCCGAAGGGCACACAGGCGGCCGGCCTGGCAGGCGGCAGTGACCTGGCGGTCTTCAAGGACGCCAAGAACGCCGACGCGGCCTGGAAGTTCGTCAAGTTCCTCACCGAGCCGAAGAACCTGGCCGAGTACGGAGAGGCCAGCGGCGCTCTGCCCGCGGCCGTCGAGTCCTGGTCGGAGGGTGACCTGGGCGAGGACCCGAAGATGGCCGCCTTCGAGAGCCAGCTGAAGGTCACCAAGGCTCCTCCGGCGATCACCACCTGGCAGCAGATCGCCGACGCCATCGACTCCGAGCTGGAAAAGCTCGCCTACGGCAAGGTCACCGTCGCCGAGGTGCAGAAGACCCTGCAGTCCAGGGCCACCAGCATCGGCACCGGCCGCTGACTCGCTGCCGCCCGTAAGCCTCGTACGGACCCGTAGCCCTCGCACGGCCTCGTGTCTTTCGTATCCCTCGTACGGATGGATGACCACCATGCCCACGGACGGATGACCACCATGTCCACGAACACCATCGCCGGGCAGGGCACCGAGGAGCGCGACACCGCCGGCAAACAGCCGGCGGTGCGCCGCCGCACCTCCTCACCGCGGCGCACCGCGCAGGGCCGCCAGGCCCGCGCCGCGTGGATCCTCGCCGCGCCGTTTCTTGCCCTGTTTCTCGCCTTCATGCTGCTGCCGGTCGTCTGGTCGACGCTGATGAGCCTGACCGACACCAAGAGCGCCGACCTGCGCACCCCGCTGAACGTGTCGTTCGTCGGCCTCGACAACTACATACGGCTCTTCCAGGACCCGCAGTTCTTCACCGCCCTGCGCAACACGGGCGTCTTCGTCCTGGTGGCCCTGCCCCTCACCCTGGCCGCCGGGCTCGCCGCGGCCGTCGCCCTCGACCGCGGCATCCGCCGCTTCCGTGCCGTCTTCCGGGTCGGGTTCTACCTGCCGGTGATCACCAGCATCGTCGCTGTCGCCGTGGTGTGGAAGACGCTCCTCGAACCTCAGGCGGGTCTGGTGAACACCGTCCTGGCCTGGTTCGGGATCGACGGTCCGGCCTGGCTGGCCGACACCCGGTTCGCCCTGCCCGTCATGATCCTCATGGCCGTGTGGCGCAACCTCGGCACCGTCATGATCATCATGCTGGCGGGGCTGCAGTCCGTGCCCCAGTCCCTGATTGAGGCCGCCGAACTCGACGGTGCCGGACCCTGGCAGCGGTTCTGGCGGGTCACCTTCCCCCTTCTGCGCCCCGCCCTGCTCCTCACCGCCGTCACCACCGGCATCGGCTACCTGCAGTTCTTCGACGAGCCGTTCGTCATGACCGACGGCGGACCGCTGGACTCCACCCTGTCGACCACGCTGTACGCCTACAAGCAGTTCGGCAACGGCAACTACGACGTCGCGTCGGCGGCCGGCTATGTCGTCTTCGTTCTCATCATCGCGCTGACCGTGCTGCAGTTCCGCGTGCTGCGCGACAAGGACTGATGCCCTATGAGCACCGCACCTCTCGCTCCCGCTGTACAGAAGTCCGTACGTCGTCGCCGTATCCGCCAGGAGTGGGGCCGTCCGTGGCTGTACCTGCCGCTCACGGGCCTCCTGCTGCTTATGGTCACGCCGTTCCTGTGGATGTTGTCCGGGTCGTTCAAGCCCGAGGCGGACATCCGCAAGATCCCGCCCGACCTGATCCCCACCAGGCCCACGCTCATCAACTTCCAGGAACTGTTCGACAGCCTGGACTTCACGAGGATGTTCGCCAACTCCGTGATCGTGGCCCTGGCCGTCACGGTGGGGAACCTGATCTTCTGCTCGATGCTCGGCTACGCCCTGGCAAAGCTGGAGTTCCGGGGACAACGGGCCGTGTTCACCGTGGTCATCGCGACCCTCATGGTTCCCGGCCTGGTCACCTTCGTACCGCTGTACGTCCTGGTGGCCAACATGCAGCTGACCGGCTCCTTGCTCGGGCTGATCCTGCCGTTCCTGGCCACCCCGTTCGGGGTGTTCCTGATGCGGCAGTTCATCTCCACCCTGCCGGACGAGCTGATCGACGCCGCGCGTGTCGACGGCTGCCGTGAACTGGCCGTCTTCTGGAAGATCATCCTGCCGCTGACCAAGCCGGCCCTCGCCACGCTGGGGATCATCACCTTCCTCGGCTCGTGGAACAACTTCCTGTGGCCGCTGGTCGTGGCCCAGAACGAGACCCAGTACACCCTCCCCGTCGGCCTCGCCCTGGCCAGCAGCGGACAGGACTTCACCCGCTTCGGCATCCTGCTCGCCGGCGCCGTTGTCGTCCTGCTCCCGGTGACCGTCGTCTTCCTGCTCTTCCAGCGCCACTTCGTCGCCGGCATCGCCACCACCGGCCTGAAGTGACCCCAGCTCCGGCGCCCTTACCCGGCCCCCACGCGCCGGTTTCGCACCATCCACGTCATGCACGCGCCCCGCCGTGCATGGCCGTCATGCCCGCAAGGAGCCGCACCATGAGAACCACCACCCGGCAATGGCGCCGGACCTCCCTGGCAGCCGCCGCGACTCTGCTCGCCACGCTCCCCGTCCTGCCGTCGGCCACACCAGCTTCCGCCGGCACCGCCGGCAAGGCGTCAATCTGGGTCACCAACCCGTCCACGAAGACGTACCTGTCCCAGCAGTCGCCGGTGACCTGGAAGACCGGACGCGCACCGTCCGGCTCGACCATCACGGTCGACACCACCCGCAAGTACCAGCCGATGACCGGCTTCGGGGCCTCGTTCACCGACTCCTCCGCCTGGCTGGTCGGCACCAAGCTCAGCGCCGCACAGCGGAACGCGCTGATGCGCGACCTGTTCAGCCGCCGCGACGGCATCGGCCTGAGCTTCCTGCGCCAGCCGATGGCCGCCACCGACTTCACCGTGAACGGCAACTACTCCTACGACGACATGCCCGCCGGCCAGGCAGACCCCACGCTGGCCAACTTCACGATCGACCACGACCGGGCGTACATCATCCCCCTGCTGAAGCAGGCCCGGCAGATCAACCCGCAGCTGACCCTCATGGCCACCCCGTGGAGCCCGCCGGGCTGGATGAAGACGAGCGACTCGATGAACGGCGGCAGGCTCAAGCCGGACGCCTACCAGCCGCTCGCCGACTACTTCGCCAAGTTCCTCAAGGGGTACGCGGCAGCCGGCGTCCCGGTCCGCTACGTCACCCCGCAGAACGAGCCGCTGCACGAACCATCGGCCTACCCGGGCATGTATCTGCCCGCCGACCAGGCCAAGACCTTCGTCACCGAGCACCTCGCTCCGACGCTGCGCAAACGGGGCCTGTCCACCGGCATCCTGGGCTACGACCACAACTGGGACGTCACCGGCTACCCCGGGTCCTTCTACGCCGACCCGGCAACCGCCCAGCAGGTCACCGGCACGGCCTGGCACTGCTACGCCGGGGACGAGACGGCGCAGACCGTCGTCCACAACGACTACCCCAACAAGCCCGCCTTCCAGAGCGAGTGCTCCGGCGGCAACTGGGAGGGCGACGAGAAGGGCGCCTTCGCCGGCGTCATGGACAACATCATCAACGGTCCGCGCAACTGGGCACAGAGCATCATCCGCTGGAACCTCGCCCTGGACTCCAGCGGCGGCCCCACCAACAACGGATGCCAGGGGTGCCGCCCCGTGGTGACCGTCTCCCCGAACACCGACGGCAAGTGGACCTACACGCCGACGGCCGATTACTGGGGCCTCGCCCAGGCCAGCAAGTTCGTCCAGCCCGGCGCCCGCCGGGTCGCCTCCAACACCTTGGGCAAGGGCAGCGTCGAAGATGTCGCCTTCACCAACCCCGACGGCTCCAACGCGCTGGTCACCTACAACTCCGGCAGCACGTCACGCACCTTCCACGTGGCCTGGGGCGACCGCCACTTCACCTACACCCTGGCCGCCGGAGCGGCCGCGACCTTCACCTGGACCGGGCCCCAGCACGGCACCACCGACCCGGCCGCCATCGACTCCGTCGATGTCCCCTTCACCAACACCGACGGCAGCCAGGCCCTGATCACCTACGACAGCAGCCTGCTCGCCCAGCAGCCCCAGGTACGCGTCGGCGACGAGTGGCTCGCCTACACCCTGCCCACCGGCGCCTCGCTCACCTCACCCACCGGCGAAAAGGCCCTATCTCGCGACGGCTGGCAGGCGACAGCCTCCGCGAGCAGCGCGGACGCCCCGCCCTCCAAGGCCATCGACGGCGACGCATCCACCCGCTGGAGCTCGGGCCACGGCATGCAACCCGGTGACTGGTTCCAGCTCGACCTCGGCTCCACCCAGACCTTCGACCAGCTCGTCCTGGACAGCACCGCCTCGTCCGGCGACTTCGCCCGCCAGTACGAGGTGTACACCTCCGACGACGGCACCACCTGGGGCGAGCCCATCGCCACCGGCCCCGGCAGCACTGTCACCCGCATCCAACTGCCCACCACCACCGCCCGCTACATCCGCGTGGTCAACAAGGCAGGCTCCGGCAGCTGGTGGTCCATCCACGACGTCTCCGTCTTCGCCCCCGACGGCAAGAACAGGGCGGCCACGGGCACGGACACCGGCCTCCAGCGCAAGAAAGCGACCCTGCCCGACGGCACCCGGCTGCAGGTGACGTACAACTCCGGGGGCTCAGCTGCCACGTTCGACGTCCCGTGGGGCGGCACGACCTACAGCTACCGACTGCCCGCCGGCGCCGCCGCCATCCTCACCACGCGGCCCGCCTGAGCCTGCGGAAACCGGCTGGTTGCAGCCCACACGACGAGGGCCCGCCCAGAGCGCATCTGCGCGGGCCCTCGCTTTTTGTCGCCCTCTGCTTGGCACTACTACGCGGAGGAAGACATGGATGGAGCTGACATCGACGAGAGCGTTGTCCGTGACCTTGTTCGGGACCAGCCCCCCGAAACACTGGCCAGACCTCGAGCTTCGGGTCTGGCGACGCGGTGACGAGTCGGCCGTGCGCCTGCCGATGACCGACCGCGTTTCCGCGCTTCTGGGCGGACAACCCGTTCCGATGGCTCCCCGAACTCACCGAGCGTCTGCCGCTGCCAGTACCGACATCTCCATCGGCCGGCGCCGGACCGAGATCTTCCAGGCAGACAGTTCAGCTGGGCCATGCCGCCGCATCCTTGAGTCCGCCGATGCCTCCGCCAGCGCATCGACGGCGTCTCAGTCGGCGAGTCAGCAGGAGCGGATGGGCTGGGATGCCCCCGGGGCAGGGTCCGGTGCTGTACACCGGACCCTGCAGCGAGCTGCTGAACCGTGATCAACCGACCAGCGTGAACGTCTGTGCCGCTGAATTGGTGCAGGGCTCTTGGGACATGCGGGCGCCGTTGGCGGTGGACGCGTTGTCGACGGTGAGGCACTTGCCGCTGTGGCGGGCCGTGAAGCGGTACTGCCCGCTCGTGCCGACGGACTCGGCGCGCCACTGCTGGTTGGTGCCGCCTTCGTAGCTCCACAGGTGCACCTTGGTGCCGTCGTCGGTGGCGCCGGGGCCGCCGTCGACGTCCCAGACCTTGGTGTTGTGCCGGTTGACGACCTGGTAGAAGCCTTCGCTGGTGGGGCGGAACTGCCAGGACTGGTTGGCTCCGGTGCCGCAGGCCCACTGCTGCAGCGCGGTGCCGTTGGCGGTGCCCCAGTCGGCAGCGTCGAGGCAGGCGCCGCTGCTGGTGTTGGCGACGCGGTACCAGGCGGCCGGGTCGATGGTGCCGGTGGGCGGATCAGTTGGCTCGCCTGTGCCGTTCCACACGAAGGTGGCGACGGCGCCTGCGGGCAGGCTGTAAGCGAGGGACTTGCCGCTGTCGGTGAGGGAGAACTGCTGCGCGCTGGTGGAGGTGTTGACGACGAAGGCGGCGCGGCTGCCGCCGGGGTTTTCGAAGGCCACGTTCTGAACGCCTCCGCTGCCCTGACTGGTGGAACCGATACGGGTGGCGCCGACCTTGAGGAACTTGGTGAGGTGACCGAGGACGTAGTACTCGGCGCCGGGGGTGACGTTGCCGCCCGCGATCTCGACGATGCCGTTGCAGCGGGTGCCGCAGTGGCCGTGGTGAGGGCCGCCGTTCGGGTCGAGGGCGAGGTTCCAGTTGACGACGGTCTCACCGCCGTTGCGCATGTTCTGCACGACCAAGTTCTCGGCGTGCCACCGGAGCGTGTCGCCGAAAGTCCTGGACGCATCCGCGCTGTCGGTGCCGGAGCACTCGGTGAAGAAGACGCGCTTGCCGGCGTTGACGATCTGCTGCTGCGCGGCGGGGGTGCCGCCGTAGCAGTGGAAGGCGGCGCCGATGACACGCTGGATGCCGGGCGTGCGGGAGAACACATTCAGCGGGTAGTTCGGGTGGTCCCAGTTGTGGTCGTACGCGAGGACGTTCGTCGGCAGCCCGTTGGCGCTCAAGGTGCGGTCGAGCACCTTCAAGAACTCGGCCTGCTCGGGGGAGGTCATCGACATGGACGGGTAGCTGGTGGCGAACTCGGGCTCGTTCTGGACCGTCAGGTCGGTGAGCGTGATGCCCTGCTGCTGGTACGCCTTGATGGACTTGACCAGGTAGTCGGCGTAGGACTGATAGTGCTCGGTCCTCAGGCTGCCGCCGCTGAGCGAATTGCCGGTCTTCATCCAGGCGGGCGGCGACCACGGGGAGCCCATGAAGCGGATCGCCGGGTTGATCGCGAGGGCCTGCTGGAGGACCGGGATGATCTCTGCCTGGTCCGGGGCGATGGAGAACTGCCCCTGGGTGTCCTCGTAGGTGTAGAAGCTGTTCGTGGCGTTGAAGTCGGTGCTTCCGAGAGGCTGGCGCAGGTAGTTCAGCCCGATGCCCTCGCTGCTCGAGAACAGCGACTTCATCAGGTCGGCGCGCTTGTCGGGGGGCAGGCCCTGGATGAGGTGGGCGGAGGCTTCGGTGACCGAGGCGCCGGCACCGGTGAACTGCTGGCCCTTGCTGGCGGTGTCGATGCGTATGTCGATGGCCTGCGGTGTGCTGGTGAACGGGACGCTGCCCTCAGCAGCCAGCTTCTTAGCTCCGTCCGGTGTGGTGACCCACACCTGCGCGGTGGGGTCGGCGGCCCGGGCGGAGCCGGCGCCGGCGACGCACATCCCGGTGACGGCCAGGACGAGGGCTGCGCCGGCGGCGCGAGCCCGAACTGCGGTTCTGGGTGATGACATGGTGCAGCTCTCCTTCGGTTCGACCTGACGGGAGGCGTAGAACACCGGCACACCCGGGTACGGATGGGCACTTCGGACGGGCCGGGGCTTTCGAAGGCAGTGCACACGGGGCTGACGTGCCCCGGGAGTGTTCATCGAGCGGCAGTGAGGCGACGACGGGGTGACACGGGAGGAGGACGAGGTGTGGAGTGTCCTCTTACTCGAGGCCGGTGGTTGCGATCCTGATCTGGCCGCTGCCGGAGAGCGGGAGAGGAAGGTGGGGCCGAGGGATGGTGATCTGCTCAGCCCATCGGCTCTCGTCGGTTATCTGGGCGGTAGGCGACCTTACGCCGACCGGCGCAGGAGCTTGGGGAAGACACGGATGGCATACGGATTCCTTCCAACCCATGACGGTGGAGTTTCGTCCCCGTGACGGCGACATGAAAGCACACTTACTAAGTACTTAGAAAGTGGCGTGAGTCACACAATCGCTTGCGGGTGATTACCAGTCAGCGCACACGTCCCGCACGCTCTCATCAGGCTTCCTCGCCCGGCCGTCGATTCCGTGACCGACCTGCGCACCGACTGCACGAAACGCAGGCCCCAAGATTCAGGCCGTGGACAACGGACACCAGCGAACCGTGTCCATAACTTCCGCTCGCACGCCCAGCCCGGCAGCAGATCGGGCGTGGGTACGGGCGTGCCCAGCATTGGCTCCGGTAGCGTCCACGTCACACCGGATCCCTTCCGCCGAGCGACGACGAAAACAACGGCGACGTCCTGTACGCGATCGAGAACGTGCGCAGCGGCAAGGTCCTGGAGTCCTCGGAGCGCAGGAGGTGGCCGGAGCAGTGGTCGCGCAGCGCGCCTACGAGGGTGACGACGCACATCACCAGCAATGGCGGCTGATCCGCGTGAGCTCGCTGACCGACACCCCGCGGGTGTACGAGATCGCGAACCACGTCCTGGCCGCGGGCACCGCGGCGTACATGGCGCTGACCCGCGAGCGCCGGGAGCTGATGCGCGAGTGGGTCGTCCCGCTGCACGAAGCCCTCCACCGGCCGCTCGGATACGCGGAGCAGACCGACCCGCGCCGCTACCTCCACATCCCGAAGAACTTCTCCGACATCAGCGACTGCCAACGGCGAGTCCGTGTCGCTCGTTGAGACGCAGTTCGGCCGCGTCACGTAGGTCTTTGGCCAACGGTTTGCCTCCGTTCGCCCTATAAGCGATGAAGGCGGAAGGAAGTCCTGGTGCGGAGCACGCTGGTGCTGGACGACCTACGGGTCCAGAAGATCAGACGCGCCGACGGCAGCTGGGCGTTCTCGATCCTCTGTCCGGACTACTCGGTCGACGAAGAAGCCGAAAGCTACCTGCGTCTCTACGAGGGATCGGGATCCCAGGAGACCTATGCCCACTACCTCGTAGACCACCTTCGGAGGCGCCTCCGCGAAGGGCTGACGGCGGAGACCACCAGGCTGACGGATCTCCACCGCTACCAGGGAGCGGTGGGTGCGCAAGTGCCGATGCCGTACGGGCGGCCGTGGCGGGTGCCGCCGAAGCGTCCGTACGGCACGTCGGCTCTGTCGATCTCGGCGACCGTTCTGAAGGGCTTCTACCTGCATCAGTGCGTGAGGCGGGGCATCAACGACGAGCTCCGAGAGGCGCTGGACGTCGGTCGGCTGCCCACTCAGGCGGACCGCAAAAGGGTCTTCCTGGGGCATGCGATCACCTCGGTGCCGACGAACCCACTGGCCCCACGGCAGGGCACGCGGCGCCGTTATCCGAAGACGCTGCCGGACGGTGCCAGGCCGGAGCTGGTGGAGTCGGTGAACACTGCCCGGGATGAAATGGTCGTGACCTGGCTGTCCGACACGACCCTGCGGATCGGCGGCCTGACCGGCCTGCACCTGGTCGATCTGCACCTGCGCGAGAACGCCGACTGCGGCGAGTGCAAGAGCCCACACGTCCACGTCTGCCACCGGCAGAACAACCCCAACCGGGCCAGGGCGCAGCGTAATGGTCACGGCACTGCGCCGGGAGGGCGCGGATCCGGTACGCAAGGGCCGGCCGTGGAGCCTGCCGCTGGAGGACCGGGTTCTGCTGGTCGCCGCGTACTGGCGCACGAACCTCACCCTGCGCCAGCTGGCCCCGTTGTTCGGGCTGTCCAAGTCGGCTGCGGACCGCATCATCGACCACCTCGGACCCTCGCTCGCGCTGCAGCAGCGCAAGCGGTTCCGCAAGGACACCGTGCTGATCGTGGACGGAACCCTGGTCCCCACCCGTGACCACAGCATTGCCGAGCAGTCGAAGAAGTACCGGTACTCCACCAACCATCAGGTCCTCATCGACGCCGACACCCGCCTCGTCGTCGCCGTCGGCCGGCCCCTGCCCGGAAACCGCAACGACTGCAAGGCATGGGAACTGTCCGGCGCCAAAGCCGCCGTCGGCAAGACCACGGTGATCGCCGACGGTGGCTACCGCGGCACCGGCCTGGTCATCCCGCACCGCCGAGAACGCGGCCAGGCCGACCTCCCGGACTGGAAGGAAGACCACAACCGTTCGCACCGCAACGTCCGCGCCCGCGTCGAGCACGCCTTCGCCTGCATGAAGAGCTGGAAGATCCTCCACGACTGCCGCCAACTGCCGCGCCCGGCCCGCGGTTAGCACTGCAACGGTGTTTGTTCTGAGTGCTGGGCGGTTTTCAGGGGCTGTGTCCGCGTCGTTTGTAGTGGCTGATGCGGGCCTGGTGCTGGCGTCGTCGTCGCCAGTGTGACCAGTGCAGGAGGTGCTCGGCGGGCACGGGCCGGCGGTCGGTGAGGCGGGTGATCAGGCGTCTGATCTCGGCGACGCTGTAGTGGATGAGGTGGGAGGATCCGTTTCTGCCTTCCTGGTGTCCGGTTCGCGGGCCCGCAGGACGGTCAGGCAGGCGTGGGCGGCCATGGCGAGGGTCATGTGGCCGTGCCAGCCGGGATAGCGGCGGACCTGGTAGTCGTCCAGGCCGCACTCCTGCTTCGCACTCTGGAAGCACTCCTCGATCGCCTACCTGCTGCCGGCGATACGGATCAGAGCGTCAAGGGTGGTGTCGGCTGGGCAGTAGGCGATGTAGTAGGAGATCTCGTCCGGTCGGCTGACGCTGCGGCGGGCCAGGACCCAGTGCCGGCGGTCGGGCCGGTGCCAGGGCCGCACCTCAACTCGAGCCCAGTCGTAGATGCGCCGGCCGTGGGCGCCGTCACCGCAGGACCGACGCTTCCACTTCTGTCTCGGCAGGCCGGGGAGCAGGTCGTGGACGGGGTGGTCGATGGCCCAGCGTGTGACGACGGTGTGACGGGTGGTGGCCATGACGTGGAAGACATCGGCCTGCTCCAGCTCGGACCGGGGCAGCCCTTGCTGAAGCCGTAGGCGGCATCCGCGGTCACCCACCCAAACGGGATCTTGTCCTTGATCGCCCGGCGGACCATCGCCTTGGCCATGGCCGCCTTCGTCTCAAGGCAACCGTGTCGTCGATGCCGGCCCGTCGGCACCGTTCGCGGTCGTCCGTCCAGGAGGTGGGCAGATACTGGCGGCGGTCGATCAATGTCCTGCCGCGAGCAGTTGCATTGCCGAGGAAGACGCCGATCTGGCAATTTTCCGTCCGTCCGGCCGTGCCGGAGTATTGCCGTTGCACCCCGGCCGAGCGCACGCCCTTTTTCAGGAAGCCGGTGTCGTCCACGATGAGAACCGCCTCCTGGTCTTCGAGGTTGTCGACCACGTACCGAGCACGTCGTCGAGAACCTCATCGGCGTCCCACTCGATCCGGTTCAGCATCCGATGGATACGCTCCGGGCCCGCGTGG
This sequence comes from Streptomyces sp. NPDC030143, assembly GCF_055573695.1. Classification (NCBI taxonomy): domain Bacteria; kingdom Bacillati; phylum Actinomycetota; class Actinomycetes; order Kitasatosporales; family Streptomycetaceae; genus Streptomyces; species Streptomyces sp. NPDC030143. The sequence continues at coordinate 39,755 of NZ_JBVIAY010000026.1, forward strand.
CCGGCTTCCTCCGCCAGGGTCCAGCCGTTCTTACGCTGCAGCGGAGCGATCAGTCCCCGCATATAAGCCAGTGCCGACTGACGCGGCTCCTCCCTGTTGAACCGGTGCACGAACCGCTCGTGCACCGCGTTCAGTTCACTCGCCCACAACCTGACATCAGCAAGGTCCCCACCCATAACCGCACCAACGACCGAACTGGCCAGCAATCACGGCAAACACCGTTGCAGTACTAGCCCTCGCCCTCCTCCTGGTCTCTTTCAGCCGCAAGCAGGTCCAGCAGATGCTCGACAAGGCCGCGGACATGACCGAGGCGGTCGGCGGACGGCCGAGGCCGTATAGCGTCGTTGTGTAACGCGCCCGCAGCTACGCAGCGAGGGAGCAGCGCGCGCAGCGCTTCCGCTACGGGCGGGACGAAGGCGCTCAGGAGATGCGGGTTGAGCTGGAGCGAGAAGGACAGCATCAGCTGGCCCTGGTCCTCAGCCCCTTGGTGGCGCGGTATCCACCGCAACGCGACCGTCTGGCCAGGGCTCCGCTTTCCTGCCCGCCATCGTGCGGAGCACCAGCTACCGTGCCACGGCATACAGGAAACCGTCGTCGCTGCCCACGAACACCGCTCCTCGCGTTACGGCAGGGGAGGCGTGTATGCCACCTCCGGTTTCGAGGATCCAGTGTGGCTTGCCAGACGCCGCGTTCACGGCGTACGCCTGTCCTGCACCCCTGTCATTCACCCCTCCCACATAGACCATCCCGTCTGCGACGACCGGCTGCGACTCGATCGAGCCGTTCGACGTGAACGTCCAGCGAGGTTTGCCTGTCCTTACGCTGACCGCGTGCAGCGTGCCGTCGAAGTCGCCGACGTAAACGGTGCCGTCCGCAACGGCCGGGCTTGAGGACGACGCTCTCCCAATGCTGTGCGCCCACCGCTGCTGGCCGCTTGCCAGGTCGATTGCGCGCAGGTACCCGTCATGGGTGACGACGTAGACAGTGGAACCCGAAGCAACCGGATCCGACGCCGCGAGGCTGGCCTCGCGGGTGGCCCATCGCTGCCGTCCCGTGGCCGTGTCTACCGCGTAGGTGGTGCCTTTGCCGGTGAGAGGGCTCGCTGTCCCGTACTCCGTACTTGCGACGCACAGCGTGCCGCCTGCGAGTGCAGGGCGGCTGACGATGAAGTTACTGGGTCCGGTGGTGTCACCAAGCGGGAACGTCCAACGCTGCCGTCCCGTGGCCGCGTTCACCGCGTACAGCCTGCCACTGCTGTTGCTGACGTACACCGTGCCGCCGGCTACGACCGGCGTTGACACTGACGCCTTCCACCTTGCTCCGTCATGCAGGGGAGGGAGTTTGTCCGTGGCCAGGACCCAGCGTTGCCCGCCTGTGGCAGTATCCAGTGCATAGAGCGTGCCGTCGTTGCCGCCGATATAGAGCGTGCCGCCGGACGCCGTGGGCGACGACGTGCGGAAGGCTGTTCCTGTGGCCTTTGTGCGGAATGACCAGCGTGGCTTGCCGGTGTCCGCGTTCACCGCGTGGACGTGGCCACCGGCGCTCTGCACGAACACCGTGCCACCGGATACGGCGGGCGTGGCCACGGATCCACCGGTGGCGAAACGCCACAGTGGCCTGACGGGTGTGGCGCCTGGCGATTTTGTGTCTGGGCTGACGTGGCCGCCAGGCTTTTCGGTCTTGCTGTTCAGCAGAACGATGGCTGTGGCGACGGTGAGTGCGGCAGCGGTCCCGCCAAGCAGCACGCGCCGCCGGGTGACGGGGTGCTCCGGGGCTGGACTGCTTGTGGTGCTGTCAAGTTCTGCACCATGGAGATCCGGGGGCGCTGCCTGCGGGGAGGCCGGCCCGTGAAGCGGGTCGGACGCGTCATCGGCCACCGTGGCGGCTTCTGGAGGAGCGGGCGCCGTCCCGGCCGTGGGCGGGCCTGGCTCCGCGCGGTGGTGTGCAGGCCTCGTTGGCGGTGTCAGCGGTTGGGTGGGTAGGTCGCCGGCGGTGCTGGTGCGGATCGTGCGGGCGACGGGTTCTGGCAGCCATGAAGCTGGCACCGTGCCGGTGTGCCGGGGTGCGGAAGCGAGCTGAGCGAGCAGCTCTGGCACCGTGGGGCGGTGATCGGGCCGCTTTACGAGGCAGGCTGCGAGCAGCGCGTGCAGCTCCGGTGGTAGGCACGTGAGATCAGGGGACTCGTGCCGGACGCGGTAGTGCACGACATCGGGTGCGCCAGTGCCGAACGGTCCCATGCCCGTGGCTGCGTGAACGAGTACAGCACCAAGGGCGAAGACATCGGCGGCCGGGCCGATTCGGCGGCCGGCCAGATGCTCGGGCGCGGTGAAACCCGGAGACCCGATCACAGAGCCGGCGCCCGTCTGGGTGCTCGCGACGTTCGCGAGTGAAATACCAAAATCGATCACACGGGGCCCGTCCGCAGCCAGCAGGATGTTCGAGGGCTTCAGGTCCCGGTGAACCACCCCAGCTGCGTGGATCGCCTCCAATGCCTCCGCCAGCCCCGCGCCCAGTGCCCGCACACAGTGGACGGGCCAGGGACCATGCGCCGCCACCGCCTCGGACAACGGGATACCGGGCACGTAGACCGTAGCCAGCCACGGCGGATCGCCCTGCGGATCGGCGTCGATCACTCCGGCCGTGAAGGCACCGTTGACCCGCTGGGCGGCGGACACCTCCCGCGCGAAACGGCGCCGGAAGTCCCCGTCCTTCAGCCGATCAGGCCTCACCAGCTTGACGGCCACCGGACGGCCCCCAGGCGAGCGCCCAAGGTAGACCTGCCCCATGCCCCCAGCACCGATGCGGGCAACAATCCGGTACCGGCCGACCTGCTCCGGGTCCCCTTCCCTCAAGCCATCCAGCGTCATTGCCGCAGCCCCCCGTCATGCCCCGCAGCTCCAGCCCACCGCCGTCGATACAGCATCATCCCGGGTGCCCTCCAGCCGCGTCTCAGCGTTCAGAAAGCGGGAAGGTGCGGTTCCTCCGGCCAGGATTCTGGGTCACGCACGTACTCCGCCTCCGCCACTGCGGAGAGGATCCTCCAGGGAACTGCGGGGAGGTCTTCCGTGCACCCTGTTGACGCGCACTTCGCGCAGTCCCGGCCGTTTCATAGGTGACCGCTCATAAAACACCGCCCGGCCGGCAGGCCCGTCTCGGGGTCGGTCAAGAGGCTCGGGGTGGTGTGTCGTTCCGGTTCGTGAAACATCGTCGGGCGGCCACAACAGGGGCACTTCATCAGATAGAACAACGCGAACTCTCACGATCGTCGGAGTGGTGTGGGTAGACGCGGACGGCCCCATGGGGAAGGACCGTTCTTGTGCGGGGCTGTTCCAGGGAGATCCAGCCGGAGACCTCGGTCGGGGCGAACACCACGCCACCGCCGTCACACCGGCCGGGAAGAAGGCCTTCGACAAGCGCCTGCCCAACACCGAGCCCAAGCTCCGCGAGCTGTTCGCGAAACTCCAGGCCAAACACGGACGGTGCTGGTCGTGGTCGACCACCCGGCCCCCATCGGCGCCCTGCCGCTGGCACAAAGCTGCTGATCTGCGGGAATGGTCGGAAACCCGGGACTGGCTGACCATCTACTACCTGCCGCCCTACGCACCCGACCTCAACCCCATCGATGGGATCTGGTCACTCCTGCGACGCGGCTGACTCTCCAACGTAGCCTTCAGTACGCCGAACACCTCGTCCAGCGCATCCGACGCGGTCTACGGCACATCCAGTACCGCACCCAGCTCATAGAGGGCTGCCTCGCCGAGACCGGCCTGGCCAACAGACCCGCCTGACCAAACAGCACGACATCACGAGTGCCAGCTCAGTAACCATCGAGAGCAACGCCTACACAGAAGGGATACACACCATGTTTTCTTCCTCCGCTCCTCATGTGGCCCAGATACGCCGTCGGAACGTCGTCAGATTCGCGGCGGCAGCAGCAGGGTTATTGCTCGCGGGAGGCCCTGGTGTCGCACGGGCCAAGGCACGGACTGCAGATGGTGTCACCATACGGCTGCCCGCGCCGACGGGCCCGCACCCGATCGGGGTCACCTCTCTCTATCTAGTTGATCCTTCCCGACGCGACGCGTGGGATCACGCGATCCCTGTACGGGAGGTCGTGGTCACGGTGTTCTACCCAGCCCGTACCGTTCGCGGCTACCCGGTCGCACCGCAGATGACCCCCAGCGCCGCGGCGCTGTTCAGCAACATCGACACGCGTCTGCACGGCCTGCCCCTGTCCGGTGTGGACTGGGCGGCCACTGCGTCGCATGCCCATACCGGCGCGCCCGCCCAGCCCACACGACGACCGGTGCTCCTCTACAGCCCGGGCGGCGCCGACCCGCGCACCGTGGGCACCTCGGTCGCCCAGGAGCTGGCCAGTCACGGCTATGTGGTGGTCAGCGTGGATCATCCCGGCGACGCCAGCGAGGTCGAGTTCCCGCAAACCACGGCGTACCGGAGCCTGCCGTACCGCATAACGGTCTTCCGGGACGACCCTCGTAAGGACCCCCGCATTGCCCGCACCATGATCGACACCCGGATCGCTGACCTGCGCTTCGTTCTCGACGAACTGGCGGCCCTGGCATCCGGACGCAATCCGGATGCGGCAGGGCGCGCGTTGCCGGAAAACCTCGGTCGCGCCCTGGATTTGAGGCGGGTGGGCTGCTACGGCCACTCCGCCGGCGGCACCGCCGTGGCCCAGGCCATGTACGAGGAGCCCCGTATCAGTGCGGCGGTCAACCTGGAGGGTTTTCTGAACTATCCGCCGGACGGCCCCCATCAGCAAGGGGAGCTGTACCCGGTCGCCCGCTACGGCGTGGGCCGGCCGCTGATGCTCCTGGGGACTGATGGATTCATCGGCTCGGATGAAGCGAAAAGGGAGTTGGATTCCTCGTGGTCGGCCATGATGGCCCACGGGTGCACCCTCCGACAGCAGGTCGACCACGCCACGCACTGGGTGTTCACCGACTACGCCGCCATCGCACCGCAATTGCAGGCGGCGGGGCTGATGACGGCCGAGGCCAGGCTCGCGCTGGTCGGCACGATCGACCCCGCCGTATCGGTGCCGACAGTGCGGCGCCACCTACGATCGTTCTTCGCCCGGAACCTGCCCCGATGACCCGTCGGCGATCAAGAGCGGACCCCCACGAAAGCTGCCCCGCCTGCGGGAGCGGGCCCAGCAGTCCTCATTGCCACTTGGACGTCGTCTCATTTGGCGAGTCTGCGGTAGCAGATGAGGCTGCAGGCGATGGCGGTGAAGGCCAGGAAGTGCCCGGCCTTGCGTTCGTAGCGGCGGTGCAGACGGCGGCAGCCGCCCAGCCAGGACATCGTGCGCTCGATCGTCCAGCGATGCCGGCCAAGCCGGGTGGAGGGCTCGATGCCCTTGCGGGCGATGCGGTGCCGGATGCCTCGCTTGCGCAGCCATCGGCGCAGGTGGTCGTAGTCGTAGCCCCGGCCGCATGCAGCTTGGCGGGCCGTCGTCTGCGCGGGCCGCGGCGGGAGCGGATCGGCGGGATGCCGCGCACGAGCGGCTCGAGTGCCTGGCTGTCGTGCAGGTTCGCCCCGGAGATCCCGATCGAGAGGGGTAAACCGGTCCGCCCGGTGATCAAGTGGATCTTCGAGCCCTTCTTGCCCCGGTCGACAGGATTCGGACCTGTCAGGTCCCCCCCTTTCAGGGCCCGCATGTTCACCGAGCCGATCGCGCAGCGCGACCAGTCCAGCTCTCCGCGCGAACCCAGCTCGTCGAGGATGAGGCGGTGGAGCTTCGCCCAGACCCGGGCGGCACTCCACTCGGTGAAGCGCCGGTGCGCGGTCGGTCCCGAGGGGCCGAAGACCGGCGGCAATTGCCGCCAGGTGCAGCCCGTCGTGGCCACGAAGATGATCGCGGCCAGCACCTCGCGATCCCCGTACCGGCGCCGGCCGCCGCCCTGCGGCCGCGATGGAGCAGGTGGGACCACCCGTGAAACAGCTCCCACAACCCGTCCGGCACCAAGCGGGTGCGACCATCGTGCTCATTCACACCAGCCGTCCGCTCCGTCACCAGGTGTCATCCTGGCAGGTGGACGGCCCGGCAGACCAGATGCCGTCAAGGGAATTCACCGTCGCCCGCCGCCCTTTGCCTGCCGCAGAGTGTCCTCCCGCACACATAGACCCATCCGCGCGGGTCGAGCCCGCACCTACTGACGTCTACCGCCGGGCCGGCGCGCAGACGAGCACGATCACCCGAAGGTGTACCACACGAACGCGGCCAGCCTCAGACAGCACTTCATCAGCCCTTTACGACAAAGATCACGCCAGCCTGGCCCAACGCTGAACGCCATGAACACGCGGGGGCGATACTCGGTCTGCCGCCTGACCACACATGATCACGGCATGAGCGGGGGAGATACCGCGCTGGATAAAGAGGGGGAGCCAGTGGCCGCGACGGAACGGGACCTGCACGAGCAACACCGGGCCATGACCTCGGACCTGGCCGCCCGGCACGCCCGCGTCCAAGAACTCGATTTCGCCGACCCGGAGTTCGACGGCCAGTACACCGCCATGATGCAAGGAGCCGAGGAACTCCTCGCGTTCGAGCAGACGCTGCCGACGCGGCTGGCCGAGCCGCAGCGGCTGCGGAGCGCGAAGATCGTGCGCTGGTCGTGGCGAGGTCAGACCGCAGTGTCCATCGCGCTCATCACCGCAGTCGTCGTCCTCGACCGCACTGCCTGGTGGCTTCTGCTGCTCATACCCCACTTGCTGGCCACGCTGCTGGGGTGGTCGATCAAGGTGACCGTGCAGCAGCACAAGCAGCAACGCGTGATCGCCTTCGCTCTGCACGCCCTGTGCGTTCTCGTGATCCTTGTCGCCCTGGGAGTGCTTGCCGCCTGGTGGTGGATCATCGCCGTCCTCATCGGCTGGGCCTTGATCGGCGGAGCCTCTGCATTTGCTCCACAGCAGGGGGCGAGGAAGTGACCGAGGACCTCGACCGCCGCCTGCGGGATACCGACCGCCGCCTCCGCGATCTTGACCAGCGAATCGACGACCTCGATAGCGGCCACCAGAGCCTGAAGAGCAAGTTCGGCTATACCGAGGACCTCGACTACGAGCTGCGCGACATCCGCAGCGACATCTCCGGGTGCGACGACAAGATCGACAAGGTTGAAGAGGAGCTGGGCGACCGCATCGGAGACACAGAGCAGGCCATCAAACGCCTCACGCAGCACGTGCGGCTGCTCGACGGCCAGCTCAAGTTGTCCGGAGGAGTGCCCGCCGCGGATCTGGACACCTATGCCAAAGACCAGCACGCCCTCGCCCGCACCATGCTGAAGGGCTGGAACGCCCGTAGCCTGCTCCTGGGCGACCACGACCGCCACACCCACCAGGTGCGCGTCCGGCACCACCGGGAAACAGCCGAGAGGCACCGGACAGCGCTCGTAGCAGTCGTCGACGCTATCGGCGCCTTCACAGCCAGCCGCTACGGCACCACCGGTCATTCCGAGGCCGCGGATCGGCTCCGCACCGCAATCGCCGACGAGGCAAGACTTCGCCAGGACCTTGCGCGACAGGCCCCACATGCCGAGGAGTCCGCGACCGCCCTGGCGGACGACGCCTCGACCCGCGCGGACAAACAGCCTGCGATGTCGGCCGGCGACCGCGCTGAAAAGCGCCTCACGATGGCTTTGCGCAGCCGCCTGGCCGACGCCGTCAGCAGCCGCGCACTGCTGCCCGCCTGGTTCGTCACCGTCCTCGGAGCAGCACCACCCGCCCGAGCAACGGACCAGTGGCTGGAGATTGCCACGCGCGTCCTGCTCTACCGCCTCACCTACGACATCACCGACCAGGTCGTCGCCCTCGGCCCCGAGCCCTCTGACGCCGACCGGCATCGCCGCAGCTGGTACGAACAGCTACGCAAAGACCTACGGCGCTGGTGAACAGCTTTCCTGCCCCCACGCCCCGAAGGGTGACCATGCTCCGCGACGCCACCCACTCCCACCTCTCCGGCCACTTCGACCGCTGGATCGGCCCGCTATACGGCGTTTGGCCCGATGGCCACGACGACTGGTGCACCCGCTCAAGCGGATCGGCGACCTCGGCAAGGGCCGCTTCGCACAGCGCCTCGCCGCGCACATTGCCCGGGTCGACCTGGACGCCCGGATCCGGTCCGAAGCCCAGATCGCGGACGATGTCCCGCTGGACGAGCAGGCCCTGCACCGCCTGGGCACGGCTTCCTACCTCTTCCTGGCCATGGAACGCATCGGCCGCGCGGCCCGCGGAACGCCACTGCTCACCGGCCACGCGGCAGCGGGCAGGGCAGCGATGCAGGTCAGTGTGCGCAGCGCGGACACCACCGGCGGCAACGGCGCGGCGAAGTAGGCTCCAGGGCGCGGATGGTCGGGATCGGTGGGGCATCGTCGCGTCGTTCCCAGCGGATCCGCAGGCGGCGGAAGCCCGTGCAGTCAGGCGATCGTCCGCTCGACCACCCAGACGACACCTGGCGATCCACGGCCGATCATGTCCTCACCGGCACGCACCGCATGCTCGCAGCGGACCGCTCGGCGACGTTCTGGGCTTCGCGGCTGGTGGAGCTTGCGGCACAGTGCCGCGCACTGCTCGTCCTCGCCGAGCACCGTGCCAGTGGTGCTGCCCGAGCCAGTGTCCTGGCCGCCCTCCAACCAGGCCTGGGGGGCAGGACACTGGCTCGGGCACCCGGCGGACACGGCCCCCGGCCCGGACTCGGACCCGTACACGGCCTCTCCGGCCGGTCGGCCGCCGCCGTGGCTCAGGAGTAGGTCATCGGGCAGCCGTAACGCAGGGAGTACTGCGCAGCGCGCAGGTAGAGCGCCACGTAGAGGGCCGTGTCCAGGTCGTCGGCCCACGGTCCCGGCCGCACCCGGGCGGTCCGCTCCGCCCCGCCCTCCAGGAACCACAGGCTCAGTGCGAGGTTCTCGCCCGGCGGTATCGCGTCCACGGGCAGTCCGACGGCATCGGTCAGCCGCTCGGCCAGGGCGAGCACCCGCGGGGCCCCGGCGACCGCTGTCTTCTCGCCGGAGTACGCGGTGCCGACGGTGGCTCGGGCGAGCCGTGGCGGATCACGGACACCACGAGCCCGCGCGCGATCGGCCGCACCCAGGCTCAGCAGCGGGGCTGGGCAGCGGGGGACCGGTTCGGCTTCGCCGTCCTTGAGGCACCTGGCCGACAAGGAAGAGCGGATCGAGGCGGAGATCGCCGCCTTGGAGGCCCAGGTCCAGGCCCGCCGTCGGAGGGGCCGCCGAGGCGGCCGCCCGCCCGGTTTCGATGCTCAGGCAACACCCGTCTGCGCGCGGGGCTGCCGTCCTCGTGGGCCGTCGCGGCGTGCCGGCAGCCGGGCCGCCGGGCTGGCGATGGTTTTCAAGCTGGTCGAGTCAGCCCGGGCCCGCTGGGCCGACCTACTCGAAAACTCGGACGTGACATGGGTCTGTGCTTCAAGCGCCTCAATGAGCCGTAGCGGCGGGTGCGGTCGTGGCTCAAGTAGCTTCAAGGGGGTGAGTGCGCCCTGACCGGCGGGGCCTGCCGACGCGGAGCTGTCGGCCCTCCTCGACTGGAGCGTGCTGGTGCTGTTCGCGCTGGAAAAGCGAGGTCCAGGCGTGCGACGGCGTCGATGCTGTAGAGGCGGTAGCCGGCCGGGCTGCGGTCCGTCGGCGCCACGTACGGACATTGAGGGCGTACACCCCCAGCCGGGCCCCGTACTGCTCCTCCAGCCCGCGAAGACCGGTGACACCGTCCGAGGCGCGGGCGGGCGCGGTCGCGAGCAGGGCCGTGGCGGTGGCCGTACCGGCCACAAGCAGCGTGCTGCGTCCAGGCGATACCCACGCTGTTGTTGGTGCCGTAGGAACCACCACCCGTAGAACGCGGAGCCCGTGGCCGCTCCCTGACGACGGGTGGCCATCTGGAGCGTAAGGCAATGCCCGGCTCACCACCCCGCCACTCGATCACTCCGACCGCTCGACGAGCCCATCGTCGACGCCGCAGGGGGCGTAAGCACCCTCTGGTCCAGGAGCTCGTTGCCGGGCAGGCCGCGACAGCGGGGAGCCTGCTGTGACCGCACAACTCGCCCTCGGTACCTACCGGTGCCAGGCGATCCCGGAGGCGGCCGTCCGCGCGGCCGCCTCCGGCGCGCAGTGGGTCGACACCGCCCCCAACTACGCCACCGGCCGCGCGCAGACCCTGCTGGCCCCGGCCCTGGCCGCCCACCCGCTGCTGAACGTCTCCACCAAGACGGGGTACTTCACCGCGGCCACCGGCACCGACGCCGTGAACGACGGCGTCCTCAACCAGGACCAGGCCGCCGCCGGGCACAGCCTCGCCCCCGACTACATACGCTGGCAGACCGGCCGCAACCGCGCCCAGCTCGGGCGCGACCGCCTGGACCTGGTCCTGCTGCACAAGCCCGAGCGCGCCCACCCCGGCGACCGCTCCGCCCTGCACCGCGCGATCCGTGACGCCTTCGCCGCCCTGGAGGAAGCCGCGGCGGCCGGGCACGTGACCGGCTACGGGATCGCCACGTGGGCGGGCCTGGAGGAGGAAGCGTTCACGGTGGGAGAGCTGCTCGCCCTGGCCGCCGAAGCGGCTGGCGGACAGCACCACCTGGCCGCCGTCCAGCTGCCGGTCAGCCTGGTGATGATGAGGCCGATCGTGCAGGCCCTTCACGGCCGTGGCCCGCTCCTGGCCGCCGCCGGGGCGGGACTGCGGGTGATGGCGTCGGCCCCGTTGCACGGCGGGGAGCTCTCCGCCATGGTCGACCAGGAGCTCGCCGACCTCATCCGGCCGGGCCTGACCCCCGCACAGGCGTGCGTCCTCGCCGTCGCGTCATGCCCAGGAGTGACAGACGTCCTTCTCGCCGCCTCCGGTGCGCCACACTGGATGGGAGGCGGCCGACGCCGTCGCCCAACCCTCCCTGACCGCCGCCCAGTTGCGGGAGATCACCGGTGTACTCGCCTCCCCCTGACCCAGACACCGAACAGCGCATGCGCGCCCACTACGCGCACACCGCGAAGGCCCTCGACGTCCAGGTGGAACCGGGCGCGGTGTTCTGGGGGTGGGCGGGGCGCACCCTGGGTGCCCCGGGCCCGCACCGCTACGGGCGTGCCCGCCTGGCTGCGCCTGGTGTCGGCCCCGGAGGACAAGGTGTCGGGGGACGGCGCCCTCGATGCCCAGCACGCCTTCGGCGACCTCGACGGCCACCGGCCCGCCCTCCTGGCCGTCCACGACGCCGTCGACGACGGCATCGCCTACCGGGCCCGGAGCTGTCGGTCCGCGTCGATGACTCGGTCCTGTCCGACGACCCGGTCCTCCAGTACGAGGGCCAGCTGCCGGACTCCTGGTGGAACGACCTCGCAGGGACGCTGGAGAAAGTGGCGGCCACAGGCACCGGCCGCGTCGCCGTACGTCAGCAGTACATGGAGCGGGCCATCCCCGAGTTCGTCGGCATCCCGGCCCCGGCCGTCTCCTGCTGGACCACAGCCCACGCGGATGTTCACTGGACGAACCTCACCTCGCCACTGCGCCTGATGGACTGGGAAGGATGGGGACAGGCCCCGGAGGGATTCGACGCCGCCACTCTCTACGCCTACTCGCTGCTCCAGCCGGACACTGCCGCCCGCGTCCGCGTCGCCTTCGCCATCCTGGGCAGTCCGGCCGGCCTTGCCGCCGAAGCAACCGTGTGCGCCCAGCTGCTCCAGACCGTGGCCCGCGGAGACAACATGGTCCTCGTAGGACCGCTTCGGAACTGGGCTGAGGAACTCCGCCGCCGCTGAGCCCGCGTGGTCGCCCCGACCATGAGGCCGACCACGCTGGGTGCGACCCCCGACCACGGCGCCGGACGGGGCGTGTCCGAAGTGACACGCAATTCGAACAAGTGATCTAATGCCGGTATGGACGTGACCGACTTCCCCGACGACCTGGTGCAGACGCAAGCAGCCTGGAACGCCACCTACGAAGCGCTCGCCGCACCCCGCCCCCGCGACACCACCGCCCTGCGCCGCCGCCTGCTGCGCCTGTCCGTACGGCTGTGGTGGCACCCCTACTGGGAGACCGCCCCCTCGGCGCCGACGGCACGCTCCGAGCTGCACCACCTCGCCCGCGCCCACGGAGCTGTCCGAGCCGCGTGACCGTCTCCCCGGTCGCCCAGGAGCACGAGGTTGCGCCAAGGGTTGCGCCTATCTGTTGCGCTGGATGTCGCGCCAAGGGTTGCGCTAGGTGTTCTGTCCACGGAGGTTGGTGACGGAGGTCTCGGCTGGGGGATCTTGAAATGGGTGAGGGCCTTCTGGCCTGGTGTGGATTGCGACATCTGCACCGGCGACCAGAGAGGCCCTCGTGCCCCACCGTAATGCACCCCTGACCGAGACCGGCCGTCTGCGGTTGGCCCGTTGCATCGTCGACGACGACTGGACGCTTCGCCGGGCCGCGGAACGCTTCCAGGTCTCCGTGACCACGGCCCAGCGGTGGGCCGACCGCTACCGCACGCTCGGCGAGGCCGGTATGGCCGACCGCTCCAGCCGTCCCCGCAACAGCCCACGGCGCGTCCCGGTCCGAACCGAGCGGCGAATTATCAAGGTCCGCATTCTGCGCAGGTGGGCGCCGGGGCCACGTCGAGGCGCGGCTGCGGCAGGACGGGTTTTCGCTGAGTGACGCGTTGTGGGAGGTCCTGGCTCAGGTGGGCGGGAACGTCGCGGAGTTGCGGCGCAGGATGCTTCGGGCCCAGGACTTCACCGGCGATCTCGGGGTGGGAGCGCATGCGCGCCAGGTGGGCGGGCAGCGAGGCCCATGGAGACGGGGAAGCAACAGAAGGCGCAGTACGACTTCGGCCAATGCACGCCGAACCGCGCCAGCAGGTAGTCCTTGCACTGCCGCCGGTGCCGACCCCAGTCGACGAGCGGGTGGACACCGGTGCGCCCGGGGATCTTCGAGGCGGCCGCGTCACCTGAGCAGCGCCCGGGCTCGTCGGCGTTGAAGCGCATGATCTGCCGGAACGGGCGCCCGCCCATCACGGCACGAGCCACCGGTCACCTACCTCACCCTTGGCGCGCAGGCTGCTTCTCTGCACTAAGTCAAATGGGTGTGGCTCCTTTGGAGGGGCGAGCGTACCCAGGTGCGTTCCGCTCTTCCCTGGGCCCGGCGGTCAGCGGTAGTAGGGCTCGACCGCGGCCCGTACCTCGTCGAGCAGCGCGGGGCCGACCTGCGGCACGGGTGGTCGGCTGCTGCCCGGCCTGATGTCCAGGAGCTGTTCGTTGGACAGGGCGAACACCACTCGTCGCAGTCCTGCCCATTGGATGACGGCATTGCACATCCCGCACGGCTGGCAGCTGGTGTACATGGTGGTGCCTGCTGCCGTCTGCGCGTCGAGTTCTCTTGCGGCCCACCTCGCCAATTTGAGTTCCGGGTGTGCGGTGACGTCGTTGTCGGTGAGGGTGGTGTTGTGCTCCTCGGCCAGGATCGTCCCGTCCGGTCCTGCCAGCAGGGATCCAAAGGGCGGGTTGCCGCTCGTGCGTGCCTTGGCTGCGAGAGAGATGGCCTGTCGGAGGAGGGTGTGGTCGTCGGGTGTGGTCATGACTGCTCCCTCGTGGTGCGGGATGGGGTGTTGGGCGGGAGAAGGTGCGCGGCCACGGTGGCGAGGGCTTGCCAGGCCGCCTGCGGGTGACATGTCGCGTGGGGGTCGCCCTGGTAGGTGTCGAGGACGACGGACTTGGCGCCCACCAGCCGCAGTTGGTCGAGGTCGTCCATGATCTGGTCGATGGTGCCCTCACCGGCGAGCCGTCCCGCTCCGTCGACCGGTTCCTTGGTGAGTCGCAGGGCGATGCGGGGAGCCAGGGCGGGCACGGGCAAGTGTTGCTCGTCCGCGTACGTCTGCAGCCTGCCTGCGGCTTCGCGCAGCCACGGCATGGTGGGGTGCAGCGGATGCCATGCGTCTCCGAGTCGTACGGCCCGGCGCAGCCCCGCGTCGCTGTTGCCGCCGACCCACACCGGGATCCGGCGGTCTCCGTATGAGGCGGTGTCCCTCCAGGCGGCCCGGATGTCCCGCAGGTGGCTGTCGGTCAGCTGTCCGCGCTGTGAGAACGGGATGTCGAGGGCGGTGAACTCCTGCCGCGCCCAGCCCACTCCCACGCCGAGGATCAGCCGGCCGCCGCTCAGCTCATTCAGACTGGCCGCCATTCGGGCGGTGAGCAGCGGGTGCCGGTAGGGAGCGATGAGGACTGTCGTGCCGAGCTGGATACGGGTGGTGAGGCCGGCCAGCCAGGACAAGGTGGTGAAGGGCTCGTAGAAGGGGGCCGGGTAGCGCTCGGCGACATCCGGCGTAATGGCTATGTGGTCCGAGATCATCAGTAGGTCGAAGCCCAGGCCCTCCACGGTCTGGGCCCAGCTTCGCAACACTCCGGGGTCGGTGCCCGGGCCGAAATTGGGGACGTTCACTCCGATCTTCATAGGGCCCAACCCTAGGCAGGGCGTATGGGTCGCCAGAAGGGATTCCCGCCTGTTCAGAGGCGGTTCGGCCGTGGATCCGCCGGTAGAATGGGCGTATGACCGAGAGTCTCGACGTGACGGACTGGGCGATCCTGGCAGAAGTCCAACGGGACGGCCGGATCCCGTTCACCGAGCTGGCGCGGCGGGTGAACCTGAGCGCGTCGGCGACCAAGGAGCGGGTGCGTCGGCTCGAGGAGGCCGGGGTGATCACTGGGTACCGGGCGGAGGTGAACCCGGAGCGGACCGGTTACCCGGTGATGGCGGTGGTCCGGCTCAAGTACCCGGGGCCGGGGACCCGGCACCAGCCGCTGCGCCGGCTGCTGGAGGAGCGCTCGGAGATCCTGGAGTGCCTTCGCACCACCGGAGACGACTGCTACGTCATGAAGGTGGTGGCCACGTCGATGGCCCACCTGGAGGAGATCGTTGACGAGCTGGCCGAGTTCGGGAGCACCACCACCAACCTCGTTCTCAGCCCGACGCTCCCGTTGCGCGGTCCGGGGGTGCTTCGGGTGCACACCGTCAGGTAGACGCTGACGTTGCGCGGATGCCACACCATCGCCGGGGCCCGGCCTGGCGTCCAGCAGCAGCGACCATCAACTGCCCGTCATCCGCTGTCACATGCGGATGGGGCCGAGGTCGGCGGCGGTCTGGGCCAGTGCGTGGAGGGTGGGGCTGTCGTCGGTGGATCGCCACGTGAGGGCGTAGTGGATGGTGGGGGCGTCGTGAACGGGGAGGAAGACGATGCCGGGGGGACTGTTGTAGCGGGCGGCGATCTCGCCCAGCGGGTGGACGCACTGTCCGGAGGCGACCAGGGAGAGAACCTCGTGGAAAGTACGCGCGGCGGGCCCGCGCGGGATACGGCGGCCGAGCGGCGTACGCGTGGGGACCATGGCCGCGATCCAGTACTCGGGGGCGGCGGGGCCGAAGTCGACGACATGGTTGTCGCCGAGGTCTTCCAGGGACGCGGTGCCGCGCTCGGCCAGCGGATGGTCTGCCGCCACGGCGAGCACGCGGCCTCCGGTCAGCACGGTCGGGCCGACCGTGAGGTCCGGTTCGGCCACCGGAAGCCAGAGCACGTGCGCGTCGTGCTCTCCGGTGCGCAGCGCGGTGAACGGGTCGCTGCCGTTGATCTCGCCGAACTGGACATCGCTGCCGGGGTGGCGGGAGCGGAAGGCCTCGATGAGGGGGCGCAGTTCGTGGCCGGCATGGCCGAACACACCCAGGCGCAGAGTCTGCCTCGTCCCCGAGCCGGACGCTTCGGCGCGGGCGAGCCCTTCCCGGAGTAGGTCGACGGCTTGCTGGAGGTCCTCGCGCAGACGCCGGCCGACCGGGGTCAGGGCGACGCGCCGGCTGGTGCGGTCGAACAGGACGACGCCGAGGCGCCGTTCCTGCTTGGCGATGGCCTGACTGACGCGGGCCTGGGACACATGAAGCCGCTCCGCGGTGCGTCCGAAGTGCAGCTCCTCGGCCAAGGTCAGGAAGATCTCGATGTCACGCAGCTCCATGCATAACCCCCACCCATGCATAACCGCCACATTATGAATAGCCCAAGGAACCTTACATTGTTCCGCTGTTCGCCCGCGCCGATGCTGGATCCATCACCACCGGACAGGCGGCACCCGCCTGACGCACACATGGATGGGGAGGGAAACCGATGGGCGACATGCGGGCCATCGCCGATCGCGTCGAGATAGAGGCGCTGCGAGCCGAGCTCACGGACGCGGTGATGATGCGTGACTTCGAACGCGCCGTCTCGCTGTTCACGCCCGAGGGCGCCATGCGCTGGCCGCACATCGACAAGGAGTTCGTCGGCCGCGAGCAGATCCGCGCGGGGATCGAGTGGGGCCAGTCGCTCTGGGAGTTCTTCGTGCAGAACGTCCACCCGGGCGTCATCCGGCTGGACGGCGACACTGCGGCCGGCCGGGCGTACATCCAGGAGTTCGGACGGATGCGCGACGGCAACTCGCACCTGAACTACGCCCTGTACCAAGACCGTTACGAGCGAACCGTCGACGGCTGGAAGTTCAGCGAACGCATCTACGAGGTCCGGTACCTGGACTCCACCCCGCTCCGCGGCTCGGCGCCGCAGCGCCTCGGTCTCAGCTGATCCGTCCCGCACGCCGTCACGGTGTGCGAAGTCGACATCTTGCGCGCCAAGTCGACCTCTTGCGTGCGCGAATTCCTGAAACGCGAATTCCTATACAGCGGAGGAAAGAAACCATGGCTGAGAACACCGAAGTCGTCGTGATCGGCGGCGGATACGCCGGGGTCATGGCGGCCAACCGGCTGACACAGCGCGACGACGTGACCGTGACGCTGATCAACGCCCGCCCGGACTTCGTCGAGCGGATCCGACTGCACCAGCTGGCGGGCGGAACGCACAAGGCCGTCAACGACTACCGGAAGGTCCTGGGCGAGCGCGTCCGACTGGTGGTCGACACCGTGACCCGGATCGACGCGACGAGGCGCCGGGTGGAGCTGGAGAGCGGCGACACGGCCGGCTACGACTACCTGATCTACGCGGTGGGCAGCGGCAGCGCCGATCCGGGCGTACCCGGAGCCGCCGAGTTCGCCCACCCGATCGCCACGTTCGAGGAGGCCCGGCGCCTGCGGTCGGTCCTCGACGCCGCTCCCGCCACGGCCCCTGTGACGGTGGTCGGAGCCGGTCCGACCGGCATCGAGACCGCCGCCGAACTGGCGGAGGCGGGCCGCACCGTGACCCTGGTCTGCGGCGGGCTGCTCGGCCCCTACCTGCACCCGAACGGCCGCCGCTCGCTCGCCAAGCGGCTGGCCGGCCTCGGGGTGACGGTGTCGCAGGGCCCCGGCACGAAGGTCACGGAGGTGACCGGCGACAGCGTGCGGCTCGGCGACGGCCGTGAGCTGTCGAGCGAGGTCACCATCTGGACCGCCGGGTTCGGCGTGCCGGACCTGGCCGCCCGCAGCGGGCTCAGCACCGACACTCTGGGCCGCCTGCTCACCGACGAGACCCTGACGAGCATCGACGACGAGCGGATCGTCGCCGCCGGTGACTCGGCGGCACCGTCGGACATGCCGTTCCGGATGAGCTGCCAGGCCGCCGGCCCGCTGGGCGCACACGCCGCCGACACGGTGCTCAGCCGCATCATGAGCAAGCGGCCCGCACCGATCGACCTGGGGTTCGCCGGCCAGTGCATCAGCCTGGGGCGCCGTGCGGGCATGTTCCAGTTCGCCCACAAGGACGACACCGCCAAGCGGCTCCACCTCGGCGGCCGAACAGGCGCGAAGGTGAAGGAACTCGTGTGCAAGCTCACCGTCAAGCAGCTGGTGAACGAGGCACGCAAGCCCGGCTCCCACACCTGGGCCAGGGGCGAGCAGGGCCGCCGACTGCTGCGGGCCCAGCGCCGCCAGACGGCGGCCACCGCCGAGCAGTCCGCCTGAACCGCGCACCGGCAGCCGACGTAGGTCCCGGCACTCGGCTGTGTTCTTTGTGCGGCGCGGCGCAAGTTCAACAGCGACGAAGCTGTTGTAGTAGGCGGGTGTTCATTGCTGAAGAGGGAAATGTTGTAGCCAACTCCGTTGGCTGGTAGGTGTATCGGTACGACCTGGAGTGTACCCGGCACTTCGGCGCTCGACTGATATGCGCCGGTGGTCAGCCGGTGAAGGACTCGGGGCCGAAACGGCCCCATACCCCAGCCTGCTGACGAGCCCGCCCGGCCGGCCAACCGGTGGCTCACCCTGCCCGCACCGGACCGCCTCTACGCCTGGCACGACGCGGGACGATTGTCTGCGGGGCGAGGGCCTGCTGCTCTGCCCGGATGTCCAGCTCGATGCTTTCCACCAGCACGTCCCTGGTGATGCGCTCGCTGCATCGAGGACAGATGTCACCGCGGCATCGCGGAGCAGGTGCGACAGGCTGCCGAGGACTCCGCGGTGCGGTGGTGGAGGTAGGCGGACCCGCCGTCCTGCGGCTGCACCACGGCATGCCGCTGGCCCGCCTGCTCGTCTTCGCTCTGGACGGGCCCCGCAGCGACGACGTCGCGTCCCACCCCTTCTACGGCCGCGAGGCCGACCGATGGCGGCCTTCCCGGTCGCCGCGGACGGCTCCTACCTCTACCTCTCCTCTACCTCTCCCCGCGGACCGGCGAGCACTACTACTGGTCCTCGGCCGGCTTCGCCCGCCAGTTCGTACGCCGCGTCTGCGCCGACCAGTTTGGCATCGGCGACTTCTTTGACTGGCGCGACCACCCCTTCACCGAGAACCGCGAGCGCACGTTCGCCGAACTGTCCGCCGACCTGCACCTCGCGGACGCCGCCTGACGAAGGGAAGGGGAAACAGCGCGAGGGCGATATCCCTGCCCCGCCCGTTACCACCCGCGAGGCCCTGGCCAAACGCGCCCGTCGGCTGTTCGAGGACGCCTTCTTCCTCGCCGCGGCCCAGCCGAACCGGAACTGGCACTGCCTGGCCACCGCGTTCTCCGTCTTCGACGAACCCCGCACCATCTACTGGGACCTGGTCGACGGCGAACGCAAGTATGCCGCGACGGCACCGGCCGCCGCCCGACACGAGGAGCGGGCCGCATGAACACCCCACCGATCTACCTCGACCACCAGGCCACCACCCCGCTCGACGAGCGCGTTCTGGAGGCGATGCTGCCGTTCTTCACCAGTGAGTACGGCAACCCTTCCAGCCCGCACCCCTGCGGACGCACCGCCGCGAGGGCGATCCGCACCGCCCGCCAGCAGGGCACCGACCTGGTCGGCGCCAAGAACGAGCTGGAGATCGTCTTTACCTCTGGCGCCACGGAGGCCAACCACCTCGCGATCGTCGGCGCCGCCCTGGCCGCCCGCCCGCACGGCGGGCACGTCGTCACCAGCGCGATCGAGCACAAGGCCGTCCTCGCCGCCTGCCAGCGGCTCGTCGACCACCACGGCTACACCCTTACCCGCGTCGGCGTCGACGCGCACGGCCAGGTCCACCCCGCCGACATCGCCGCCGTCCTCATCCCGAACACCGTGCTGGTCTCGGTGATGCACGCCAACAACGAGATCGGCACCCTGCAACGGCTCGCGGCCATCGCCGAGATCACCGCCCCGCGAGGCATCGTCCTGCACACCGACGCCGCCCAGAGCGTCGGCTGCGGACTCCTCGACGTCGCCGAACTCGGCGACGACCTGGCCTCATTGTCCGCTCACAAACTCTACGGCCCCAAGGGCATCGGCGCCCTCTACATCCGCGGCGGCACCCGCATCACCGCCCAGCAGACCGGCGGCGGACAAGAACGCGGACTGCGGGCCGGCACCCCCAACGTCCCCGCCATCGTCGGCTTGGGCGCCGCCGCCCATCTCATCACCACCGACGCCGTCCCGCCCCCGCCCCGCATCCGGGCCCTGCGCGACCGGCTTCAAGACCGCCTCATGGTCGCGATCCCCGGCGCCACCGTCAACGGTCACCCGTACCGGCGACTGCCCGGGAACCTCAGCCTCACCCTCCCCGGCATCGAGGCCACCGACCTCCTCGACCGCATCCCCGGCATCGCCGCCTCCACCGGCTCCGCCTGCAACACCGGAAGCGGCGAACCCTCTCACGTCCTCACCGCGATCGGACTCACCCGCGACCAGGCCCGCGCGACCCTCCGGCTCAGCACCGGCCGCACCACCACCGACACCGACATCGACCAGGCCGCCGACCTCATCACCCGCACCACACACACCCGGATGCCAGCGCCCGCCAGCGCGGCCTGACCCACGCGGACCGGGCCGCCCCTGCCCCGCCTACCTGGGCGGCTACCACACGCTGGCCGACGACACCGAGGTGGGCGCCATCGAACCGGTCCGCCGCAAGGACGGAAAGACCCGGTGGACGGCCATCCACCTGCGGCGGACGCTTGGCCGGGGCCTTTCCCGCAACGACCGGGACACCGCCGCCCGCGCAGTGATCGCGGCGGAGGACGCCTGGGTGCAGCTGCCCACGCGAGTCACGGGACCGCAAGGTGATCGTGCCGTTGGTGCTCACCGCCGTGTTCGTCATCCTGGTCGGGCTGTTGCGGAGTCTTGTCGCGCCGTTGCTGCTGCTGGCGGCGGTGGTCGCGGTGTGGGGCGCGGCGCTCGGTATCGGGGGGCTGGTGTTCGAGCCGGTGCTCGGGTTCGGGGGGGACCGATGCGGGGCTGGGGCTGTTGTCCTTCGTGTTCCTGGTCGCGTTGGGGGTGGACTACGGCATCTTCCTGATGCACCGGATGCGGGAGGAGTCCCTGCGCGGTGCTGAGCCGGAGGCAGCGGCGCTCACCGCGTTGCGGACGACCGGTGGGGTCATCGCCTCGGCGGGCGTGGTGCTCGCGGCGACGTTCGCGGTGCTGCCCACGCTGCCGATGGTGGGGCTGGTGGAACTCGGCTTCGTCATCGCGGTGGGGGTCCTGCTCGACACCTTCCTCGTGCGGACGTACCTGGTGACCACCGCGAGTGTGCTGCTCAAACGGCGGATGTGGTGGCCGGGGAGGCTGACGCGCGTGCCGGAGCGGACGGCTCCGCCGAACGAGCACGAGCCCGTCGACGCCGACGCCCACTGACCGACGGCGCCCCTCCCCTCCCGGAGGGGCGCATTCCTGGCCGAGGATGAAGCCCGTGCAGGCACCCACCACACCACCGGCGCCCCGGCCGCGGCCCGCCGAGCGGATCATGGCCGCCGTCAACCGCGACCCGCTGACCGCTCCACACGCCCTCCGCAACGACACCGTGCTCGCCGTCGTCGCCGCCGTGCTCTCGGCCGCCCTCGCGCTGCTGGTCGACGACGGCCGCAGGCCCGACGCGCTCGGCTGGGCCCTGCTGCTCGTCTCCCACGTGCCGCTGGTGTGGCGCCGCCGCCGTCCGGTGCTCGTCCTGATCGCCGTTGTGGCCTGCGTCTTCCCCTACCACTTCCTCGGCTACCCGCACACGGCGGCCACCCAGGCTGCGTACGTCGCCCTCTACACCGTCGCCGTCACCGGCCGGCCGCTGCGTACCGTCCTGGTCGGCATCGGCGTCATCACCTTGTCGGTGGGCGTGATGCTCACCATCAGCGTTCACGAGGCGCTGGGACTGCTGAAGGCATCCGGCTGGGTCGTCGCCGTGCTGTTCTGCGGTGCCGACGTGCGGTTCTACCGCCAGTACGTCGCATCGATCGTGGACCGCGCCGAACGTGCCGAACGCACCCGCGAGGAGGAGGCCCGGCGGCGGGTCGCCGAGGAGCGGCTGCGGATCGCCCGGGACCTGCACGACCTGCTCGCGCACAGCATCACCCTCATCGGTGTGCAGACCTCCGTCGCCGCCCATGTGCTGTCCGCGGATCCCGAGCGGCTCGACCGGGAGACCGTCGCCAAGGCCCTCGACGACATCGCCGAGACCTGCCGCAGCGCCCGCGGGGAACTCCGTACGACGCTGGAGGTGCTGCGCGAGCACGGCTCACCGGACGCCCGCGGCCCGCTGCCCGGCCTGGACGGCCTGCCCGACCTGGCCGAGGCGGCGCGGCTCGCCGGAGCCCGGGTCGAGCAGACCGTCCGGATACGGCAGGCACCGCCCGTCGTCGGCGCCGCCGTCTACCGCATCGTGCAGGAGGCACTGACGAACGCGGTACGGCACGCGGGACCCGAACCGGAAGTCCGTGTGGAGCTGGACGAGCGGCAGGGCGCCCTGCACCTGTCGGTGCGGGACGACGGCACCGGACCCGCCCCGGGCGGCACCCCGGGCTTCGGACTCGTCGGGATGCGGGAGCGGGCCCGCAGCGTGGGTGGCACACTCGACGCCGGCCCGCGTACCGGGGGCGGATTCGAGGTCACCGCGGTCCTGCCGCTGACCACGACGTGGGAGAGGAACGGATGACCATCCGAGTGCTGCTCGCGGACGACCAGACCCTGGTACGGGAGGCGTTCGCGATGCTCGTGGAGTGGGCCCGGGACATGCAGGTCGTCGTCCAGGCCGCCACCGGGCCGGCAGGCCGTGGAACTGGCCCGCAGCGAGCGCGCCGACCTCGTCGTGATGGACATCCGGATGCCCGACCTGGACGGCATCGAGGCGACCCGGCGCATCGCGGCCGACGAGGACCTGGCCGGCGTCCGCGTCCTGGTCCTCACCACGTACGACACCGACGAGTACATCGTGGACGCCCTGCGCGCCGGTGCCTCCGGGTTCCCGGTGAAGGACACCAGGCTGGCCGAACTCCTCGACGCCATCCGTACGGTCGCGGAAGGGAGCCCCTGCTGTCGCCCGGGCCCACCGCCCGGCTGATCGAGCGGTTCCTGCGCAGCCCCTCGGCATCGCAGACCGGCGGCCCCGAATGTCTGTCCGACCGAGAGCGTGAGGTGCTCACGCTGGTCGCGCGCGGCCTCAACAACACCGAGATAGCGGATTCCCTGGGCCTGAGCCCGCTCACCGCGAAGACCCACGTCAGCCGCATCATGGGCAAGCTGGCGGCGCGGGACCGGGCGCAGCTGGTCATCGTGACGTACGAGTGGGGACTGGTGACACCGGGGAACATCTGACGGACAGGCACGGTCCGACGCACCGTCACGTTCCGTCAGGAGAAGGATGAGCCTCCTCAGCCGCACACTCCTCGCCACCGCGGTCCTCCTCACCCCGCTCACCACGGCCACCGGCGCCTCGGCCGCTCCCGGCTGCACGTTCTCCGTCCCGTACGCCGGGGGCGAGGGCGGCTACGACACGCACCGCATCCCGGCCACGGTCGTCACCCGCAGGGGCACCGTCCTCGCCTTCGCCGAGGGACGACGCGGTGGGGCGGGCGACACCGGCGAATCGACGTCGTCCTCAGGCGCTCCTCGGACGGCGGCTGCACCTGGGGCCCGCTCACTGTCGCCGCCGCCGGGGGCGGGAACACCCGGGGCAATCCGTCCCCCGTCGTCGATCCGCGCACCGGCGCCGTCGTGCTCCTCACCTCCTACAACAGCGGCGAGGTGACCGAAGCCCAGATCATGCGCGGCGAGGTCACGCCCGAGCAGAGCCGCCGGGTGTTCGTGCAGCACAGTCGGGACGACGGCCGGCACTTCAGCCCGCCCCGCGAGATCACGTCGCAGGTGAAACGCCCGTCCTGGCGCTGGTAAGCGCTGACGCTCTCCCAGCGGCCCGCGGCCTACTCCGACCTGGTGCCGCTCGGCCGGAAGGCGGTGGGAATCCTCTACGAGACGGAAGCGCAGGGGACGTACGAGACCATCGGCTAATGTCACGTTGGCTGACCGGTGGGATGATCTTCGGGTCGATCAAGCTGGGAGGGTCGTCCGTGGGCAGTGCGTCGCTGTCGTACAAGGGGCACCGGTACCCGGTCGAGGTGATCTCCCACTGCGTGTGGCTGTACTTCCGGTTCCCGTTCAGCTTCCGTGAGGTCGAGGAGTTGATGCTTGAGCGCGGCGTGATCGTCTCCTACGAGACCATCCTCCGCTGGTGAGTGAAGTTCGGGCAGCGGTACGCCAACTCGCTGCGCCGTCGCCGGCCCCGGCCTGGTCACAAGTGGCACCTGGACGAAGTCTTCATCAAGATCAACGGCGAGCAGAAGTGCCTCTGGCGGGCTGTCGACCAGGCCGGCATGGTGCCGGACATCCTGGTGCAGAACCGGCGGGACAAGACCGCGGCCAGGCGATTCTTCCGTCGTCTGGTGAAAAGGACCCGTACGGTGCCGCGGGTGGTCGTTACGGACAAGCTCCGCTCCTACGGCGCCGCTCACCGCGAGGTCATGCCCTCGGTCGAGCACCGCTCGCACAAAGGGCTGAACAACCGGGCGGAGAACAGCCGTCAGCCGACGAGGCAGCGTGAACGGGCGATGAAGGGCTTCCGCTCCGCTGGAGGGGCGCAGCGGTTCCTGTCCGCGTTCAGCGGTATCTCACCGCACTTCCGGCCCTGCCGCCATCTGATGACCGCCCCCGACTACCGAGCCGAAATGACCATCCGCTTCGCCATCTGGGACCACATCACCGGCACCGCCGGCCAGCCCGCAACAGCCTGACCCAAGGTCGACACCCCGCCCCACCACACCCCGGTACACCATCAGGCACCCACACACCCAACAACGTGACAACGCCCATCAAGGCGCGTAGCGCCCCGCAACACGCCGGTGCCTGTTACCACAGGCAAAAGTTGGTAGTGCAGCACGTCGGCCTGAGTGACTCCGGCGCGGTTGGCGATCTCCTGCAGGGAGGCGTTGTTGTAGCCGCGGGCGGCGAAGGTGTCCATGGCGATCTGCAGGATCTCCTGCCGTCGCTGCTGGGCTTTGAGGCTCTTCCCTGTGCGGGGCTGCCGCTCCCCGTTCGGCGTGCCCTGCTCATCGTGCGGAGTCTAGGGGGCTGTCGATCAGTGGTCACCCTCCGATCAAACCTGAGAAAGAACTTACGCACAAGGACTTACCAAGTACTTAGTAAGTGTGCTTTCCTGCTCCTCGTTCCGCCCGATTCGTGCCGCCCCCGCGGCCTGGAAGGACGAGCATGAGCCGCCCTGCCCTCCCCGATGACACCGAACTCCGCGACCGCGTCCGCAGCCTGGACCTGGACTCCAAGATCCGGCTGCTGACCGGCGCGGACCAGTGGAGACTCCCGGCCGAGCCCAGGCTCGGTCTGTCCGCGGTGACGATGTCCGACGGCCCGCAGGGCGTACGGGGGACCGGCGACGACCCTGACGAGACCGGCCTGCTGGCCCCCGCTCCGAGTGCGCTGGCGGCGGCCTGCGACGCCGACCTCGCCGAGCGGCTGGGGGAGCTGTTCGCCACGGAGGCCCGCCGTAAGGGCGTCGACGTGGTGCTGGCGCCGGTCGTGAACCTGCAGCGCACCCCGGTCGCCGGCCGCCACTTCGAGTACTTCTCCGAGGACCCGCTGCTCACCGGCACTCTGGCCGCCGCGGTCGTACGCGGCCTGCAGAGCCGGGGCGTGGGCGCGTGTCTGAAGCACTTCGTCGCCAACGACTCCGAGACCGACCGCACCCAGTACCGCGCCCGGCTGGACGAGCGGACGCTGCGGGAGGTCTACCTGGCCCCTTTCGAGCAGGTCCTGGCCGAGGCCGAGCCGTGGAGTGTGATGGCCGCGTACTCGAACCTGGACGACGGGATGGCAGCAAGGCCCTGATCACCTACGACAGCAGCCTGCTCGCCCGGCAGCCCCAGGTACGCATCGGCGACCAGTGGCTCGGCTATACCCTGCCTACCGGCGCCTCCCTCGGCCCGCCCACCGGCGAGGTGGCCCTGCCCCGCGACAGCTGGCAGGCGTCGGCCTCGGCGAGCAGCTCGGACGACCCGCCCGCCAAGGCCATCGACAGTGACGCGGCCACCCGCTGGAGCTCGGGACACGGCATGCAACCGGGCGACTGGTTCCAGCTCGACCTCGGCTCCACCCAGACCTTCAACCAGCTCGTCCTGGACACCAGCGCCTCATCCGGCGACTTCGCCCGCCAGTACGAGGTGTACACCTCCGACGACGGCACCACCTGGGGCAAGCCGATGGCCACCGGCCCCGGCAGCGCCGTGACTCGAATCCTGCTGCCCACCACCACCGCCCGCTACATCCGCGTCGTCAACAAGTCCAATTCCGGCAGCTGGTGGTCCATCCACGACCTCTCCGTCCTCTCTCTCGACGGCAAGGTCACCTCGAACGCCGACGTGACCAAGGGTGTTCAGCGCAAGAGCGCTCAACTGCCGGACGGCACACGGCTGTCGGCGGCGTACAACTCCGGCAGCGGCACCGCGGCGTTCGACTTCCGGTGGGGCGGCACAACGTACAGCTATCGACTGCCTGCCGGCGCCGCCGCGATCTTCACCACGCGGTCGGCCTGAACCCATACCCACAAGGAGGTGGCGTTTCGATGAAGGAGTACGGCAAGGCCGTAGACGACCCAGGTGTGAGGTCCGGTACCTTACGCCGCAGGTCGGCCTGGGGCCGCTTCACGGCCGTGGCGGCTGCTGCGGTATCGAAGATGACCAGCCTGGGCGACCGCGCCAGATCCGGCACCCGAGGCCGCAACCGGGCCGCACAGGACACGGCGCCGTCAGCGGCCGCCCATCCGCATGCCCGCTCACGCATGACCAGGAGGACAGCGTCCATCGGGCTGGCCCTCGCCAGCCTGCTCATTGGCACGGCAGCGGTGCCGGCCTCGCCCGCACCCATACCGGGCAAGGTCGGCGACGACGGCTGGGTACTGAGCACGACCGACACATCGAAGAACTACTCCCCGACGTTCGTCGGCAACGGCTACCTCGCCGCACGAGTACCCGCGGCGGGCCATGGATACGGCAGCACGCCCATCGTCACCCAGTCCCAGCTGGCCGGCTTCTACGCCCGTCTCCCCAGTAAGTTCGAGGACCGGGCCAGTCTGCCGAGCTGGACCACGCTCGGCTTCGGCCGCGGCGGCGACCTCTACGGGATCGGGCGCTGGTCCTGCGCGTTCAATCAGCTGTGCCCGGCGATGTACGGGCAGATCTCGGGCGGCGCGTTCGTGGAGAGGTCCCACCCCGGCTCGGTCGCCGGCGGCTACCTGGCCGGCCTGAACAATGGCGGCAACCCGACGGTCGGCGGCGCCGGCGTCATCCCGATCCGTGACGCGCCGGCTGGCAAGGCCACCCTGGCCGTCCGGTACTCGAACGGCAGCGGCGGCCCGCAGACCATCCACCTCGGCGTCAACGGCACTCTCCAGCAACTGACCCTGCCCGACACGGGCGGCTGGGACGACTGGGCGACGCTGACGATGCCGGTGACGCTGAACGCGGGCACGAACACGCTCAAGATCACAGTGGCCGAAGGTGACACGGCCCGAGTCAACGTCGACTACCTCACGGTGTACCCGGACGGCGCACAGCCCCCCACCGACATCGCCTCCGCCACCGTCGGCACCACCAGCAAGTACCGGCAGTCGCTGGACCTGCGTACCGGCGTGCTGAGCACGTCGTTCGACTGGACCTCCCCGGCGGGCGACAGAACCAGCTTCGCCTACGAGGTCAACGCCAACCGCGCGGACGGCCATCTGGGCACCGTCAGCGTGCGGGCCGTCCCGCACTGGAGCGGAACCGCCACCGTCGTGGACCAGTTCGACGGCCAGGGACTGAAGTACGCCTCGACCAGGAACACGCGCGTCAACGGCAGGACCGCGACGCTGTCCCAAACCGTCGTGAGCGACGGGAACCTGGTCACCGCCGGACTGAACTCCGCACTCCGCGTCAACGGCAAAGCCGTGCCGACCAAGGCGATGGCCGTACCCGACGACGGCACCGCCGGGCAGAGCGCGACCATCCCGGTCCGCGCCGGTCAGCTCCTGCGGATCACCAAGTACGTCGGCGTGGCCTCCAGCGTCGACACCGACCGGTCGCTTCGGACCGCGACCCCGCAACAGGCCGCCGCGAAGACCGCGGCCCGCGCCGCCGCGGACGGCTACCAGCAGGCGCTCGCCCGCAACAACAAGGCATGGTCCCGTCTGTGGCGGTCGAGCATCTCGATCCCCGGTGACACCGCCATGACCGCGCAGATCCGCGCGTCCATGTTCTACCTGCTCTCGAGCACGCGCGCCGGTGTCGACTGGAGCCTCAGCCCGGCCGGGCTGTCCTCGGACGGCTACGGCGGTCACGTGTTCTGGGACACGGAGACCTGGATGTACCCGGCGCTGCTCGCCCAGTACCCGGACATCGCACTCGGCGCGAACACCTACCGGCAGAAACTGCTGCCCGCCGCCAGGGAGGCCGCGAAGGAACTGTCCACTCCCGCCCACCCGATCAAGGGCGCGAAGTTCCCGTGGCAGAGCGCGCTGACCGGCAAGGAGGAGACCCCGCCGCCCTGGAACGAGGGCAACACCGAGATCCACATCAACTCCGACATCGCCCTGGCCCAGTGGCAGTACTACCAGGCGAGCAGCGACGAGCGGTGGCTGCGGGACAAGGCGTGGCCGGTGTTGAAGGACATCGCCGACTACTGGGCCACGCGTGCCGAGCCCGACCCGGCCGGCGGATACGACATCAACGACGTCATGGGTCCGGACGAGTACCACGACTACGTCGACAACAGCGTGACCACCAACGCCGGCGCGCAGGCATCGCTGCGTATCGCCGTCAGCGCCGCCCGCATCCTCGGCCGGCCCGCCGATCCGGAGTGGAGCAAGGTCGCCGACGGCCTGAAGATCCCGGTGGACACGACACTCAACATCCACCCCGAATTCGAGGGCTACAACGGGCAGACCGTCAAGCAGGCCGACGTCACCCTGCTGCAATACCCCTGGGCTGTCCCGATGCCGCCCAGCCTGGCCCAGAACGACCTCGACTACTACCAGGCACGCACCGACCCGAACGGCCCGTCCATGACGGACGCGATCGCTACCATCGCCAGCGCTGCACTCGGATCCCCGGGCTGCCAGACGTACAACTACATGCGGAACAGCGTGGACCCCTACCAGGCCGCGCCGTTCAACCAGTGGTACGAGACCCGCAACGGCGGAGCCTTCAACTTCACCACCGGCCAGGGAGGCTACCTGCAGGAGTTCCTCTACGGCTTCACCGGAATGCGCTGGGGAACCGACGCCGTCACCATCGACCCCTTCCTGCCGCCGCAACTGCCGGGCGTGAACATCACCGGGGTGAAATGGCAGGGGCGCACGTTCGACCTGTCAGTCGGCCAGCAGACAACGAAGCTGACCTTGCGGTCCGGCTCGCCACTCCCCGTCCGGGTCGGCATCGGCAGCGATGACGTGCGCAAGGTCAAGCCCGGCACAGCACTGAAGGTGCCCACACGGCACCCGGCCGGCGACGCGACGAACTGCGAACCGTAAACACTCCAGGCGCCGACCCAGTTGTCCGCGATCGCCACAACCACGGCAGCACGGCACAGCGGTCAGCCAGCCCGAACCGTCACTGACCGTGCCCCTCAGCCGGATGCATCCGGTGCTCCGGCCGAGGGTGCCCCGAACGGCCACCGCCTCCGTCACCAGCGGAGGTGGTGGCCGTGTCCCGTTCGGCTCGGGAAGCTGCTGGTAGACCCTCGTGCCCTTGCGGATCACGCCGATCAGTTGCTGCCCAGGGATCGCGCTTTGCCTGGCGGCTTCCGCGCCCATGGACCCGCCAGCCACCGCCATCCGGAATCCGGAATCCGGAATCCGGCCGACCTTCTTCACGTCGATGTGGACCATGTGTCCTGGACGGCGAGCGGTGATCTTCCGCGGTTCCCGGTTGAGGTCGCCGCTGGGATCGATGAACCGGCGCCGGTTCAGGCCGAGGGCGAGCAGATGCCGCGACACGGTGCGGCGACTGAGCGAGATCCCTTCGGCCTGGAGCTCGAATGCGATCCGGGAGGCAGACCACTTCTCGGCACGGCGGAGTGCCTCGATACTGGCGACAACGTCAGAGCTCGTCGCCGTTGGCTGGCGCCGAGGTGTGGAGGAGCGCTCCAGCAGCCCGAGTTCACCGTGCTGACGGTAGCGGTTGACCCATTTCGACGCGCAGGCACGGGAGATCCCCATCTCTGCTGCCACGTGGGCAATTGGGCGGTGCTGACAACGCTGCACGAGCCGAAGTCGGCCCTCGGGGGACAGCGGAGCATTGCGGTGAAGCACAGGCGTTCCTAGCGCCAGGGATCAAGGGCCAGCTTGCCCCGGGTCTGGCCCGCTTCGAGTTGCTGGAGCACTGCCGGCCCTTCGGACAGGGGATGCAGGTGGGGGGTGCCGGGCGGGTAGACGCCTTGGGCGATGAGTGCCTCGATCTCGACGAGCAACGAGTGGTATAGGGATGGGGCTGCGACCGCCAGCGTGCCAATGTGCAGGCCCTTGATCTGAACCTGGTGGATGAAGACCAGGTCGTGCGTGGTCAGAGTGGCGTCACCGGAAGCGGCTCCGAACACGACGATGCGTCCGGTAAAGGGCTTGGTAACCGACAGGCTGGCCTCGAACGTGGCCTGGCCCACCGATTCCAGGACCAGGTCGACCCCGCCGGTCAGGCGGGTGACCTCCTCAGCCAGATCGGGGCGTCGACTGTCCAGCACCTCGTCGGCCCCGAGGGCTTTGACGGTGTCGTGCTTCTCAGGCGAGGCCGTCGCGATCACCCGCGCACCGTAGTGGCGGGCGAGACGAACGGCAGCCTGTCCGACCCCGCCGGCCGCGGCGTGAACGAGCACCGCCTCACCCGTCTTGATCTCGCCCAACGGCTTCAGTGCCGCCAACGCGGTGGCCCAGTTCAGCACCAGACCGAGAGCCTGGGCATCGTTCCAGCCGGAAGGCACGGGAAGTACCCCCGCGGCCGGCATCGTCATGTACTGCGCGAAGGCGCCCGGGCCGACTCCGACGGCATGGGTGCCGAGCGGCAGCGGCTTCTCAACGTCCGCGCCGACCCCCACGATCTCACCAGCCGCCTCAAAGCCCGCCACATAGGGTGGCTTCGGGCCTCCCCCGTAGGTGCCATGGGTCTGCATGACATCGGCGAAGTTGACCCCGGCGGCGCCGACGCGGATCAGGTACTCGCCCGGCCCCGGGGCAGGGCGGCGGTGATCCGTCGCAAGAGTCAGGTCCTTCGGCCCACGGTGCGACCGCTGGACCAGTGCTCGAACGGTCTGCTCGGCGGCGTTCTGCTGCTCGTTGATCTCCATGAATCGAACGTAGGAACCTTACACTTGCGTCAAGGTCAAGCGGTCGTCAGAGATCAGTACGACGGGCCTCTCTCAGGTAGGCGTCCAGTGCCGCCTGCTGATCGCTGAGAACGGCAATGCGAGCAGCGAGCCGATCGCGATAGCCCTGCACCTCGTGCAGGAACTCCGCACACACCACCTTGATGCCGGCATTGGATCCGTCAGTGAGGCTGGGCAGGACTTCCCTGATCAACCTCACGGGCAACCCGGACTCCAGCAGCGACCGGATGACGAGCACCCGATCGATCGTGGACTGGCAGTAGTCACGGAACCCATTGCTGAAACGCCCAGGGACGATTAAGCCCTCGTCCTCGTAGTGCCGCAACGACCGCGCACTCACACCGCTGACTCTGGAAGCCTCGCTGATCTTCATACCTGCAGCCAACGTCCAGCCACACGGCAACCTTCCGGCACTCGCTGCGACGAGTTGAAGACCTGCTCAGGCGTCAACAACCTCATGTCCCGCAACAGACAACGCCAGCCTGAAAAGATGTGGAACACGGGCACGATGAGGCCCCTTCTGTAGGCGTTACACCATCCCTCACCCGAGCCGGCTGGAAGGCTATCGGCGTGCTGCTTCCCCGTTCGAGGCGCACAAGAGCCGGGAGTGGGTGGACCGCTCCAGCGGGCGCTGTCACGTTATTTGGCCGGGTGGGATGATCTTCTGGTTGATCGCGCTGGACTGGAGGGGGCTGTCTGTGGGGGCTGTGTCGCTGTCCTACAAGGGGCACCGGTACCCGGTCGAGGTCATCTCCCACTCTGTGTGGCTGTACCACCGCTTCCCTCTGTCCTACCGCGAGGTCGAGGAGCTGATGCTCGAGCGCGGGATCGTCGTCTCCTACGAGACGGTGCGCCGCTGGAGCGCCAAGTTCGGGCAGACCTACGCCAACGCGCTGCGCCGCCGACAGCCCCGGCCTGGGGACACGTGGCACCTGGACGAGATCTTCATCAAGATCAATGGGGAACAGAAGTACCTGTGGCGGGCCGTCGACCAGGACGGGATGGTGCTCGACATCCTCGTGCAGAACCACCGGGACAAGGCCGCGGCCAGGCGCTTCTTCCGTCGCCTGTTGAAGAAGACGGGTGCGGTGCCGCGGGTGGTCGTCACCGACAAGCTCCGCTCCTACGGCGCGGCCCACCGCGAGGTCATGCCCTCGTGGAACACCGCTCCCACAAGGGCCTGAACAACCGGGCGGAGAACAGCCACCAGCCAACCAGGCAGCGTGAACGGGCGATGAAGGGCTTCCGCGGCGTTGGTGCAGCCCAGCGTTTTCTGTCCGCGTTCAGCGGTGTCTCGCCCCACTTCCGCCCCCGCCGACACCTGATGACCGCACACAACTACCGCGCCGAGATGAGCATCCGCTTCGCCATCTGGGAGCAGATCACCGGCGTCGCCGGCCTCGCCACCGCGGCCTGAGCACAGGCCCGACTCCCAAGCCCACCCTGCCCCGACGCGCCGTCAGGCAGTCACACACCCAACAACGTGACAACGCCGGCAAACCTCACCTCGCCGCTGCGCCTGCTGGACTGGGAAGGAAGGGGCCGCGCTCCGGAAGCGTTCGACAGCGCCACGCTCTACGCCTACTCGCTGCTGAAGCCGGACACTGCCGCCCGCGTCCGCGCCGCATTCCCCGTCCTGGGCAGCCCGGCCGGCCTCGCCGCCGAAGCGACCGTGTGCGCCCAACTGCTCCAGACCGTGAGCCGCGGCGACAACCTCACCCTGGCAGGCCCGCTGCGGGCCTGGTCCGAGGAACTGCGCCGACGCTGATCTGCTGAACAGCGCCCGGCCAGATGGGCTTGCTCCACAGGGCGCCCTACGCCCTACGAGGTAGTGGTCACGGCCCCACGGTAAGCACGGCAGCTGCCAGCTGATGGGTGTCACCGTTCGGGCAGCTTGCGCCGGAGAAGGTCCATCGACTTCTGGACGTCTCCCAACTGGTCACTGAGCACTCGCATACGCCAGTCCATGCGCTGCATCCGGGCCGCGACCGCCAACGACGCGAACGTTTGCGCAAGCTGTGCCGCGCCTGTATCGCCCTCCTGTGCCTTCTTGGCGTGGACCCCGGCGAGTCTTTCGTACCGCTTTGCGCGTTCCGTTGCTTCTTCGTGTTCGGTCATGTAGTCCCTCCCCGGATTGATCCCTCTCACCGTTGTACCGACCGTGCTCCACCGTTGGGGCGCCTGCGGATTTTTGGCCCGCGAAGTTGTCCACAACCCGCAGCTCAGGACGCGCTTCTCAGCGAACTCTGTCCACAGGCCAACGGCTTTACGGTCGATCATGAAGCAGTCGACGGTGTTCGTCGTGCTGCTCTGACGCAAACCTTGAAGTGTGGCTGAGGCCGGTAGCGGCACAGCGAGGCACACGCGCGCCTGATCGGTCGGCGAACCCGCCGTCGGGCTTCGTAATGATCATCAGCCCGCGCCCGCAGGTACTGCTACCTCCCCCTTGCGACAAGAGGCCCGCATATCCACGGAATCCGAAGCCGACTGGTTCAATCTGCGATTTTGGCTCGCGAATCGTGCGAAAAATATTGACGCGGTCCACCGGAACCTTATGATCCAGTCGATCGACACTTCGATACTTCGACCCTCGTTCGATATGTCGAACACGTCAGGGCTGCACCCGTCGGCCTCCGGACAGCCTCTGACGGGACCAACCGGAGCCGCTACCTCAAAGGATGACGAGGTTCGCATGCACAGACGCAGTTTCAGCCGCAAACACCCGTCTGCGGTGCTCGCCGCCACCGTCGCCGCCCTGGCCGCCCTGGCGGCGACGCTCCTCGCCAGCCCCGCTCAGGCGGCCACCACCAGCGCCGTGCGCGGCGTCGCTTCCAACCGGTGCCTCGATGTGCCGGGCGCCAGCCAGACCGAGGGCACGAACGTGCAGATCTGGGACTGCAACGGCGGTACCAACCAGCGGTGGACGCTGACGGACAACAACCAGCTGACCGTGTACGGCAACAAGTGCCTGGACGTTCCGAACCACGCCACCACGGCCGGTACCCGGCCGGTGATCTGGTCCTGTAACGGCGGCACGAACCAGCAGTGGCGGGCGAACGCCGACGGCACGATCGTCGCCGTGGAGTCCGGGCTGTGCCTGGACGTCAGCGGCGGCGCCACGGCCAACGGCACGGCGGTACAGCTGTGGAACTGCACCGGCAGCAACAACCAGAAGTGGACCGGCCTGTCCGGGACGTCCACCACGTGCGCACTTCCGTCGACGTACCGGTGGTCCTCGACCGGTCCGCTGGCGCAGCCGCAGAACGGGGCGCTCGCGGTGAAGGACTTCACCACCGCGAAGATCAACGGCCAGAATCTGGTCTACGCCACCACCTCCGACGGAAAGGCGTGGGGCGCGACGATGTTCAGTCCCTTCACGAACTGGTCGGACATGGGGACAGCCACCCAGAGCAAGGTGAGCGGCTCGGTGATCGCGCCCGAACTGTTCTACCTCTCGACCAAGAACATCTGGGTGATGGCCTCGAACGGGTGGGACACCGCCTGGCCCTTCACCTACCGCACGTCCAGCGACCCCACCAACCCCAACAGCTGGTCCGCGCCGCAGCCGCTGTTCACCGGCAGCCTCCCCGTCGGCGGCCCGATCGACCCGACCCTGATCGCCGACGACCAGAACATGTACCTGTTCTTCGCCAATGACAAGGGCGGCATCTTCAAGTCGACCATGCCGCTCGCGAACTTCCCCAGCAGCTTCGGCTCGTCGTACGAGACGGTCATGAGCGACACCGAGGAGCGCCTGTTCGAGGCCCCGGAGGTCTACAAGGTCCAGGGCCAGAACCAGTACCTCATGATCGTCGAGGCGCGGGGTGCCAACGGGCGCTACTTCCGCTCCTTCACCGCCACCAGCCTGAAGGACAGGTGGACCGAGCAGGCCGGCACCGAGAGCAACCCCTTCGCGGGCAAGGCCAACACCAACCAGACCTGGACCAACGACATCAGCCACGGTGACATGATCCGCGTCAACTCCGACCAGACCATGACCATCGACCCCTGCAACCTGCAGTTCCTCTACCAGGGCAGGGGTCCCTCACCGGATGGCACCGACTACCTGTCGCTGCCGTACCGGCCCGGCCTGCTCACCCTGCAGCGCTGACCCCACCCGCTCAACGGTGACTGCGACGCGGGTCGGCCCGCCGACGCGTGGACGAGCTGTCCACGACGTGGGCGAACCCACCCGCTGACCGACCCACCACCTTGAGGAACCCCAGCCGCACGTCTGCCGGGGTTCCTCCCTTCCGGGCCGCCTTCCTGCCGCGACTACGCGAGCCCACCCCGACCATGAGCGAACGGCCCGGTGCCAAGGTCACCCAGTGGCCCTCCACCGGCGGCTCCAACC
Organism: Streptomyces sp. NPDC030143; assembly: GCF_055573695.1. Classification (NCBI taxonomy): domain Bacteria; kingdom Bacillati; phylum Actinomycetota; class Actinomycetes; order Kitasatosporales; family Streptomycetaceae; genus Streptomyces; species Streptomyces sp. NPDC030143. The sequence continues at coordinate 75,174 of NZ_JBVIAY010000026.1, forward strand.
AGGACTGGCAGATCCTCGCGGTGTGAGCCGCCGGGACGCTCAGTGAGGGCGGAGTTGTCCGGCCCAGATCGGTAGCAAAACAGGTGCCGAGTGGCTGGCACCAACGGCTATCCCCCCACCCGCTAATTCACCATCACTCGCAGAAGAGGACGCCTGTATGAGAAAGCCCTGGATTTTCCCCCTGGTCACGCTTGTCGCCGCCGTGCTCGGGGTGACGGCGGCGGGTGTGGCCCCTGCCTCCGCCGCCTCCGACACCCCTTTGCGGGTCATGCCGTTGGGTGACTCGATCACCTGGGGCCTGGGCAGCAGCAACGGCGACGGCTACCGCGGGCCGTTGTGGAACAGGCTCGCGGCGGACGGGCATCCGCTGGACTTCGTGGGCACGGAACGGAGCGGCTCGATGTCCGACAACGACAACCAAGGCCACCCCGGGTACAAGATCCACCAGGTCGCCGCCCTCACCGACGCCTCGCTGACCCGCTACCGGCCCAACGTCGTGACGCTGCATATCGGCACCAACGACCTCAACGAGAGCTACCAGGTCTCCACCGCCACCGCCCGGCTGAGGTCGCTGGTCGACCAGATCACCGCCGCCGCCCCCGACGCGACCGTCCTCGTGGCCTCCCTGGTCGTGTCCACCAGCGGCTCCGAGGAGCAGTACCGGGCCGCCTACAACCAGGCGATCCCCCAGATCGTGCGGGACGCACAGTCCGCGGGCAAGCGCGTCGCATACGTGGACATGAGCAGCCTGACCACGGCCGACCTGGTCGACGCGCTGCACCCCAACGACTCCGGCTTCCAGAAAATGGCCGACGCCTTCCACCGCGGGATCCGGTCCGCGGACAGCGCCGGGTGGCTGAGGAACCCCGCCCCCGCCCCCGCACGCGTGCAGTCCGGCATCGCCGGCAAGTGCATGGACGTCAACGGCGCCGCCACCGCTGACGGAACCGCCGTCCAGACGTGGGGATGCAGCGACAGCGCCAACCAGCTCTGGTCCGCCTACACCGACGGCACCCTGCGCTCCATGGGCAAGTGCCTCGACGTCGCCGGGGCGGGCACGGCCAACGGCACCAAGGTGCAGCTCTGGTCCTGCCACGGCGGCGCCAACCAGGTCTGGCAGCCCTACAACGGCGGCTACCGCAACCCCGCTTCGGGCCGCTGCCTCGACATTCCGGGTGCGTCCACCGCCGACGGCACACAACTCCACCTGTGGGACTGCCACGGCGGCTCCAACCAGAAGTGGACCACCCTCGCCACCGGATGACCCCCACTCCCGGGGTCTGAACGCCTTCCGGGTTCTCCTCGTGTGAGGCCGACCCAGGGCCGGCCACCCGAACAGGGAACGGCCCGCCGCACCAGGAACACTGGTACGGCGGGCCGCTCGCGGTTCTCAGCTCTGCTGCAGGGGAGTCAGGAGGAACACCGCGCGTCACCACCCGGCGGCCGTTGCCCCGGAGAACCCGGCCTCGTCGACGGCACACGGTAGAGCTCCCGATCACCTTGCGGGTCAGATGTGCCCAGCCTGGCAGCCGGCCTGCGTTCTGCAGCGTCGCCATGCCGCCGCATCGGACGCTGCCGCCGCCGCGCGCAACACGTGATGCAACAGAGAACTGCGACTCACCCCTGTTGCGATCCTGACCTGCGAGAACGGCCGTTGCGCCGCTTACCCGCCCTTGTGTTGCACTCCAATCGGTGCGCAATTCATGCGCGATTGAGTGCGCGAATCAATGCGCTACTGGAGGTGACCTCTGTATCCACGAACGAGCTATTCAGCGCCGTCGATGCGCCGCTGGAGCAAGTCGCGCAGGACGACCTGCCGGTCCCCGCAGAGCGCAAGCGTCTGCGTGAGGCGGCGGGCCTGACAGGCAGTCGAATAAGTCCTCCCGGAAGCGTGACGCTTGCGCGAACGCCTCCCCGGGATCAGCGTCAGGCAGCAGACTCACCTTCACGGCCTTCGTCTCGATCGGTGCACCTTGGTCGGAGCACATGATCAGGCGAAGGCCGCTTCAATGTCCGGCGAATGCCCAGGTGAGTGATCCAGTTCGAGATGTCGTTCGATGCCAGGAGCCAGGCACGGGCACTGATGCCTCAGCTAGCGAGCAGGGCCTGCATCCACTGGTCTTCGCGTTGCTCGATGTATTCGGCGTCGTTTCGCCAGGCGTCGCCGTGGCCTTCAGCCCACAGCCTTGCCCAGGGCGGGGCTCCTTGGGCTGCCTGGTCGCGCAGGAAGTCGTGCATGGAACGCGTACGGCGCCCCAGTAGAGGGACCAACCGACGGCGTTCGGACTCAGCCAGACCGTAGGCGTCGGCGAAGACTCGCAGTCGGTCCGCCGCGTCCGGGCTCTGCCAGTCCGGATGCGCGGACAGCGGGATGAACCCGTGAATGGCGTATGCGACATCCCACAGGCGCGAGCCAGGACCTGCAGCGTCCCAGTCGATGAAGGCCCACCGCGCCTCGTCTGCGACCACGAGGTTCCAGGGGGCCAGGTCGTTATGGGCGATGATGTCACTGCCCTCAGAGGGGATCAGCGTCTGCCACCGCGCATCGGAGGGCGGCGTGAAGTTCTGCACGGCGTCGTGGAAGTCCCGGATCAGCCGTGCCACGCGAGCCAGTTGTCGAGCGGGTTCCATCAACGAGAACCGGTCGGGCCAGACCACATCTCCCGGCATGAAGGTCAGCACCTCACGCCCCTGATCGTCAATGCCGAGCGGACGAGGCGCCGCGCTGAATCCCACCTCGTGCAGGTGGGCAAGCAGGGCATGCACGGCGGGAGTCCATGGTCCGGCGGGACGGCGAACGGTGTCCCCGACGCGAACGACACCATCACTGACGTTGCCACCGGACAAAGGCTGTTCATCATCGTGCCGCATTGAACCAGTGTGTCGGATCAGCTCGTCATGATCACCCCATTAAGGGGGAGCGTCAGAGTAGGGACGGAGGTTAAAGAACAAGCTGAAAAGGTGCGGCCTTCGCGGAACAGCGGCACCTCCTGGACGTCGACGTCCGTGCGGATGCGGTGCGGGCGGGCCGGGTGCCGCCACCGTCCGGCGCTGTCGCGGGCGACGTCGATATCGACTTCCATCACGACCTCCGGCTGGACCAGGACGGCCTCGAGGGTGCGCTGTGTTCCCCACCCTGCCGAGAACGTTGATGGGCGGCGCGGACGCTTCGGGGATCGGGCGCGCTCAGCCGGTTGCGCGTCGGCGGGACCGCCGCGCCCAGCCGTCGTCAGCGCGGCGGTGACGTCGCGCGGCCGGGGACGTGTGCGTACGTCGCACACGGCCCCCGGCCGCGGGGGATGTCGGCGGGGGAGAGGTCGGGGCGGGCATGGTGCAGGCGTGCGGGGTGGCGCCGCCGGCCGGAGGCGTCGCGAGCGACGTCGACGCCGACTTCCACCACCAACCCCGGGGGGTCACCTCAGGCCATGGCCAGGAGGGCCGAGATCAAGGCCCCGAGGCAGACTCGTTCGGCCTCCTCGTCGGGCAGGGAGAGGTGCTGCATCGTCAGTCCGTCGAAGCCCGCGAGGAAGAACCTCGCGATCGTCTCGGCGGGCTGGGCCAGCTGGTGGCCGGTGCGCTCGGCGGCCTCGCTGATCAGCTTTGCCGTCACCGCCAGGACCTGGCTGTAGTGGCTGTGCAGTGCCTCCTTCAGGTGCGGCGTGCGCAGGGCGAGCATGCTGAGTTCGGTCAGCAGTTGATGGGCCTCGGGCTGTTCGATGACCGTGCGCCAGAACGCTTCGGCGAGGGTGACGATGGTTTCCTCGAAGCTCGCGTCCGTGGGTGCGGCCCGCTCCACCTGGGCGACCAGGTTGTCGGTGACCTGCTCCATGACGGCCCGGTAGAGGTCTTCTTTCGTGCCGAAGGTGTAGTGCACGGTCGCCTGTGCCACCCCCAGCTCGGCGGCGATGGCGCGGGTGCTGCCGGCGGCGACGCCTTCCCTGGTCATCAGGTCGATGGCGGCCTTGATCAGCTGGGGGCGGCGCTCCGCCGCGGATACGTGAGCCATGGCTCCATCTTAGGCGACTAAGTCTCGTGATCAGGTCACTCGACAATATGTGGCCGCCTTCTTGGGTCGGCACCCCGGAAACGCGCCCTCCTGGCCGCCGCGGGCACCGGGCTCGGGGTCTGCGCACTCGTCCCCCCTGTGCCTTGCCTCCGCCGGACGCCTGCGACCGGGGGCGGCCGAAGCGGTCCTGGCCCGTAGCAACGTCTTCAACTACACGGGTGTGCTCGCCGGCGGGGCCGCCAGCGGAATCCTCGGGTCCACGGGTCCACCGGCCACTTCCGACTCGCCTACGCGATACCCGCCGCGCTCGTCCTCGCGCTCCTGGCGACCGCACGGTCCTTCAACCACCGGTTCCCATCGTAGACCGCGGTCAGCCGCTGGCTGGCTTTCCCGTAGGAACGGTGATGCCACTCGGGCCATGCTCCCGAAGCGGCCGTCGTCTTGCTGCAGCGGGGACCGCGCGTGTCACAGCAGCAGGCGCAGTAGTCGTTCTTTCCAGGTGGTGAAGGGTGGGTAGGCGAGCCGGAGCAGGTCGGGGAAGAGTGGTTTGCTGAGGACGGCCTTGGTGTGGCTGAAGGTGTCGATGGAGTGTTCGCCGTGGTAGCGGCCGAAGCCGCTTTCGCCGATGCCGCCGAAGGGCAGGCCGGGGACGGTCAGATGGGCGTTGGGGACGTCGAAGGCCAGGGCGCCGGAGGAGGTCTGCGTGGTCAGGCGGTGCTTGCTGTGGGAGGAGGCGGTGAAGGCGTAGAGGGCCAAGGGCTTGTCGCGTTCGGTGATGAAGGAGATGGCGGTGTCCAGGTCGGGGACGGCGACGATGGGCAGGACGGGTCCGAAGATCTCCTCGTTCATCACCGGGGCGCAGGGGTCGACGTCGGCGAGGACGGTGGGGGCGATGTAGCGGCTGTCGCGGTCGTGGTCTCCGCCGACGACTGTGCGTCCGTCCTTGAGGAAGGCGACGAGCCGGTCGAAGTGGCGGGTGTTGACGATCCGGCCGTAGTCGGGGCTGGTGGCCGGGTCGTCGCCGTACATCTCGCGGATGGCTGAGGCCAGGTGTGGTTCGAGGGCGCTGGCCGTCTCGCCCACGGCGAGGACGTAGTCCGGTGCGACGCAGGTCTGGCCGGTGTTCATGAATTTGCCCCAGACGATGCGGCGGGCGGCTGTGGCCAGGTCGGTGCCGGGTTCCACCACGGCGGGGCTCTTGCCGCCCAGTTCCAGGGTCAGCGGGGTGAGGTAGCGTGCGGCGGCGGTCATGACGATCCGGCCGACGGTGCCGTTTCCGGTGTAGAAGATGTGGTCGAAACGCTGTTCCAGCAGGGCCGTGGTCTCGGGGACGCCGCCCTCGACCACGGCCACCGCCTGCGGGTCGAGGTGGAGCGGTAGCAGTCGGGCGAGGGCCGCGGAGGTGGCGGGGGCGAGTTCGCTGGGCTTGATGACGGCGCAGTTGCCCGCGGCCAGTGCGCCGACCAGGGGCGCCAGTGCCAACTGCACCGGGTAGTTCCACGGGCTGATGATCAAAACGGTGCCCAAGGGCTCCCGGACCAGCCGGGCGCGGGCGGGTGCGAGCGCGAGCGGAACACCGGTCCGACGCGGACGCGTCCACGCGTTCAGGTGGGCGAGCGTGTGGTCGATCTCGTTGACGGTGAACCCGATCTCGGTGGTGAACGCCTCCGTCGGACTCTTCCCGAGATCGGTTTTGAGAGCCTCTCCCAGCTCCGGCGCGTGGTCTGCCAACAGGCTTCGCAAAGCCCGCAGTTGGGCGCGACGCCAGGCCACGGGCCGCGTGCGGCCGGAGTCGAAGGCGGCACGCAGTCGGGACACGGTGGCCGCGGCTTCAGCGCCGGGCGTCGGAGTGGTGTCGATGCCGTCCATGTCAGCGGCATTCAAGGATGGCGGCCGTGGTGGCGAAGACGTCGGCGGTGACGAGGTCGAAGTCCCCGTGGTCGCTGCCGAGTCCCTGTGCCACCAGCGCGGCGGCGGCGCAGCCGAGCACGCCGCACTCCCGTAGTCCGCGTCCCAGGCCGAGTCCGCGCAGGAAGCCGGCAGAGAAGGCGTCGCCGCAGCCGGTGGTGTCCACCACGTCGACCGCGAAGGCCGGGATCTCGATCACGTCGTCCTTCGTGACCACCAGCGCACCGCGTGCTCCCCGGGTGACTGCGACGCAGCCGACCCCTTCCGCGAGGAATCTGCGCGCACCGTCCTCCAGCGTTGCTGCGCCGGTGAGGCCGAGCACCTGGTCCTCGTTGGGCAGCAGGTAGTCCAGATACGGCAGCGCGAGCGCGATCCAGTCGAACAAGCCGCTGTCGCCGGAGACGAGCAGGTCGGCGGAGGTGACCACACCCGCGGCCCGTGCGCGAGCGAGAATCTTCGCCGCGGCCTCACCGCCCATCAGCTCGGGTGCGCCCATGTGCAGATGGGTGGCCCCGGCAATCTCCGTGTGGGGAGCGTCGTCCGGCCCGTACGCGACGTTCGCGCCCAGGACGTGGAATGCGGGGCGGCTGCCGTCGGGTCGGATGGGCAGCACCGAGGCCGAGGTCTGCGCGTCGTCGCGGCGCAGGACGAGCGAGGTGTCCACGCCGTGGCCGGCCAGCATGCTCAGCAGCAGGTCGCCGATCGGGTCGGTGCCCACCGCGCCTGCGGTGCGCACAGCCGCTCCCAGCTTGGCCAGTATCAACGCGGTACCGGCAGCCGTGCCCGCCGGGCCGAACCGGATCTGGTCCACCAGGGCCGCGCCCTGGCCTTCAGGAATGCCCTCGACGGGCCGGACCTGCACGTCGAACACGTGGGCACCGAGAGCAATGACTGTCTGGCTCATCGGGTGCTGTCCTCTCCTCTGGGACGGGTGGTGCCGTAGCCGCGCCGCAACGCCGCGGTGACGACGGCCGTCTGCTGGTTGTCATCCAGGACCCGCGGTGTACCGATCTGGGCGGCACGCAGGTAAAGCCCGCACAGCCACTCCAGTAGCAGCGCGTTCTCCACGGCCTTGGCGAGCGTCGGCCCGAACGTGACGGCGCCGTGGTTGGCCATCAACGCCGCCGACCTGCCGTCGAGCGCCGCCAGGACACGCTCGGCCAGCTCCGGGGTGCCGAAGACGCCGAACGGCGCCACACGTACGGAACCACCGAGCAGCAACTGCTGGTAGTGGACGCACGGAAGTTCGTCGAGCACCAGGGACAGCGCGGTGGCCTGGGGCGAGTGAGTGTGCACCACCGCGCCGGGACTGTACCGCTGGTAGATCCCCAGGTGCAGCTCCAGTTCGGAGCTCGCCTCCAGGTCCCCGGCGAGCATCCCGCCGTCCAAACCGACCACCGTCACCTGTTCGGGCGTGCACTTTCCCAGGACCGTGCCGGTCGCGGTGACCGCGATCCGGTCGCCGTCGCGCACGCTCACATTACCGGCCGTGCCGATCAACAGTCCCTCGGTGGCAAGGCGATGGCACGCCACCGCCACAGCGCCACGCTGTTCTTCGGCAGACTCATGCGTCGCCGGCATGTCAACGTACCGTCGTCGAGCGCTCGGACCGGAGCAGGGTGTTGAGGTTGGCCATGGAGGTGCGCATGCCGGCGCGCATCGCGGGCTGCTGTAGGGAGTCGAGGAGCAGGCCCAGTGGACCGAGGCCGATGGTGTACTCGACCTGGTAGAGCATCTCCGTCGCCTCCCGGCCGTCGGCGCTGTGGACCGGGCGGAACTCGAAGATGTTGGTGACGTCCTGGAGCGGGGCGAAGCCGGTGCCGGTGTCGACGCGGCGCTTGAGGGGTTCGATCTCCTGGACGGTCCAGACCGAGTCGGTCTTGAGGGGGCCGAGGGTGCGGTTGCGCTCGGAGTAGGTCTTGCCGACGGTGGCGACGCCGTGGTGGTCGGTGACCTCGATGGCGCCGGCGACCCACTCGGCGTACCGGTCGGTGCGGGAGATGACGTCCCACACTCGCGCGATGGGGGCTTCGATGACGGCGGTCTCGGCGACGACGAAACGGTTCATGGCAGGGTTTCCTTGCTGGTCGGTGGTTCTCGCGCTCAGTGCTGGTGGAGGAGTTCGTTGGCGGTGTGGCGGCCGGAGCGGACGGCGCCGTCCATGTAGCCGTTCCAGTAGGGGGAGAACTCGGCGCCCGCGAAGTGCACGCGGTCGTGGGGGCGGTCCCTCCACTGACCGAAGTCGGTGAGCACGCCGGGGGCGGCGACGGAGGTGGGGCCGCCCTGGGTCCACTGCTCGGCGGTCCAGTCCTGCTCGACGTAGTCGACGGTGTCGAAGGCGCGGTCCCCGACGACCTGGGCGAAGCAGCGCAGCACGGCGCCGCGGCGTTCGGCGGCCGGGCGGTGGGCCCACTTGCGCCATTCCTTGCCACCGAGGAAGCCCATGAGCACGCCGGGTCCGCCGTCGGGCGGGGTGTTGTCGAACATCTCGCGGATGGGGGAGCCGCCGCGCAGCAGTCCCATGCCGGACAATCCGTCCTCGCGCCAGAACGGCTTGTCGTAGACGGCCACGCACTTCATCAGGGTGCCGAACGGCAGCCGCTGGAAGAGCTGGTCCTGCTGCGCCGGGAGCAGCGGGTCCCACACGATCCGCGAGGCCACCAGCGGCGGTACGGCGACGATGACCCGCTCGGCCCGCCAGTCGCCGGCGTCGCAGACCACGGTGACGCCGGTGGAGTCCTGGCTGATGCGCCGCACGGGCGCCGACAGGTGGACGCGGCCGTCGAGTTCTTCGGCGAGGCGCTGCGCGACGAGCTGGGAGCCGCCGACGAATCGGCTGTCCTGGGCACCGCCGGTGGTACCGGTGCCGCGCTCCATGGTGCCGGGGTTGGCCTCGTTGCCGAACGTCGAGACGTACCAGAGGCTGAACAGGGCGGAGGCGTCGCGGGCCTCGCCGCCGTAGGCGGAGTTCAGGAACAGGTTGATCATGTCGACGGCGTCGCCGGTGATCTCGGCCTTGCGCAGCCAGGTCTCGTAGGTCATGCCGTCCAGTTCACGGGCGTTGGGGGCCCGCCACGGTGCCGCCGGGTCCACCTTGGCCGCGGCCTGGCCGATGCGGGCCAGGGCGATTCCCATGTCCGGCAGCGCGAACAGGTCCGGCGGGGTGTGGCCCGTGAACCGCTTGGCCTTGCCGTCGTTGACGTAGACGGTTTCGCCGGGGACGGCGGCCTGGTAGGTGTCCACGCCGACCTCCTTGGCCAGGGCGAGGATGTGGTCCTGGGTGGGGCCGACGAACTGGCCGCCGATCTCGGTGACCTGTCCGTCGCCGAGGTGGTGGTTGAGCAACCGGCCGCCGACCCGGTCCCGGGCCTCCAGCACGGCCACCGACTTGCCCGCCGCGACGAGCTCCCGCGCCGCTGTCAGACCGGCCAGCCCGGCACCGATCACGACTACATCCGCCCTGCGGGCCAGGTGTGACCTGGCGGTGTCCCGGTCCTGTGTGCTGCTCATGATCACTCCTTGTCATGGGGGTGGTCCCGGCGCTGCCTAAGTGCCCGTAGGGAAAAGGGCGCAGGCCCATGACCTGGCCTCCCGAGGGTGGTGCGCTCCGGTGACCACCAACATACACACGACATGGTCGAGTGACAATGTCAGAAGCTTTAGTTGAATGATTTGGTCAATAGACATGGTCGACTGATAAAGTCGGTGGCGAAGCAGCTCGGATGCCGCCCGGCGGCACCCCATGCCTCATGCCCGTAGCCGCTCAACGGCGCAGGGCCGACCCGTTCCGCCTTTCGTCCCGCGTCCGCGTCAGGACCACCGGGAATGCCTCACCGACCTTGGGAGTTCGCCATGGCAGTCCTGCTCCATCGGCTGGGCCGCAGCGCCTACCGCCACCGCAAGCTCGTGCTCGGCATCTGGCTCGTGGTCCTGGCCGCGCTCATCGCTTGTGTCAGCGTCTTCGGCGGCAAGCTCGACGACCGCTTCACCGTGCCGGGGACGGAGTCACAACGCGCGCTGGACACGCTCGGCAGGACACTGCCCGAAGCCTCGGGGGTGAACGCCCAGATCGTCTTCACCGCACCCGAGGGCCGCCTGGTCACCGACGCCCGCTTCACCGCGGCCATCGCCGGAGCTGAGGCCGCGGCCTCGAAGGCACCACAGGTCAGCGCCGTCATGGGCCCGGCCGTCACCGGCGCCGTCTCGGCCGACCGGAGCACGGCGATCGTGCAGGTGCAGTACTCCGTGCAACGGGCCGAGGTGCGCGCCTCGTCGCTGGACGCCATAGAGCGGGCCGCCCACGCGGCCCAGGAGAACGGGCTGCGGACCTCCGTCGGCGGCAGTGTCTACGGCAGCAACGGCGTGCACATAGGTCCGTCCGAGATCATCGGTGTCGCCGTCGCCGTGCTCGTCCTCGTCGTCACCTTCGGCTCCCTGCTTGCCGCGGGCATGTCGCTGCTGACCGCCCTGATCGGCGTGGCCGTGGGACTCGCCGGACTGCTCGCCCTCGCTCCGGCGGTCAGCATCTCCTCCACCGCCGTCACCCTCGCGCTGATGCTGGGGCTGGCCGTGGGCATCGACTACGTCCTGTTCATCCTCTCCCGCCACCGCCAGCAACTCGCTCGCGGCACCGAGCCTCAGGAGTCCGCGGCGCTGGCCAACGGTACGGCCGGTAGCGCCGTCGTCTTCGCCGGCAGCACCGTGATCATCGCCCTGGCCGCACTCAGCGTCATCGGCATCCCGTTCCTGACCGTGATGGGCCTCGGTGCCGCCGGAGCCGTCCTCGTCGCCGTCCTGGCCGCGATCACCCTGGTCCCGGCCCTCGCCGGATTCGCCGGCGCCCGGCTGACCCCGAAATCCGGCAGCAAGGCGGCCCAGCAGGCCACCGACCCGGACGGATCCGCCGGACAGACCACCCTGGGCGCCCGCTGGGTGAAGTTCGTTGTCGCCAAGCCCCTGCTCACCGTCCTGGCCGTCGCGGGCCTCCTCCTCACACTCGCCCTCCCGGCCGCCGACCTGCGCCTGGCCCTCCCGGACAACGCCTCGGCCCCGGTCGGCTCCACCGAGCGCAAGGCCTACGACACGATCAGCGACAAGTTCGGCCCCGGCTTCAACGGCCCGCTCCTGGTACTGACCGAGACAGACGACGGGCCCGGTACGCAGGCGGGCTCCGAGGTCGCCCGCAAGCTGCGGGACCTCAAAGGCGTCAAGGCGGTGCTGCCGCCGGTTCCCACGCGCGACTCGGCGCAGACCGTCATCCAGGTCGTCCCCGAGACCGGCCCCGACAGCGTCCGCACCGACCGGCTCGTCCGCGACATCCGTGCCGCCGCCCCGGAACTGCGGGAAACCACCGGAGCCAGGGTCGCCGTCACCGGTACCACCGCCGTCAACATCGATGTCTCCAACCGCCTCAGCGACTCCCTGCTGCCGTTCATCGCGATCGTCATCGGCCTCAGCCTCATCCTGCTGACCATGGTGTTCCGCTCGCTGGTCATCCCGCTCAAGGCCGCCGTCGGATTCCTGCTGTCGGTGGCGGCCTCGCTCGGCCTGGTCGTCGCCCTGTTCCAGTGGGGCTGGCTGGCCGACGTCCTCGGCCTGGCCCACACCGGTCCCGTCGTCAGCTTCCTGCCGATCATCCTGATCGGCGTGCTCTTCGGACTCGCCATGGACTACGAGGTCTTCCTCGTCTCCGGAATGCGGGAGGAATGGGTGCACACCGGGGTAGCCCGCCGCTCGGTGACCGACGGCGCGCGGCACAGCGTCCGGGTCGTCACCGCAGCCGCCCTGATCATGTTCACCGTCTTCGCCGGCTTCTTCCCCCTCGACGACGCCCTGATCAAGCCCATCGCCTTCGCCCTCGCCGTCGGCGTGGCCATCGACGCCTTCGCCGTCCGCCTGACCCTCGTCCCGGCCGTCCTCGCCCTCGCCGGACGCCACGCCTGGTGGCTCCCCGCCTGGCTCGACCGTTTCCTGCCCGACCTCGACGTCGAGGGCACCCGCCTCCAGAAGGCCCCGGAGGCGGAACACAGGGAGCCTGAGCGGGTCTCCTGAACCGGCTGCGCACCCGGCGGATCCGCCGGGTGCGCGCGTGCGTCCTGGCTTGGAGGGGGCGCCACATCCAAGCCAGGGTCTCGCCCTGCCCGGGCACACCGCGACAGCAGTCGCCTCGCGTGCCCGTCACGACCCACCACCACGTTGCAGACGGCGGGCGTGTAGGAGTCGCCGGCCCTTGTGAACGCCCGCCTTGGCCTGGGGGTCAGGCGCGGGCCGATGACGGACGCGAGTGCCGTCGTCAGCCGCTGGGACAGCGCCACCCGTCCGTCAGGGCGCCCTACGGCGAGCGCCTTCGAATGCCGGACTGTGCCGGTGAAGCCGACCACGGTGGCGTCGACTGTGTCCGCATGCCTGACCTTCGCCCACACACGGCCGGCCTTGTAGGACGACGGGAGCGGCTTGGCCACGATTCCCTCAACGCCGGTGCCTTCGAGCGTCTCGAGCCAGAGCAGGGCAGCGAGGCACACGTGCGCCTGATCGGTCGGCGCACCCGCCGGCGTGGCCCGTAATGATCACCAAGCCCGCGCCCGCACGCGCTGCTACCTCCCCCTCGCGCCAAGAGGCCCGCATAACCACGGAGCCCGAAGCCGCTTGGTTCAATCTGCGATTTTGGCTCGCGAATCGTGCGAAAAATATTGACGCAGTTCACCGGAACCTTATGATCCACTCGATCGACACTTCGACCTGCGTTCGGCATATCGAACGCATCAGGGTCGCACCCCGTTGGATTCCGGACAGTCTCTGACGGGCGCACCGGTACCGCCAGTTCAAGGGATGACGAGGTTCGCATGTACCAGACGTAGTTCAGCCGCAAACACCCGCCTGCGGTGCTCGTGGCTACCGTTGCCGCCCCGGCCGCCTTGGCGGCGACGCTCCCCGCCAGCCCCGCTCAGGCGGCCACCACCAGCGCCGTGCGCGGCCGCCGGCATCCGCCCCGGCGCCTCCCGTCCGGGAACCTTCTCCACAGCACCGACGGCACCGACTTCACCCGCTTGGGGTCCGGGTTCACCATGGGCGACACCTGGCGGTTCTTGATGGGCTGCCGCTTCGCCCTTACCGACTACGCCACGCGGACACTCGGCGGCTGCGTCCGCGTCGCACGGTTCGCGCTGACCACACCCCGAGCGCGGCAACGTCCCTCTCCCCGCATATGACCGGCGGCTCAGGTTCCGAGCCGCAGCAGCAGGAAGGACCACACCATGTCCAGTACCGACGTCCACGAGCCAATGGCTCCCCCGACCGCAGTGAG
>NZ_JBVIAY010000027.1:0-85189 GCF_055573695.1 Streptomyces sp. NPDC030143
GGTGCTGGACCGGTACCTGCACCACCTGCGGACGCCCCCTGCCCAGACCTCGGAGCAGCCGCAGACAGCCCACAACCTAACGAAGCACTACTAGGGCCCTTCTGATGGATCTCCGCGGCGTCGCGACGCCCGGCGCACGCACTCTCGCCGCACCGCGCGAAAGCCCAAGTAGCGCCGCTACGAGGACTTCCGCGCCGCACGCCGAGAGCGCGCACCGGACGCCGCTCCTTCTCCCACGGAGATCCATCAGAAGGGCCCTAGGTCACTCCTCCACGAGGAGCTTCTCCCGCAGCTGCGCCAGCGTCCGCGCCAGCAGGCGGGAGACGTGCATCTGCGAGATGCCGACCTCCTGGGCGATCTGCGACTGGGTCATGTTGCCGAAGAAGCGCAGCAGGAGGATCCGCTTCTCCCGGGGCGGGAGGTCCTCCAGCAGTGGCTTGAGCGACTCGCGGTACTCGACGCCCTCCAGAGCCTCGTCCTCCGCGCCCAGTGTGTCGGCGACCGCCGGGGACTCGTCGTCGGTGTCGGGGACGTCCAAGGACAGGGTGGAGTACGCGTTGGCGGACTCCAGGCCCTCCAGGACCTCCTCCTCCGAGATCGCCAGCTTCTCGGCGAGTTCGTGGACCGTGGGGGAGCGGCCGTGCAGCTGGGAGAGCTCGGCCGTCGCCGTCGTCAGCGACAGGCGCAGTTCCTGGAGCCGGCGCGGCACCCGCACCGCCCAGCCCTTGTCGCGGAAGTGGCGCTTGATCTCGCCGACGACCGTCGGTGTCGCGTACGTCGAGAACTCCACGCCGCGGTCCGGGTCGAAACGGTCCACCGACTTGATCAGACCGATGGTGGCGACCTGGGTCAGGTCGTCCAGCGGCTCGCCGCGGTTGCGGAAGCGGCGCGCGAGGTGCTCGACGAGCGGCAGGTGCATCCGGACCAGCTGGTTGCGCAGCTCCGCGTACTGCGGGCTGCCCTCCGGCAGCGCACGCAGCTCGACGAACATCGCCTTCGCCCCGCTGCGGTCCTGAGGCACGTGCTGTGTGCCCGGCACGGCCTGCACGCCCTGGTCGTCGTCTCGCTCGTGCTCGCTCATCGTCCCGCCCGTCGCCCTCTGTCGAGCTCTCACCTCAGCCCGGCCCGGGGTGCCCCCGATCCGCCTCTCCCGAGGCGAGCCCTGCACGGCACCGCCCGCGAGGCCCGCCCGCGTGGGGGGCACGTCGCCCTCCGGATGCGGCCGGGCCTGCTCGGGAATGCCGTCGATGCCGTCCGCCATGCCGGGGGAACCGCCCGGAGAGACTGGATTCTCGGCGCTCTCGGCCGGCAGCTCCCGTGTGCCGCGCTCTTCGTCCCGCACCGGCCCGTCCCCGTTCCTCACGCCGGCCCGGGTCCCGCGCCGCGCTGTTTGTAGAGGCTGATCGAAACGGTCTTGTCCTCGTCCACGGCGGAGGAGACCTTGCCCGCCAGCGCGGACAGCACGGTCCAGGCGAAGGTGTCCCGCGAGGGGGCGTGGCCGTCCGTGGTGGGCGCCGAGACGGTGACCTCCAGCGAGTCGTCGACCAGGCGGAAGACACAGCTGAGCACCGAGCCGGGCACGGCCTGCTGGAGCAGGATCGCGCAGGCCTCGTCCACCGCGATGCGCAGGTCCTCGATCTCGTCCAGGGTGAAGTCCAAACGGGCCGCGAGACCGGCCGTGGCCGTCCGCAGCACCGACAGGTAGGCACCCGCAGCCGGCAGCCGGACTTCCACGAAGTCCTGGGTCGCGGGCTCGCCTGCGATGTGGGACACCCTCACCTCCAAGGTGGTACAAGCTTTTCGGGGCCGAGGGTCGCCCCCCGGGGTAACGCGTGTGTGGTGCAGCGGTGACGCTATCGCGCTCTCATCCGTCCTGTCCCCGGGACCCCAACCCCCTGGCGTCACTCACAGTAAAGCTGTGAACACGCTCCGTGTCTAGGGGGTCTGCGGACCCAAATGGGAAGAGGGCGCGCCGGGTTGACGTACCCCGGCGTCAGATGCTCGAACCGTACCCGCTGGACCGCCGCACCGTCCTGCGGTGGCTCATACGAGGACGTGGTCCTCGAAGCACCAACGCCAGTTCTCGCCGGGTTCGAAGGTCCGCATGACCGGATGGCCGGAGTCCTTGTGGTGCTCGGTGGCGTGGCGACCCGGCGAGGAGTCGCAGCAGCCGACGTGCCCGCACGTCAGACACAGCCGCAGTTGCACCGGGTGGGTGCCGTCCCGCTCGCACTCCGGACACGTCTCGCCGAGCGGGACGGGTTCGGGGTGAGGCAGCGCGTCGGCGTGCGTGCACTGTTTCATGATTGCCAGATTACGACGCTCGTGCGGACGACCGCGCGGAAAAACGAGGGTGGGCAGGACATGGACGTGATGCCACTGCTGTTGCTGGTGGCGGGCAGTGCGGCGATCGCCGCGGCGGCCCGGCGCACCCCGGTGCCGGCGCCCCTGCTGCTGGTCGCGGTCGGCCTGGCCGTCTCCTACGTCCCCGGCGTCCCCGACTACACCCTCGATCCGGACGTCGTCCTGCCGCTGCTGCTGCCCCCGCTGCTGTACACCTCGGCCACCGACAGCTCCTACCTGGACCTGCGCGCCCAGCTGCGGCCGGTGGCGCTTCTGTCGGTCGGGTACGTGCTGTTCGCGACGGTCGTCGTCGGATGGGCGGCCTACCTGCTCGTCCCCGGGCTGCCGCTGACGGCGGCGCTGGTGCTGGGCGCGGTGGTGGCGCCGCCGGACGCGGTCGCGGCGACGGCGGTGGCCCGCCGGGTCGGCCTCCCGTCCAAGGTCACCACGATCCTCCAGGGCGAGTCCCTGCTGAACGACGCCACCGCGATCACCGCCTACAAGGTCGCCCTCGCGGTCGTCGTCGGCGAGGGCGCCTCCTGGGCCGGCGGCGTCGAGGAGTTCCTGGTGGCGGCGGTCGGCGGCACCGCCGTCGGGCTGCTGCTGATGGCCCCGCTGCACTGGCTGCGCACACACCTGAGGGAACCGCTCCTGCAGAACACCCTCTCCCTCCTCATCCCGTTCGTCGCCTACGCGGCCGCCGAGCAGTTCCACGCCTCCGGGGTCATCGCCGTGGTCGTCGTCGCCCTCTATCTCGGCCACCGCGCCTGGGAGGTCGACTTCGCCACCCGCCTCCAGGAGGAGGCGGTGTGGAAGATGGTCGCCTTCGTCCTGGAGTCGGCGGTGTTCGCCCTGATCGGCCTGCAGCTGCCCGTCGTCCTGCGGGGCCTCGGCGCCTACGAGGGTGCGGACGCCGCCTGGTACGCGGTCGTCCTCTTCCTGGTGGTCGTCGCCGTGCGCTTCCTGTGGGTCTACCCGGCGACCTTCCTGCCGAGGCTGCTGTCCGCCCGCATCCGCGCGCGGGAGGAGAACCCGACCTGGCGCGGGCCGATCGTCATCGCCTGGGCCGGCATGCGGGGCGTGGTCTCGCTCGCCATCGCCTTCTCGATCCCGCTCACCGCCGACCACGGCGACGAACCGTTCCCGCACCGCAACCTCATCCTGTTCCTGACCTTCACCACCGTCATCGGCACCCTGGTCGTCCAGGGACTGACCCTGCCGCCGCTGATCCGCCTGCTGAAGTTCCCCGACCCCCACCCGCAGGCCGCCACCCTCGCCGAGGCCAACGCGCAGGCGCAGGCCTCCCGGGTCGCCGAGGAACGCCTGGACGCCCTCCTCGCCGACGAGCGCAACATCCTGCCCCCGCCCCTCGCCGACCGCCTGCGCACGGTCCTGGAGCGCCGCCGCAACGCCGTCTGGGAACGCCTCGGCCAGACCAACCCGGTCACCGGCGAAACCGTCGACGACACCTACCGCCGTCTCTCCCGCGAGATGATCAGCGCCGAACGGGAGGTCTTCGTCCGCCTCCGCGACGGCCGCCACATCGACGACGAGATGCTGCGGACGCTGCTGCGCAGGCTGGACCTGGAGGAGGCGGCGGCCTACCGGGAAGCGGGGTAGGGGAGGCCGGGACTGTTTCCTTCGGGACGGCGGGCCGGGCGCGGTCTTTCGGGGCGGCGGGCCGGGCGACGGTTCCTGCGGAGTGCTCCGGGGGAGCGGGCGGGCGTCCCGGGGGCCGTCCCGCGCGGCTCAGAGCCCTGCCGGGGGCCGGGTCACGTGGGGAACGGCGTGCCCGTGATCACGGCCGCCACCCGGGTCCCCGGGGCGAAGGCGCCCTCCCGGGCCAGCGCGACGAGTCCGAACAGCAGCTTGGCCACGTAGAGGCGTTCCAGGGGCAGGCCGTGGCGCCGCTCGAAGTCGGTGGCGAAGACGTCCAGTTCGGGGGGCGTGCGGGCGTAGCCGCCGAAGTGGAAGCGGTCGTCCAGGGACCAGTGTCCGGCCGGCGCGCCGAAGGCCTCCGTCTGGAGGGACCGTATGGCGTCGTCGAGGAAGGCGCCCCTGAGGACCGGTATGCCCAGGGCCCGCTGCCCGGGGGCGAGACCGGCGGCCAGGCCGGCGAGGGTGCCGCCGGTGCCGCAGGCCAGCGCGACGACGTCGGCCCGGCCGCGCAGCTCCTCGCCGAGGGCCCGGCAGCCGTGGACGGCCGCCGTGTTGCTGCCGCCCTCGGGGACGACGTACGCGCCCTCGGCGTCGGCCGCGCGCAGCACCGCCCCGAGCATGGGGGGCTCGTTCTTGCGGCGGTAGGCCGCGCGGTCGACGAAGTGCAGCCGCATCCCGTCGGCCGCGCACCGGGCGAGGGAGGGGTTCAGCGGGCGGTCCGCCAGCTCGTCGCCGCGCACCACGCCGACCGTGGCCAGCCCGAGCAGCCGGCCGGCGGCCGCCGTGGCCCGCAGGTGGTTGGAGTAGGCGCCGCCGAAGGTGACGACCGGCCGCCCGGCCGCGGCCCGCAGGTTCGGGGCCAGCTTGCGCCACTTGTTGCCGATCAGCTCCGGATGGATCAGGTCGTCCCGCTTGAGCAGCAGCCGAACGCCGTGCCGCGCGAACCGCTCGTCGTCCACCTCGGTCAGGGGTGACGGGAGGCGCGGACGCAGGGCGGCGGAGTCGGTCACCGGGCCATTGTCGAACACCGACCGGTGCGAAAACACGCTCTGCCCAGCGCGACGATGATCCATTCCCGCTCTTTCGTGTAATAGCACGAGCGCGCTCCGTGATGGAAGGCTTGCCGCGAGAACAGTGCATCGGCGCAGTACGGCGCCCGTGCATGACCGGGAGGGCAATTCTCTATGTCGGTAGGCGATGAGGTCCGCACGGAGCAGGGCAAGCCGCAGCAGAGTCTCGGCACCGCGGCCGCGCGGAACCTGGCCACCACCACCAAGTCCGTGCCGCAGATGCAGGAGATCAGTTCCCGCTGGCTGCTGCGGAATCTGCCCTGGGTGGACGTGCAGGGCGGCACGTACCGGGTGAACCGGCGGCTGACGTACGCGGTCGGCGACGGCCGGGTGACGTTCGTCAAGACCGGTGACCGCGTCGAGGTCATCCCCGCCGAGCTGGGCGAACTGCCCGCGCTGCGGTCGTACGAGAACGAGGAGGCCCTGGCCGAACTGGCCCAGCGCTGCCGGCAGCGCGAGTACGCCCCGGGTGAGATCATCGCCTCCTTCGGCGGTCAGACCGACGAGGTCTACCTGCTGGCGCACGGCAGGGTCGAGAAGGTCGGCACCGGCCCCTACGGCGACGACCAGGTCCTCGGGGTCCTCGCCGACGGCGCCTACTTCGGCGAGCAGGCACTGCTCGACGCCGACGCCATCTGGGAGTACACCGCTCGCGCCGACACGGCCTGCACGGTCCTGATCCTGTCCCGCCAGGACGTCGACCAGGTCGCGGAGCGCGCCGACTGCCTGCGCGCGCACCTCCAGGCACAGCGCTCGATCCCCGAGCAGCGCACCAACAAGTACGGCGAGAAGGCCGTCGACCTCGCCGCGGGCCATTCCGGGGAGCCGGACATCCCGCACACCTTCGTGGACTACGAGGCCCGGCCGCGCGAGTACGAACTGAGCATCGCCCAGACGGTGCTGCGCATCCACTCGCGCGTGGCCGACCTCTACAACCAGCCCATGAACCAGACCGAGCAGCAGTTGCGGCTGACGGTCGAGGCGCTCAAGGAGCGCCAGGAGCACGAGCTGGTCAACAACCGCGAGTTCGGACTGCTGCACAACTGCGAGTACGACCAGCGCATCCAGCCGCACGACGGCGTGCCCAGCCCGGACGACCTGGACGAACTCCTCAGCCGGCGGCGCGGCACCAAGATGCTGCTGGCCCACCCGCGCGCGATCTCCGCGATCGGCCGCGAACTCAACAAGCGGGGGCTCGTCCCCGAGACCATCGATGTCGGCGGCAACCGGATCCCCACCTGGCGCGGGGTGCCCATCTACCCCTGCAACAAGATCCCGGTCACCGAGGCCCGTACCAGCTCGATCATCGCGCTGCGTCTCGGCGAGCAGGACCAGGGCGTCATCGGCCTGCGCCAGTCCGGCATCCCGGACGAGATCGAGCCGAGCCTGTCCGTGCGGTTCATGGGCATCAACGAACAGGCCATCATCAAGTACCTGGTCACGGCCTACTACTCGGCCGCCGTGCTGGTCCCGGACGCGCTGGGCGTCCTGGAGAACGTCGAGATCGGCCGCTGGCGGTGACGTCGCCCGCGTGCCCGCCGTGTCCCCGTCCGCCCGGGCGGGTACACCCAGGGGGTACCCGCCCGGTGGTGGCGCATCCGCCACCGGACGCGGACCCTGCGAGGGGGACTCCATGACCGAGTTCGTGACGGAGACCAGGCCGCCGCGCGCGGACGGCACGGAGGAAGGGGGCGGCCCCGTCGGGAGCCGGGCCGACGGCGGGCGGGCAGCCCTCGACGGGCACGAGGCGGTGGCGATCCTGGCGGACACCCGGGCGTCCGTCGACCCCGCGCTGCGCACCGCCCTCGACTCCCTGCCCGGCTCGATGCGCCGGATCGCGCGCTACCACTTCGGCTGGGAGCACGCCGACGGAACACCGGCCGCGGGCAACGCCGGCAAGGCGATCCGCCCGGCCCTCGTCCTCACCGCGGCCGCTGCCCTCGGCGGGCCGTCGGCCCGGGCGGCGGCCGTCCGGGCGGCCACCGCGGTGGAGCTGGTCCACAACTTCACGCTGCTGCACGACGACGTGATGGACCGCGACACCACCCGCCGCCACCGCCCCACCGCCTGGACGGTGTTCGGCGACGCCGACGCCATCCTCGCCGGAGACGCCCTCCAAGCCCTGGCCCTCGGGCTGCTCGCCGAGGACCCCGACCCGGCGTCCCCGGCGGCCGTGGCCCGGCTCGCGTCCTGTGTGGTCGAGCTGTGCGCCGGCCAGCAGGCCGACACGGCCCTGGAGAAGCGGGGTCCCGCCGAGGTCACCCTCGACGAGGTGCTGGCCATGGCCGAGGCCAAGACGGGCGCGCTGCTCGGCTGCGCCTGTGCCCTCGGCGCGCTGTACGCGGGGGCGGCCGCGGAGGACGTCGACGCGCTGGACGCGTTCGGCCGGCAGGCCGGGCTCGCCTTCCAGCTCATCGACGACGTCATCGGCATATGGGGCGACCCCCGGCACACCGGCAAGCCGGCCGGCGCCGACCTGGCCGCCCGCAAGAAGTCCCTGCCGGTGGTCGCCGCGCTCGCCTCCGGCACCCCGGCCGCCGCGGAACTGGCCGAGCTGTACGGGAGTCCGTACGAACCGGCGGACCTGGAGCGCACCACGCTCGCCGTCGAGCGGGCCGGCGGACGGGCGTGGGCGCAGGAACAGGCGGGTGACCGGATGGCCCGGGCGATGTCCGAGCTGGCCCGGGCGGTCCCGGACCCGGAGACGGCGGGAGGTCTGCTCTCCCTGGCGGAGTTCGTGACGCGACGCAGCACTTGAGTTCGAGACCCCGGAACCCCGGATCGCGCGACCCCTGACTCCGCGCGGTCGGAGGGGTTCCGGCCGGGCGGGTCCCGCGCAACCCCACGGTGCGCGGGACCCGCTTCTGCGTGCGTCGGGAAAGTCGTGGGTCGAAAACACTTGCGCCACTACGTTTGGAGTACTACAACTACAGTGGTTTACGAATCGATCTACGAAAAGAGACCGGCTTGCGCAAGCTCACCTACTTCGTCGCCTGCTCCATCGACGGGTTCATCGGGGACCCGCAGGGCGACGCCTCGTCGATGTTCGCCTTCCTCGACGAGGAGTTCGTCGGCTTCCTCGCCTCGACGTACCCCGAGACCATCGCCACCCCCGGCCGCGCACAGCTCGGCATCGAGGAGGCCGAGAACCAGCACTTCGACACCGTGATCCAGGGCCTCGGCAGTTACCGGGTCGGTCTCGACGCCGGGCTCGCCAGCCCCTACGGCCACCTCCGCGAACTCGTCGCCTCCCGCACGCTCGGCGACTCGCCCGACCCCAACGTCGAGGTGATCGACGGCGACGTCGTGGCCCGCGTCCGGGAGCTGAAGGCCGAGGAGGGAAAGCTCGGCATCTGGCTGTGCGGAGGTTCGCGGATCGCGGGTGCGCTGATCGACGAGATCGACGAACTGGTCATCAAGACCTATCCGCAGGTCTACGGCTCCGGCATGCCCATGTTCGGCGGCACCGGTTTCTCCCTGTCCGACTTCACGCTGGAGTCGGTGCGCACCTTCTCCAACGGAGTCCTCGTCCGCACCTACGCACGCAGGCGCTGACCGGCCTACCCTGGTGACATGGACAGGGAACACCACGTCTGTCCCGACTGCGGGCAGCACGTAGACACCGTCGTCCGGCGTCACAAGACGCTGGGTGCCTGGGTTCCGCGCTGGGTCGCGGGCCCCTGCCACAACCCCGACTGCGGGGCGTACGTCGAGCCCGGCGCCCAGCAGCACGGCCACCAGGGGCACGGCCCGCACGCGCGGCACGATCACGCCGGGCACCCCGACCGGCCCGGGCCGGCGGAGGAGGCGGGCCCCGCCCCCGCGACCCCTGCCTCCTGAGGCAGGGCCGGGGCGCCGGCGTGCATCCATGACCGAACGTGGAGGAACGGACGGAGTGACGGCCGGCGCGCGCCGCCGCCGATGGCGGTGGGCCGTGACCCTCTGGGCGACGGCGGTGGTCGTGGCCGGGGGCGCGACCCTCCTGCTGCGGGACTCCGCCGCGCCCCCGCAACCGCGTGGGTGGTACGAGACCGACGAGCCCGCGCCGCTGTTGGAGGCGGACGTGGACGAGCTGCCCTCCTCCTGCCCGACGGCGGAGCACACCACCGTCGCGTGCGCGTACGCCACATGGGGCCCCTAGGGTCCCAGCTCGTGATCACCACAGGGCTCGTACGGCGCGGGCCCGCCCGCTCAGCGGCGTCCGACCGCCTCGCGCGTGTCGGACGCCGTCGGCGGCAGGCCTCCCGTCTCCGCGTCGCGGCCGGTCAGGCAGTACAGGCCGCCCGCCGGGTCGCGCATCACCGTCCAGGAGGGGTGGGCGGCGACGAGGTGCGCCCCCCACCGCTCGTGCCGGGCGCGCACGGCGTCGACGTCCGGGCCGCAGGCCAGGTCGAGATGGGCGGACACGGGGCCGTCGTCGTCCAGGCGCTGGAGCAGGATCCGGACCGGCAGGCCGGGCGGCGGCGCGAGCACGTGGAACATCGGGAGCGAACCCGGCCGGGACGTCCACTGCGGCAACAGGGCGCTCCAGAAGGCGACTTCGGCGTCGTACGCGGACGGCGGGACGTCGAGGCAGACCTGGTCCAGGCGGCTGCCGGCCACCACCGGCGGGCGCACGGCCTCACCGTGCCAGGGCACCGCGCAGAACAACTGCCCCGCGGGGGACCGCAGGACGGCCCAACCGTCGTGCTCGGCGGCCGTCCGCGCGCCCAGCTCCCGTGCCGCCGCAACGAACGCGGGCACGTCCTCGACGCAGAGGTCCAGATGCGCCCCGCCGGGCCCGTCGGCCACGCCCTGCACCTTCACGCACGGGTCGGCGCCCTCCGCGAGCAGCGTGGTGAACTCGCCCTGCTCCCCGCGCGGTTCCGACAGCCGGGTGTCGGTGACGGCGGTCCAGAAGGCGCAGGCCCGCTCGAAAAGGTCGGCGGGCCGGTCCACGAAGGCGTACGTCCAGCGGATGCGGATGCTCATGCAGGGATCGTAGGGCGACAACCCGGGCGTCCGTCCCGGCCCCCTCGTCCTGGCCGCCGCGGTGACGGGTGTGGTGCTCGCGGCCTGGCCGGCGCCGGGACAGGGGCCCCGGGTGCTCGCGGTCGGGGCGCTCGCGGTGGCCGCGGTGCCCCTGCTCGCCGGCGACGTCGATCACGGCCCGCGGCGGCTGGGCGCCGGGCTGCCAGGGCTGGCACGGCTGAGTCTTCCGGCCGCGCTGGTGCCGCCCGGGGCGAGCGGGCCGGCGCTGTCCGTGGCGGTCTCGATCGCCGACATCACGGCGTACCTCGCCGGCCGGGGCATCGGCGGGCCGCGGCTCTCCCCCCTGTCACCGGCCCAGCGGTGGAGCGGAACCCTGCCCGGGGCCGCGGCCGGTGTCGGCGTGCTCGCCGTGCTGTCCGCGCCGAGCCGGCCGACGGCGCTCGCGGTGGCGGTCGGCGGGCGACCTGCTCGAGTCCATGGTCAAAGAGGTGCGCGGGCCAAGGACGGGCCGCTGGCTGCCCGGTTCCGGAGGTCTGCTGGACAGGATCGACTCGACGCTCCTCGCGCCGGCCGTCCTGCTCGTCCTGCGCTGACACCCGCCGGCCCGACGCCGCCCGGACGTCAGAGCCGATGCCGCTGGGGACGTCGAGCCGGTGCTGCTGCCCGGACGGCAGAGCCGATGCTGCCCGGACGTCGAGCCGTTGCCGCCGCCCGAGGTCGAGCCGCCGCTCCGAGGTCGAGCCGCCGCCCCGAGGTCGAGTCGCCGCTGCCGGACGCAGAAGACCCGCACCCGGACCGCCGCGGACGCCGTGCTCGGCGGCCTGCGGGCCGGGTGCGGGCCGTAAGACGCTGCAACCAGAAAAAAATCGCAGGTCAGACCGCAAAGAAGGACTCAGGCCTTCTTGGTCTCCCAGAAGATCTTGTCGATCTCGGCGATCAGCTGCAGGGCCTTCTCACCGGTCTGCGGGTCGGTCGAGCCCTTCGCGGCCGACAGGGCCTTCAGGGTGTCGTTGACCAGCTGGTGCAGCTGCGGGTACTTCTCGAAGTGGGGGGCCTTGAAGTAGTCGCTCCACAGCACGGAGACGTGGTGCTTCGCGAGTTCGGCGCGCTGCTCCTTGATGACGGTGGCACGCGCCTGGAAGTGCGGGTCGTCGTTGGCGGCCATCTTCTCCTGCACGGCCTTCACCGACTCCGCCTCGATGCGGGCCTGGGCCGGGTCGTACACACCGCAGGGCAGGTCGCAGTGCGCGCTGACCTTGACCTTGGGGGCAAACAGGCGGGAAAGCATGGAGCGTTCCTTCCTCGTGATCGTCTTCTCAGGTGGGACATTACTCCCTGCGAGACGGGATTTCGCGGGTGCCCCCATGGGCTTAGGACAAAAGTCCGGGGCGAGACTGGGACTGGTGGAGGAACGGACCGGGGAGGTGCCGGCGATGCCGGAGCTGTCGCAGGAGCCCGAGCGGGGGAGGGCCGCCGTGCCCTTCGGACTGGCCGAGGTGACCGGGCCGTCCATGGTGCCGACGCTGCACCACGGGGACCAGCTCGTCGTGCAGTACGGGGCCAGGGTGAGGATCGGTGACGTCGTCGTGCTGCGGCACCCCTTCCAGCAGGACCTGCTCGTCGTCAAGCGGGCCGCCGAGCGCCGTGAGGGCGGCTGGTGGGTGCTCGGCGACAACGCGTACGCCGGCGGCGACAGCACCGACTACGGGGCGGTGCCCGACGACCTGATCCTGGGCAAGGTCCGCTTCCGCTACCGGCCGCCGCGGCCGGGTCAGCGCTCGCCGTTCGCGGTGCTGCGCTGGATGCTGTCGGCGGCCAGGCCCGTGCTGGCCGACCGGTCGGCCTCCAGGCGCTTGCGGGCACGGTAGGCGGCGACGTTGGCGCGGGTGGCGCAGCGGTCGGAGCAGTAGCGCCGGGAGCGGTTGGTGGAGGTGTCCAGGTAGGCGTTGCGGCACGGCGGCGCCTCGCACAGGCCCAGGCGGTCCACGCCGTACTCGGTGAGGTGGAAGGCCAGGCCCATCGCGGCGATGGCGGCGTACCCGGCGGTCGCGTTGGAGGGGTGGTCGGCCAGGTGCATGTGCCACAGCGGGCGGCCGTCGTCGTCGCGGGTGTCGTGGCCCGAGATCTGGGGGCTGACCGGGAACTCCAGCAGGAGCGAGTTCAGCAGGTCGACCGCGAGCGTCTCGTCGCCCGCGTCGGCCGCCTCGAACACCGCCCGCAGCCGTGACCGCACCGAGCGGAACCGGGTCACGTCCGCGTCGGTGGCGCGGCGGGCCGCCGACTGGTTCCCGCCGAAGAGGTCGCGGACGGCCTCGGCCGAGGTCAGCGAATCCCTGCCCCGGGCCGGTTCCTCGCTGTTGACGAGGCGAACGGCGTAGTCCGAGTAATAGGCCAGTTCCACTTGCAGTCCTTACGGAGGGGCTCTACGGTCGCGAGTGCGGTCGAGTAACAGCTGATCGTGCTTCCAGGGTATTACGTAGGTGACGGAAGAGGGCTTCCATGACCATCGCGCTGTCGCGGCCCTCTACGGTCGGGTCGCGGAACTCGTCCGCGACGGCGGTGTCTTCCTGAACGCGGACCACATGATCGACGACACGACGCCCCGGATCAACGCGGCCGAGCGCGTCCGGCGCCACGCCCACATGGACCGGGCCAGGGCGGCGGGCGTCGTCGACCGGTCGCAGTGGTGGCGGCCGGCCACCGCCGACCCGGTCCTCGCCGCCCCTCCCGCCCGGTCGACCGTTTCGAGATCCACGGCGAGCAGTCGACGCGCAGGGCCCGCGCACGCGAAAGGGGCGGTACGAGGATCTCGTACCGCCCCTTCGCCGGTGAGGAGCTACAGCACCTTGGACAGGAACGCCTGGGTGCGCTCGTGCTGCGGGTCCGTCAGGACGTCGCGCGGGTTGCCGGACTCGACCACCACGCCGCCGTCCATGAAGACCAGGCTGTCGCCCACCTCGCGGGCGAAGCCCATCTCGTGCGTGACGACGACCATCGTCATGCCGGACTCGGCCAGGTCGCGCATGACGTCGAGGACGTCGCCGACCAGCTCCGGGTCCAGGGCCGAGGTCGGCTCGTCGAACAGCATCAGCTTCGGGTCCATGGCCAGCGCCCGGGCGATGGCCACGCGCTGCTGCTGGCCGCCGGAGAGCTGCGAGGGGTAGTTCCCGGCCTTGTCCGCCAGGCCCACCCGCTCCAGGAGCTGCATCGCGCGCTCCTTGGCCTGCGCCCTGCTCACGCCCCTGACCTGCACCGGCGCCTCGATGACGTTCTCCAGCGCCGTCATGTGCGGGAAGAGGTTGAACCGCTGGAACACCATGCCGATGTCCCGGCGCTTCAGCGCGACCTCGCTGTCCTTGAGTTCGTACAGCTTGTCGCCCTTCTGGCGGTAGCCGACCAGCTCGCCGTCGACGTACAGCCGACCGGCGTTGATCTTCTCCAGGTGGTTGATGCACCTCAGGAAGGTCGACTTGCCCGAGCCGGAGGGGCCGATCAGGCAGAACACCTCACCGGAGTTGACCTCCAGGTCGATGCCCTTGAGGACCTCGACCGCGCCGAAGGACTTGTGCACGCCCTCGGCCTTCACCATCGCGGTCATGCCACGCTCCTCGATCCGAACAGGTTCGCCCTGATCTTCTGGAAGACGGTCGGCGGCAGGCTCCGGCTCGAGCCACGCGCGTAGTACCGCTCCAGGTAGTACTGGAAGACGCTGAACACGCTGGTCATCACCAGGTACCAGATCGAGGCGACGAAGAGCATCTCCATCACGGCGTACGACGTGGAGCCGATCACCGAGGTGGAGCGCAGCAGCTCGTTGTACGTCACCGCGTACACCAGCGACGAGGTCTTCAGCATGTTGATGAACTCGTTGCCGGTCGGCGGCACGATCACCCGCATCGCCTGCGGGATGACGATCCGGCGCAGCGTCTTGGAGTGGCTCATGCCCAGGGCGTGCGAGGCCTCCGTCTGCCCCTCGTCCACGGCCAGCAGACCGGCACGGCAGATCTCGGCCATGTACGCCGCCTCGTTCAGGCCGAGACCGAGCAGGGCGCACATGAACGGCGTCATCACGTCCGTCATCTCGTCCTTGTAGATCGGACCGAGATTCAGCATCGGGAAGATCAGCGCCAGGTTGAACCACAGCAGCAGCTGCACGTACACCGGGGTGCCGCGGAAGAACCAGATGTACAGCCAGGCCACACCGCTGGTCACCGGGTTCTTCGACAGCCGCATCACGGCCAGGACGATGCCCAGCAGGACGCCGAGCACCATCGCCAGGACGCTGATCAGCAGCGTGCGGCCGGCGCCCGCGATCACGGTCGAGTCGAACAGCTTGTCCGACACCGCCTGCCACTGGATGTCGCCCTGCGCGAACGCCAGGACGAGCAGCACCAGCAGCGCGAGGACGATGACGCCACTGGCCCAGCGGCCGTAGTGACGCACCGGGATGGCCTTGATGGCCTCCGGCGGGCCGGAGAACGCCGAGTCCTCGCCCGTCGGCGGCTGGTCCGCCGGCGGCGCGCCCGCGGCGGACTTGTCGAGCTTGTCAGTCATGGGGACTGCCCTTCAGTGGTGCTGGGAGGATCACTTGCCGCCGTTGACCTGGGCGGCCTTGATCGCGCCGCTCTGGGCGCCCCACTTCTCCAGCACCTTCTGGTACGAGCCGTCCTTGATGATCGCGTCGACGGCTTCCTTGAGGGCGTCGCGCAACTGGGTGTTCTTCTTGTCGACGGCGATGCCGAACGGACCGGCGTCGACCTGCTCGCCGACGACCTCGAAGGCGTTGCCGCCGTCGGCCTTGCGGGCCAGGTCCACGGCGACCGGGTAGTCGTTGACACCGGCCACGGCGCCGCCGGACTTCACACGGGTCTGGGCCTCGGTGTCGTTCTCGAACGACTCGATCTTGATGGCCTTCTTGCCGCCGTCCGTGCACTTCTTGGACTGGTCCTGCAGGGCCTTCTCGTACGTCGTGCCCCGCTGCACCGCGGCGGTCTGGCCGCAGAGGTCCTCGATGGACTTGACGCCCTTGGGGTTGCCCTTCTTGACGTAGATGGCGGTGCCGGCGGTGAAGTAGTCGACGAAGTCCACGCCCTCGCCGAGCTTCTTGCCACTGTCGTCCAGACCCTCCTGGCGCTGCTTGTTGTCGGTGATCGACGACATCGCGATGTCGTAGCGGCCGGTGTTGACCGCCGTGATCAGACCGTCGAAGGAGCCGGAGGTGAACTTGAACTCGACGCCGAGCTGCTTGCCCAGCGCCGCGGCGATGTCGGGGTCGACGCCCACGATCTTGCCGTTCTCGACGGACTCCATCGGGGCGTACTCGGCGTTCGTGCCGACCTCGATGACGCCCTTGTCCTGAATCTCCTTCGGCAGCTTGGAGAAGAGGGGCGCGGTGCTGGCCTTGCCCGACGCATCGGAGGAGCCGCTGCCGCTGTCGGTCTGGTCACCGCACGCGGTGAGCAGCAGGGCGCCCGCGACCGCGAGGGAACCGACCGCGGCTAGCCGGGTGCGCGCGGCGGTGGTACGGCGGATGGAGCGTGCGGTCATGGTGAGTGCCTCCGGCGGATGGATGGAGTGCCGATGGGTCGACGAGAACACACACCTTCGGGTGTCGCGACCTCGTGTGATGACGGCATCTTGCCATTCGGACTACGGCCTTCAGGGGGCCAGCCATGTCAAAATCGGATAACGGGCGACCCCCGAACCCCACCAGTCCGGTACATCACGACCGGACTGGGCCGGACCATCTGCGGGAATCCGCTCTTCCGGCCGGAAGATCTGCGGTTGCGTCTCAGAATACGGTCCCGGGCTCCGACGTGCATGCATCGATCCGATCCCGTGTCAAGAGGCCGGGTGGGGCTTGTCCGCGCCGGGGTGCATGAGTCATGTCACTGACATGTCGTCGGACGGGAACCGGCCTCGGTGCGGCCCGACCGTCTGTGGAGGTCCTGCAAGATCCGCCGTGTGACCTTGCACGGATTGGACTCGTCGCCGGTGGTGTCCGTCCGGTAAGAAGGTTCTTTACACCCCTCATCCGGGGCTCAGGGCGCGTGTGCGGCGCGCCCGACGCGCAGGTGCCCGTACGTAACTCCACTGGGCCCTGGGCGGTGCCCGCCCACTTCTCAACCAGGAGTGGCCACCCTCAAACCATGAACACCTAAGGGGTACGACACAGTGGCAGCGGAGATCGTCAATCCTCGCAGCGAGAGCGAGACCGACCATACGGGCCAGGAGGGCGGTGCGGAGCCCCTCGACTCGTTCGACCCGGCCTTCGCGTTGCACCGTGGCGGGAAGATGGCCGTGCAGGCCACCGTCCCGATCCGCGACAAGGACGACCTGTCCCTCGCCTACACCCCCGGCGTCGCGCGCGTGTGCACCGCGATCGCGGAACAGCCGGACCTGGTGAACGACTACACCTGGAAGTCCTCGGTCGTGGCCGTCGTCACCGACGGAACGGCCGTCCTCGGGCTCGGCGACATCGGCCCGGAAGCCTCCCTCCCCGTCATGGAGGGCAAGGCGATCCTCTTCAAGCAGTTCGGCGGCGTCGACGCGGTTCCGATCGCGCTGGCCTGCACGGACGTGGACGAGATCGTCGAGACCGTGGTGCGGCTCGCGCCCTCGTTCGGCGGAGTCAACCTCGAGGACATCTCGGCGCCCCGGTGCTTCGAGGTGGAGCGCCGGCTCCAGGAGGCCCTCGACATCCCGGTCTTCCACGACGACCAGCACGGCACGGCCGTGGTGACGCTGGCGGCGCTGCGCAACGCGGCGCGGCTGAGCGGCCGGTCGATCGCGGACCTGCGGGCCGTCATCTCGGGTGCCGGCGCGGCCGGTGTCGCCATCGCGAAGATGCTGGTCGAGGCCGGCATCGGGGACGTCGCGGTCGCCGACCGCAAGGGCGTCGTCTCCGCGGACCGCGAGGACCTCACCGACGTCAAGCGCGAGCTGGCCGGCTTCACCAACAAGGCCGGGCTGACCGGCTCCCTCGAGGACGCGCTGGCCGGCGCCGACGTCTTCGTCGGCGTCTCCGGCGGTACGGTCCCGGAGGCCGCGGTCGCCTCGATGGCCAAGGGCGCCTTCGTGTTCGCGATGGCCAACCCCAACCCCGAGGTGCACCCGGACGTCGCCCACAAGTACGCGGCGGTCGTCGCGACCGGGCGGTCGGACTTCCCGAACCAGATCAACAACGTGCTGGCGTTCCCGGGCATCTTCGCCGGCGCGTTGCAGGTGCGGGCGTCCCGGATCACCGAGGGCATGAAGATCGCGGCGGCGGAGGCGCTGGCCGGGGTCGTCGGTGACGACCTCGCGGCGGACTACGTCATCCCGTCGCCGTTCGACGAGCGGGTCGCTCCGGCGGTCACGGCGGCGGTCGCCGCCGCGGCCCGGGCGGAGGGCGTCGCCCGCCGCTGACGAGCTCGGTCGCATGGCCCCGTCCGCTCGGACGGGGCCATGCGCTTGCCCGTGCACCCGTTGCCTCTGGTCCGCCTGTGGGGTGGAGCCCCGCCCGCAAGAGGGCATGTCTCACAGTGCCCCCCGGTTTCGCCCGCCGCCCCCGGAACCTATCGTCGGCTTCATGTTCGCCGTCTACGCCGCCCGAATCGACCGTGACCAGCCGCTGAACGGCCTGGAGTTGGGGGAGCGCCCGGCCCCCGAGGCCCGCCCCGGCTGGAGTACGGTCGACGTCCGCGCCGCCTCCCTCAACCACCACGACCTCTGGTCCCTGCGGGGCGTCGGCCTCCCCGAGGACAAGCTGCCGATGATCCTCGGCTGTGACGCCGCAGGCGTCGACGAGGACGGCAACGAGGTCGTCCTGCACTCCGTCATCGGTCAGACCGGCCACGGGGTCGGTCCCCGCGAGCCGCGCTCCATCCTGACCGAGCACTACCAGGGCACCTTCGCCGAGCGGGTCGCCGTACCGACGTGGAACATCCTGCCGAAGCCGAAGGAGCTCTCCTTCGCGGAGGCCGCCTGTCTGCCCACGGCCTGGCTGACCGCCTACCGGATGCTCTTCACCAACGCGGGAGTGCGCCCGGGCGACTCCGTGCTCGTCCAGGGTGCCGGCGGCGGTGTCGCCACGGCCGCGATCATCCTCGGCAAGGCCGCCGGACTGCGGGTCTTCGCGACCAGCCGGGACGAGGCCAAGCGCAAGCGCGCCCTGGAGCTGGGCGCCGTCGAGGCGGTGGAGCCCGGTGCGCGGCTGCCGCAGCGGGTGGACGCCGTCATCGAGACCGTCGGCGCCGCCACCTGGTCCCACTCGGTGAAGTCCCTGCGGCCCGGTGGCACGCTCGTCATCTCCGGCGCGACCAGCGGCGACCGCCCCTCCCACGCCGAGCTGACCCGCATCTTCTTCCTCGAACTCAAGGTCGTCGGCTCGACGATGGGCACCAAGGACGAGCTGGAGGATCTGCTCGCCTTCTGTGCCACGAGCGGTGTCCGTCCCGTCATCGACGAGGAGCTTCCGCTCGACCGCGCCCGTGAGGGCTTCGAACGGCTCGCGTCGGGCGAGCAGTTCGGCAAGATCGTGCTCACCCATACCTGACGGTCCGTCGCCGTCGCCCCCGGCGGGCCCGGATCAGGACTCCGGGCCCGCCTTTCTCACTCCCCGTCTGTCAACTGTGGTTGACGCCTACGGGTGTGTCAACGTAAGTTGACGTCATGACCGAAGCAACGGATCTCGCCGAGCGCGCCGGCGACCGCGATCCACGGGTCGGACTGCGCGCCGTCGCCGCACTGCGCCGGCTGCTGGAGCAGTTGGAGGCGGTACAGGTGCGCAGTGCGCGCCATCAGGGCTGGTCGTGGCAGGAGATCGCCGCGGAACTCGGAGTCAGCAGGCAGGCCGTGCACAAGAAGTACGGGAGGCAGTGATGTTCGAGCGGTTCACGAAGGACGCCCGCGAAGTGGTGCGGGGCGCTTTCTCGCAGTGCCAGAGCGGGGGTGCGCGGACCGTGGGGCCCGAGCATCTGCTGCTCGCCCTGCTGGATCGCGAGGCGAGCCGCGGCTCCTTCGCGCTGACCGCCCTCGGGCTCCCGCCGGAGCGCAGGGAGGGGGTGGGCGAGGCCCTGCGGGAGGCCCGCCGACGCGCCGGCCTGTCCCGGGCCGACACCGACGCCCTCGCCGGCCTCGGCATCGACGTCTCCGAGATCGTGGCCCGGGTGGAGGAGGTGCACGGTGTCGGGGCGATGTCGGGTGATCGGCGGGAGAGCGGGCGACCGGCTCGCCCGTCCTTCGGGCGGGAGGCCAAGGACGTCCTCGAGAGGTCCCTGCGCATCGCCCTCGCCCACCGCGACCGGCGCATCGGCGACGAGCACATCCTCCTCGCCCTGGCCGCCGGCCCCGGCCTCCCCGCTGAAACCCTCGCCGACCACGGCATCACCCACGCCTCCCTGGCACGGGTGCTGTACGACGGGGGAGAGGCCGGGGCGGGGTGAGGGACGGGGCGGGTGAAGGACGGGAAAGGGTGAGGGGCGGGGAGGGTGCGCCCGGGCCCGCTCGGACGGCACACCCTCGCTGACCGTCCGGCGCGCGAGGCTCCCCGCTCCACGGGGGCAAGCATGAGGGCGGGGACGGAGGCGGCCGAGGCCGCCGCCAGGACCTCCGTCCCGGCCGCGCCCTCCCCGGCTCGAGTTCCGGCACCCCGGTCCGCGCCGACGGCCGAGCCGTCTACCACGGCCACCACCGCGGCGGGCCAGCGCGTCCCCCCTGGCCCGCGCTCTGTCCCCTCGCGCGTCCTCCCTGGCCCGCGTCCGGGCACTCCGCGCGCCCTTCCGGGCTCGCCTCGGCACCAAGCGGCCCCAGGACGGCGCTTTGCCCGGCCCACGAACTCTCAGCCCAGCGCCCTCTCCCCGGGCGGCATCTTCTCCCCTAGCCGCGTCCTCTCCCCGGCCCGCGTCCTCTTCCCGGTCCGGGTGCTCAGCCCTTCGAGGATCGCAGGAGCGCCCCGATGTGGGCCGCTGCGGTCGACAGGTGGAGGCGGGCGTCGCGCAGCTGGGCCGTCGTGACGCCGTGGTCGCGGGCCGCGTCGCGGATGTCGTCGCGGAAGCGGTCCAGCAGGCGGTCCAGGTCGCGGGCCGGGTCTCCGCTGGAGTCCTCGTGGGCCCAGGCCGGCTCGTAGTCGGCCGGGAAGTCCTTCGGAGTCTCGGAGTAGACCGGGCCCTGGGCCGTCGGACCCTCCGTGCCGCCGGGGCGGCCGAACCCGAAGTCCTTGCCGAACTCCTTCCCGACGTCCTTGCCGAACTCGCCGAACTCCCTGGCCAGTTCGGTCAGGCCCTCCCGGACGCCCGTCGGCCAGTCGCCGCGCGAGAAGTGGTCCTGGACCTGCTCCTGGACGCGTCGCGCTATGCGCTGGACCTCCTCCTGAGCCTGGGCGCGGGCCCGGTCCTGCGCCTCCTTGGCCTGGCGGCGGGCCCGCTGGGCCTCCTCACGGGCCCTGCGGCTCTCGTCCTTCGCCCGGCGGGCCTGCTCCTTCCACTCCTGCTTGACGCGGCGCATCTCCTCCTTGGCGGCGCGCCAGGCCTCCTTGTCACCCGGCTCGCCGTCCCCGGCGTAGTCGTCGGTGTCATGGCTCGGGTCGCGGCGCGCCTCGGACGCCGCCGCGCGCATCTCGCGGCGCAGATCCCCCGCCGCACCGCGCACGTCGGCCTTGATCTCCGCGGCCAGCTCCGCGACCGACTCGCGGATCTCCAGCTCCAGGTCGGCCAGTTCACCGCTGCGGTCGGCGAGTTCCGCCCGCCCGGCGTCGGTGATCGCGTACACCTTGCGGCCCCCCTCGGTGGTGTGGGTGACCAGCCCCTCCGCCTCCAGCTTGGCCAGACGGGGGTAGACCGTGCCCGCCGAGGGGGCGTACAGCCCCTGGAAGCGCTCCTCCAGGAGACGGATCACCTCGTAACCGTGGCGCGGGGCCTCGTCCAGCAGCTTCAACAGGTAGAGGCGGAGGCGGCCGTGGGCGAAGACGGGGGGCATGTCAGAGCACCTTCTTGTCGGTCGTGCCGTCGGCCGGGCCGTCGGTGGGGGGCGCGGTGTCCGGGCCGGGAGAGGCATTCTCCCCCGGGGCGGTGGGCGATCCGTCCGACGGAGTCGCCGATTCCGGCTCCATGGGCTCGTCCTCCGCCGGCGTGCGGCGCAGCAGGGCGATCGAGCCGGAGACCGTCGTCGCCTTCAGACTGCCGTTGCCCGCGCCGAGCCGGCCGGTGATGCGCTTGGCGCCCCACTGGCCGCCGACGCGCAGGTCCTCGAAGGCGTTGGAGACCGAGCCGCTCGCGGTGTTGGCTTCCACCCGCGCGTCCGCCGGGTGGGGCAGCCGGATGGCGATCTCGCCGGAGACGCTGGTCAGACTGATGTCGGTGGGGCGGCTCGCCGGGTCGAGGTCGACGATCATCGACCCGCTCACCGAGTCGGCCTTCACGGAGGAGCCCGCCTCGACCACCGTCAGGTCTCCGCTGACGGAGTGGAAGCGCAGGTCGCCGCTGAGGGCCAGGGCCTCCACGCTCCCCGAGACGGTGTCCGCGCGGACGGGGCCCGTGAGCCGCACCAGCGTGGTGTCCCCGGAGACGCCCTTCACCTCCGCGTGCCCGTCGATGCCGGAGACGACCGCGCCGGCGCTGACCACGCCCACCTCGACCCGGGTGCCCGCCGGGACGGCCAGCGAGACGACCGCGCTGCGGCGCCACTCCTTGCGGTCGAGCCACTTCAGGAACCCCTTCCAGGGCAGGTCCTCGTAGGCCACGGTCAAGGTCCCGTCGCGATGGGTCACCACCAGGGGTGGCCCCTCGACGTCGGAGACCTCCAGGCGGGCGGAGTCCTCGTCGGTCCCCACCACGTTCACCGTGCCGGCCACGATGCGGACGTGCAGTTCGCTCACCGGCTCGTCGAACGACAGCTTGCTCGGCTCGGCGACGGACCACTCGGACATGGGGCAGACCTCCTCGGCCAGACGGACACGACAGGGCTCGACACGCCATATCGCGTCTCACGTAATTCACGATATATCGCGGTCGTGGAAAGTCAAGCCGCCCGTTCGGGTGAGTCAGCCCGGTGCCCCGGGCCCGCACACGCCGAAGGGCGCCCCCGAGGGGGCGCCCTTCGCACACGCCGGACCGGGCCGCGGACCTACGGACCGGGGCGCAGACCTACTCGTCGTCCTCGTCGTCCAGCCGCGCCAGCCACGTGGCCAGCCGCTCGACCGGCACCTCGAAGTCCGGGTTCAGGTCGACGAACGTCCGCAGCTGCTCGGCGAGCCACTCGAAGGTGACCTCCTCCTCGCCGCGCCGCTTCTCCAGCTCTTCGATGCCACGGTCCGTGAAGTACATGGGTCAAGGATAAGAGCTCAGAACAGAGGGGGTGGCCCGAGCCGGGCCCGCCCTCAGGGGTCCTTGCACTGTGCCCGCCTGCACCGCGCGGCCTGGTGCCGCACCTCGCCGCGTTGCCGGAGAGCCCTGGTAGCTCCTACCAGGGCTCTCCGGCGCCTTGCCATGCACGGCATCAACCCAGGCGGCCTGATCAGGCGCTCATCGTGCAAGGACCCCTTGGTCCGGAGCTCTCAGCGCGCGCAAACGGCTGGGCCGCACCCCCGGAACAGGGGTGCGGCCCAGCCGCGCGTCGGGGACGTCAGGCCTCGAAGACCTCACGCACCAGCTGCTCCTGCTCGGCCTGGTGGCGCTTGGCCGAGCCGACCGCCGGGGACGAGCCGTGCGGCCGCGAGATGCGGCGCAGACGCTCGCCGTGCGGCACGTCGGCGCCGACGGCCAGGTCCAGGTGGTCGATCAGGTTCAGGGCGATGAACGGCCAGGCGCCCTGGTTGGCCGGCTCCTCCTGGGCCCACAGGTACTTCTCGACGTTCGGGTACTTGGCGATCTCCGCCTGGAGCTCGGCACCCGGGATCGGGTACAGACGCTCGATGCGGATGATCGCGGTGTCCGTGACGCCGCGCTTCTGGCGCTCGGCCTCCAGGTCGTAGTAGACCTTGCCGGCGCAGAAGACGACCTTGCGGACCGCGGCCGGGTCCACCGACGCGTCGCCGATGACCGGGCGGAACTGGCCCGTCGTGAACTCCTCCGCCTTCGACGCGGCGGCCTTCAGGCGCAGCATCGACTTCGGCGTGAAGACGACCAGCGGCTTGTGGTGCGGGTTGTGCACCTGCCACCGCAGGAGGTGGAAGTAGTTCGACGGCAGGGTCGGCATCGCGACCGTCATGTTGTTCTGCGCGCAGAGCTGGAGGAACCGCTCCGGGCGGGCCGAGGAGTGGTCCGGGCCCTGGCCCTCGTAGCCGTGCGGCAGCAGCAGGGTGACGCCGGAGGTCTGGCCCCACTTCTGCTCGGCCGAGGAGATGAACTCGTCCACGACCGTCTGCGCGCCGTTGACGAAGTCGCCGAACTGCGCCTCCCACATCACCAGCGCGTCCGGGCGGGCCAGCGAGTAGCCGTACTCGAAGCCCATCGCCGCGTACTCGGACAGCAGGGAGTTGTAGACGTTCAGGCGGGCCTGGTCCTCGGAGAGGTACAGCAGCGGGGTGAAGTCCTCGCCCGTCTCACGGTCGATGATCACCGCGTGCCGCTGGCCGAACGTACCGCGCTGGGAGTCCTGGCCGGCCAGGCGGACCGGGACGCCCTCCAGGAGGAGGGAGCCGATGGCGAGGGTCTCGCCCATGCCCCAGTCGATCGTGCCGTCCTCGACCATCGCCGCCCGGCGCTGCAGCTGCGGCAGCAGGCGCGGGTGGACGGTGATGTGGTCGGGGATGTTGACCTGGGACTCGGCGATCCGCTTGACGACCTCGGTCGAGACGGCGGTAGGGACCGCGACCGGGAAGCCGTCCTGCGGGTCGTGGGAGTCGCCGGCGACGGGCTGCGCGGTGGCCTCGCGGACCTCCGTGAAGACCTTCTCCAGCTGGCCCTGGTAGTCCTGCAGCGCCTGCTCGGCCTCTTCCAGGGTGATGTCGCCGCGACCGATGAGGGACTCGGTGTACAGCTTGCGCACCGAGCGCTTCTTGTCGATCAGGTCGTACATCAGCGGCTGGGTGAAGGCCGGGTTGTCCGACTCGTTGTGGCCGCGGCGGCGGTAGCAGATGAGGTCGATCACGACGTCCTTGTTGAACGCCTGACGGAACTCGAAGGCCAGCCGCGCGACGCGGACCACGGCCTCCGGGTCGTCGCCGTTCACGTGGAAGATCGGGGCCTCGATCATGCGGGCCACGTCCGTCGCGTACATGGAGGAACGCGAGGACTCGGGGGCCGCGGTGAAGCCGACCTGGTTGTTGATGACCACGTGGACCGTGCCACCGGTGCGGTAACCCCGCAGCTGCGACATGTTCAGGGTCTCGGCCACCACGCCCTGGCCCGCGAAGGCCGCGTCGCCATGCAGGGCCACCGGCAGGACGGTGAAGTCCGTGCCGCCCTTGTTGATGATGTCCTGCTTGGCGCGCGCGACGCCCTCCAGCACCGGGTCGACCGCCTCCAGGTGGGAGGGGTTGGCGGTGAGCGAGACCTTGATCTGCTCGCCGTCCAGGCCGGTGAAGGTGCCCTCGGCGCCCAGGTGGTACTTCACGTCGCCCGAGCCGTGCATCGACTTCGGGTCGAGGTTGCCCTCGAACTCGCGGAAGATCTGCGCGTACGACTTGCCGACGATGTTGGCGAGGACGTTCAGGCGGCCGCGGTGGGCCATGCCGATGACGACCTCGTCCAGCCGGGACTCGGCGGCCGAGTCCAGCACCGCGTCGAGCAGCGGGATGACGGACTCGCCGCCCTCCAGGGAGAAGCGCTTCTGGCCGACGTACTTGGTCTGCAGGAAGGTCTCGAAGGCCTCCGCCGCGTTCAGCCGGCGCAGGATGCGCAGCTGCTCCTCGCGCTCCGGCTTGGTGTGCGGGCGCTCGATGCGGTCCTGGATCCACTTGCGCTGCTTGGGGTCCTGGATGTGCATGAACTCGACGCCCGTGGTGCGGCAGTACGAGTCGCGCAGCACGCCGAGGATGTCGCGCAGCTTCATCAGGGACTTGCCGGAGAAGCCGCCGACGGCGAACTCGCGCTCCAGGTCCCACAGGGTGAGCCCGTGCTCGGTGATGTCGAGGTCGGGGTGCTTGCGCTGGCGGTACTCCAGCGGGTCGGTGTCGGCCATGACGTGGCCGCGGACCCGGTAGGAGTGGATCAGCTCGAAGACGCGGGCGGCCTTGGTGACGTCGTCGTCGTGGCTGGCGTCGATGTCCTTGAGCCAGCGGACCGGCTCGTAGGGGATGCGCAGCGCCTCGAAGATGTCGTCGTAGAAGCCGTTCTCGCCCAGCAGCAGGTTGGCGACGGCGCGCAGGAACTCGCCGGAGGCGGCGCCCTGGATGACCCGGTGGTCGTAGGTCGACGTCAGCGTCATGACCTTCGAGATGCCGAGCTTGTTCAGGGTGTCCTGGGAGGTGCCCTGGAACTCCGCCGGGTAGTCCATGGAGCCGACGCCCATGATGACCGACTGGCCGGGCATCAGACGCGGCACGGAGTGCACGGTGCCGAGACCGCCGGGGTTGGTCAGGGAGACCGTGACGCCGGTGAAGTCGTCCATCGTCAGCTTGTTGTCGCGGGCGCGACGGACGATGTCCTCGTAGGCCTGCCAGAACTCGAAGAAGTTCAGCGTCTCGGCCTTCTTGATGGCGGCCACGACGAGCTGGCGGTCGCCGTTGGGCTTCACCAGGTCGATGGCCAGACCGAGGTTGACGTGCGGCGGCTTGACGAGGGTCGGCTTGCCGTCCTTCTCGCCGAACGACCAGTTCATCGACGGCATGGCCTTGATGGCCTGCACCATCGCGAAGCCGATCAGGTGCGTGAAGGAGATCTTCCCGCCCCGGGCGCGCTTCAGGTGGTTGTTGATGACGATGCGGTTGTCGAACAGCAGCTTCACCGGGACCGCGCGCACGGACGTGGCCGTGGGCAGCTCCAGCGAGGCGTTCATGTTCTTGGCGACCGCGGCGGACGGACCGCGCAGCGTCACGAACTCGGGGCCCTCGGCAGAGGCGGCGGCCGGCTCGGCCTTGGCCTGCGCGGCGGCCGGCCTGGGGGCCGGGGCGGCGGGCTTCGCGGGAGCCGGAGCGGCGGCCGCGGGCTTCGGGGCGGCCTGGGCCGGCGCGGGAGCCGGAGCGGCGGGCGCAGCCTGGGCCGGAGCGGCCGGGGCGGCGGGCGCCGCCTGGGGCGTGGTGGTGGTCCCTGCGGCCCCCGTGGCCGCAGTACCCGCCGGAGCCGGGGCGGAGGCCGCGCCCGGCTTGTAGTCGGCGAAGAAGTCCCACCAGGCACGGTCTACCGAATTCGGGTCCTGGAGGTACTGCTGATAGATCTCGTCGACGAGCCACTCGTTCGGACCGAACGCGGCAGCGGGGTTCTTGCCCGCTTGGTCGGTGTCGGTCGAGATGCTCGATGCGTTACTGGGGGACTGTGGCGACACGGCGGCAACCGCCCTCTTCCGCTTCACAAGGTGATGGACAGCGGGAATAAAGGCTACGCCCCCTGGAGGGGGAAGGTCAGGTCGGGCTGCTTCATCGTCGCGTAAGTCACATCGAAGAGCGTGTTTCGGGGGTGGAAATGGCGGGAAACAAGCGCGGTTGCGCTGCGAAAGGGGTGCATCGACGCAGGTCGCGCACGCCGAGCGCGCGGACCGCGGCCGACCTGCGCCGGTGCTCTGCCTGATCACACGTGTCCACCAGCCGTTCGACGGCCCGGATGATCGTGGATCTTGTGGCTCCGGTCCGCACTTTACGTCAACTTGGCACGGATGGCTCTCCCGGAAGAGTGACAAGAATCCGGCAACCTCGCGTGGATTCGGCCACTCCGATCCTGCCCCCGTGGAGATCCACCGCCCAGCGGGCGATCGCCAGCCCCAGCCCCGTGCCGCCGTCGCTGCCCGGACCGTGCGGCCGGCGCACGGCACCCCGGTTGAACCGCTCGAAGACCCGGCGCCACTCCGACCGCGGGATGCCGGGCCCCTCGTCCAGGACCTCCAGCTCCAGCGACTCCGGCGTCGGGCCGCGCCGCGCCTTGACCGTCACCCGGCCGTGCGGCGGACTGTGCTTGACGGCGTTGTCGATGAGGTTGGCGACGACCTGGTGGATGCGCTCGGGATCCGCGTGCGCGGTCAACTCGGGCGGGGAGACGTCCAGATGCAGATGGACGTCCGTCCGGGTGTGGCTGCCGGAGCCGGACGCCATGCCCGCGCGCGCGGAGGCCACCATGTTGGCCTCCTTCAGCACCCCCGACAGGTACGGCCACACCTCGAAGCGCCGTCTGCGCAGCGGTACGACGCCGTTGTCGAGGCGGGAGAGGTCCAGGAGTGTCTCCACCAGACGTCCCAGCCGCTCGGTCTGCTTCAGGGCCGTGCGCATCGTCTCGGGGTCGGCCTCGGCGATGCCGTCGACCACGTTCTCCAGGACGGCGCGCAGACCCGCGATGGGTGTGCGCAGCTCGTGCGAGACGTTTGCCACCAGCTCCTTGCGCTGGTGGTCCTGCGCCTCCAGCTCGTCCGCCATGACGTTGATCGTCTGGGCCAGGTCGCCCAGCTCGTCACGGCGGTTCTCCCGCACCCGGCGGGTGTAGTCGCCGTGCGAGATGGATCGGGCGACCGTGTTCATCTCGTCGAGCGGGGCGGTGAGCGAATGCGCCACGAACTGCGTGATCAACAGTGTGGCGATCATCGAGAAGACCGTGATGAAGCGCAGTTCCGTCTTGGTGTGCACCGCGATCATCGACAGACCGGTGGTGATGAGCACGGAGATGACGACCAGCGCGCCCAGTTTGGTCTTGATCGAGAACGGTCGCACGCCGCCCCAGGGGCCCCCGGGGCCTCTCGGTCCGTCCGGCCCGCCGCTCATGGCGTCGGGGTCTCCAGCGCGTAGCCCACGCCGTGCACGGTGCGGATCCGCTCGGCGCCGATCTTCCTGCGCAGCGCCTTGATGTGGCTGTCGACGGTCCGGGTGCCGGAGGCGTCGGCCCAGTCCCACACCTCCGCCAGCAGCTGCTCGCGGGAGAGCACCGCGCGCGGGGTGTTCGCCAGGCAGACCAGCAGGTCGAACTCGGTGGGCGTGAGGTGCACGTCCTCGCTGCGCACCCGCACCCGGCGCTGCGCGTGGTCGATCTCCAGTTCGCCGAGACGCAGGATCCCGCTGCGCGGGGTCGTCGCGGCGAGCGCCGCCCGCTCCACGCGGCGCAGCAGCACGTGCACGCGCGCGGCCAGCTCCCGCATGGAGAACGGCTTGGTCATGTAGTCGTCGGCGCCGACGCCGAGCCCGACCAGCATGTCGGTCTCGTCGTCGCGCGCGGTAAGCATCAGCACCGGCACCGGACGCTGGGCCTGCACACGACGGCAGACCTCCAGACCGTCGAAGCCGGGCAGCATGATGTCGAGGATCAGCAGATCGGGCTGCCAGGCCTCCGCGGTGTCGACGGCCGCCGGGCCGTCACCCGCTGTTTGCACGAGGAATCCCTCGGCGCGCAGGCGGGCCGCGATGGCGTCGACGATCGTCGGGTCGTCCTCCACCACCAGGACGCGGCGCTGCGCGCCCGGGGTCGCCGTCGTCGTGCCGTTGTGCGAGGTGTGTGTCTGCTCCATCGCCCGCCCCTGAGGTGCTTTCCGGAATCAGTGGGGTGATCCCTTGTCTGCGCATGACTGCGGTTGACGCGTAAATGATCGGCGTCAGGGCAGCAGCGTACGGGGAGTCACCGCGGCTTTGCTATCCAGGTCGGACGGCGAGATGTACGACGTCCGGCACTCCTCGGGCAACCGGGATCTCTTCGGTACGCACCTGCTGGAACCCGGCATTCCCCAAGGTTCCCTCGAATTCCGGAGACGGCTGCGCGGACCATACCGCCAGTACCCCGCCGGGTCTCAACACCCGTGCGCAGCTTGCCAGTCCGGCCGGGGAGTAGAGGCCGTCGTTGCCCTCCGTGACGGTCCAGTCCGGGCCGTTGTCGATGTCCAGGCACAGCGCGTCGAACGTGTCGGATGTCTCATTGACGTAGGCGAGCAGATCCGCTTCCACGATCTTCGTGCGCGGATCGGCGAGGGCGGGGCCGGACACCGCGGACAGCGGCCCGCCGAGGTGCCAGTCGATGACGGCGGCTTCGCGCTCGACGACGGTGAGGGCGCCCCAGCGGGGATCGGCGGCGGCGTGGACCAGGGAGAAGCCGACGCCCAGGCCGCCGATCAACGCCTTCGGCGCAGGGCGGTCGTCGAGGGCCGCCAGGGCGGCGTCGACGAGCAGGCGTTCGGAGCGGCCGTCGGAGGTGTCCATCAGGAAGCAGCCGTTGGCGATGATCTGGAGCAGTTCCCCGTGCCGGCGCAGGACGACCTCGCCGTACGGGCCCTCACGACGGTCCAGGACTTCGGGCATGTCGTAGGAGACGGGCATCGGCCCATCTTGGCAGTTTCCCCGACGGACCGTTGAGGAAATACGGGCGGGCCGCTCGCGCGGACGTGGTCCGGTGCGCGGGTCCGACGTGGCCGGCGTCGCGGGCGGCGCGGCGAAGCTGTCGGGAAGCTGCCAGGTTGCTGTGAATCGGCCTGCGCGTGGCGTCGGTCACAGACACCGGGGCGTTACCCGCGAAGGGTTGGGGGTAAGTCGGAGCCAGTCCGCCCTGGAAGGAGCGCCTCGCGGTGGAACGTCCGGTGGAGCGTGCGGCGGACCGCACGGATGAGCGCGCGGCGACGGCCGAGGCGTTCCCCGAGGTCTCGGGCCTGCTGGACGGGATCCCCCGCCAGCGCGGTCCCGCCGGGTCCCCCTCGCCGGCCGTCGGGAGCGGACCCCGCCCGCGCCCCTGGCGGCTGCTCCCCACCCCCGTCGGCACGCCCTTCACCTTCGCCTACGCCGTCGTCCTCGCCGTGACGTCCTATGTCGCCGCCCACGCCGACGCCGCGCTCGTGCAGCAACTGCACCAGGGGTCGAGCACGGACGTGGCCCACCTGCTCCGAGCGCCGGTTCAGGTGCTCTTGGCCAGCGCGCTGTGGATCGCGGGCGGCTTCGCCTCGCCGTTCACCGTGGGCTTCCTGCTCGTGCTGACCGCGCTGGAGCGGCGCGTCGGAGGTCTGCGCACGGCGGGCGTGTTCCTGCTCGGACACGTCCTGGCCACCCTCGCCACCGAGGTGCCCGTCGGCCTCGCCGTCCTCGTGGGCCACCTGCCCGAGAGCTCCCTGCACCGCCTGGACTACGGCATCAGCTTCGGCGTCGCCGCGAGCACCGGGGCGCTGGCCGGCCTGCTCACCCCCTGGCTGCGGTGGCCGCTCCTCGCCGCCTTCGGCGCCCTGCTGGTCCAGGGCCTGCTCGCCTTCACCGACCCGATGACCGACTGGGGCCACATGATCGCCCTCATCATCGGCATCGCCACCTGGCCGTGGCTGCGGCGGGCCCGCGGGCGGACGGTGGGGGCCGGGGCGGTCCAGGTGCGCTGATCGCGAGCGGCGCGACGGCGGGCGGGCTCGGTCCCGGCGAAGAGCTCCGGTGTTTCACTCCGCTCGCGCTCGCCGACGCTGAGGCCTCGGCCCGACCGCCGCCGTTGCGGTTCCGCTCCGCCCGCAGCCTCGGTCACCGCCGTTCAGGTCTTGCCCCGGCCGCCGCCGTCATGCCTCGCTCCGGCCACATCCCTCAGGCCCTCCGGCGCGCGCCCCTCACGCCCGCCCCCGACCGTCGAACCTCGCGCTGGTCAACGGGGCCACCGTGGTCCACCCCACCGACTCGTACAGCCGCCGCCCGGCCGGTGTCCCCGCCAGGACCCCCCGTTCCGCGCCCTCCGCCGCGGCAGCCGACCCGAGGGTGTGCATGATCACGCCGCCCAGGCCGCGGCGGCGGTGGTCGGGGGCCGTCTCGATCTGGTCGGCGACGGCCGTGGCGCCGGTCGGGGCGATCTGGCCGCGGGCCGCCAGGGAACCGTCGGGGGCGGTGATCAGGGCGCGGACGACGCCGCCGCGCGTCCAGTGGCGCAGGCGGTAGCCGGCCGGAGGGGGTACGGGGGCGCTCCGCCCCTGCAACGGCACCGTCATCAGCCAGCCGGGCTCCGGGTCCACCCACCAGCCCTCGCCCAGCCAGCCCCCGACCTCGGCCGGGTCGCGGAACGCCTTGAGCCACACACCGGCCCCCGTCACCCCGTCCGCGACGGCGCGCACGTCCTCCTCCTCGACCTCCGTGCCGACGCCGGCGAAGACGTGCCGGGACACCTGCCCCGGCTGCCCCACGTCCACGGTGAAGCCCCACGGCTCGGGCACCGGCGGAGCCGCCCCGCGCGACACGACCCAGCCGTCCACCCATGCCCGTACCGTGCCGCTGCCGCTCACGGCGCCTCCGTAATAGTCATAATCATTGTTCGGGTATTACGTGGAGGACGATAGGCGGCCCGGGCGTCCCCGCGGCAGACGTGATCGCTGAGAGCGAACGGGGGTCGGGGAACAATCGATCGCTCTCGTGCATTGAGTCGGCATAACTCAACTTGACTGCCGAAGGGGAGATCATGGCTGCTGAGTCCGCAGCGTTCACACCGCTCACCCTGCCCGTGCTGCCGCTCGACGACGAAGTGGTGCTGCCCGGGATGGTGGTTCCGCTGGACCTGAGCGACGCCGATGTGCGGGC
This sequence comes from Streptomyces sp. NPDC030143, assembly GCF_055573695.1. Classification (NCBI taxonomy): domain Bacteria; kingdom Bacillati; phylum Actinomycetota; class Actinomycetes; order Kitasatosporales; family Streptomycetaceae; genus Streptomyces; species Streptomyces sp. NPDC030143. The sequence continues at coordinate 31,609 of NZ_JBVIAY010000027.1, forward strand.
CGCCGTGGAGGCCGCCCAGGCCGCCGCCCGGTCGGAGCCCGGCAAGCCCAGGGTGCTCCTGGTGCCTCGCCTCGACGGGACCTACGCGAGCACCGGCGTGCTCGGCACGGTCGAGCAGGTCGGCCGGCTGGCCGACGGCGACCCGGGCGCCCTCATCCGCGGCCGTGGCCGTGTGCGCATCGGCGCCGGCACCACGGGGCCCGGGGCGGCGCTGTGGGTGGAGGGCACCAGGATCGACGAGACCGTGCCCGAGCCCCTGCCCGGGCAGGTCGCGGAGCTGGTCAAGGAGTACAAGGCCCTCGCCACCGCCTGGCTGCGCAAGCGTGGTGCCTGGCAGGTCGTCGACCGCGTCCAGGCCATCGACGACGTCTCCGCCCTCGCCGACAACTCCGGCTACTCGCCCTTCCTGACCACCGAGCAGAAGGTGGAACTCCTGGAGACGGCCGATCCGGTCGCCCGCCTCCGGCTCGCCACCCAGCAACTGCGCGACCACCTCGCCGAGCAGGACGTCGCCGAGACCATCGCCAAGGACGTCCAGGAGGGCGTCGACAAGCAGCAGCGCGAGTTCCTGCTGCGGCGCCAGCTGGAGGCCGTCCGCAAGGAGCTGCGCGAGCTGAACGGCGAGACGGAGGGCGAGGAGTCCGACGACTACCGCGCCCGCGTCGAGGCCGCCGACCTGCCGGAGAAGGTCCGCGAGGCCGCGCTCAAGGAGGTCGGCAAGCTGGAGCGGGCGAGCGACCAGTCGCCCGAGGGCTCCTGGATCCGCACCTGGCTCGACACCGTCCTCGAGCTGCCGTGGAACGAACGGACCGAGGACTCCTACGACATCCGCGGCGCCAAGGCCGTCCTCGACGCCGAGCACGCCGGTCTGGAGGACGTGAAGGAGCGCATCACCGAGTACCTCGCGGTGCGCAAGCGGCGCGGCGACCGCGGCCTCGGCGTGGTCGGCGGGCGGCGCGGCGGTGCCGTGCTCGCCCTGGTGGGCCCGCCCGGCGTGGGCAAGACGAGCCTCGGCCAGAGCGTCGCGCACGCCATGGGCCGCAAGTTCGTCCGCGTCGCCCTCGGCGGCGTCCGCGACGAGGCCGAGATCCGGGGCCACCGGCGCACCTACGTCGGCGCGCTGCCCGGCCGGATCGTCCGCGCCGTCAAGGAGGCCGGCTCGATGAACCCGGTCGTGCTGCTCGACGAGATCGACAAGGTGGGCTCCGACTTCCGCGGCGACCCGGCCGCCGCCCTGCTGGAGGTGCTGGACCCGGCGCAGAACCACACCTTCCGGGACCACTACCTGGAGGTGGAGCTGGACCTCAGCGACGTGGTCTTCCTCGCCACCGCCAACGTGCTCGAGGCCATCCCGGAGGCCCTGCTCGACCGCATGGAGCTGGTCCGCCTGGACGGGTACACCGAGGACGAGAAGGTCGTCATCGCCCGAGACCACCTGCTCCCGCGCCAGTTGGAGCGGGCCGGTCTGGACGCGGACGAGGTGACCCTCGACGAGAGCGCGCTGCGCAAGCTGGCCGGCGAGTACACGCGTGAGGCCGGCGTGCGCAACCTCGAGCGGTCCGTCGCCCGGCTGCTGCGCAAGGTGGCCGCCCAGCACGAACTGGGCGAGCGCGAGCTGCCGTTCACCGTCCGCGACGAGGACCTGCGCGCGCTGATCGGACGGCCGCACCACGTGCCCGAGTCCGCACAGGACCCGGCCGAGCGGCGCACCTCCGTACCGGGCGTGGCCACCGGCCTCGCGGTCACGGGCGCCGGCGGCGACGTGCTCTACGTGGAGGCCTCGCTGGCCGACCCGGAGACCGGCGCGGCCGGCCTGACCCTGACCGGACAACTCGGTGACGTGATGAAGGAGTCGGCGCAGATCGCGCTGAGCTTCCTGCGCTCGCACGGCGCCGAACTGGAACTGCCGGTGGGCGACCTGAAGGACCGGGGCGTGCACATCCACTTCCCGGCGGGCGCGGTCCCCAAGGACGGCCCGAGCGCCGGCATCACGATGACGACGGCCCTCGCGTCCCTCCTCTCCGGGCGACTGGTGCGCACGGACGTGGCGATGACCGGCGAGGTGTCGCTCACCGGCCGGGTCCTGCCCATCGGAGGCGTGAAGCAGAAGCTGCTCGCCGCGCACCGCGCCGGGGTGACCACCGTGATCATCCCCAAGCGCAACGAGCCGGACCTGGACGACGTGCCGAGCGAGGTGCTGGACACACTCGACGTCCATGCCGTCACCGACGTCCGCCAGGTCCTGGAGCTGGCGCTCTCCCCCGCGACGAACGGGGCGGCGCCGGAGGTTCCGGTCGCGGCGTGACGGACGCGGCCGGAAACAGGGAGACCCGGGTCCCCGTGAGGAGGCCCGGGCTCTCGCCGCGGACGCCCCGCGGGCGGCACGGGCATGCCGTCCCGGGCGGACCCGGTGGCGAGCCACCGGTGCAGACCTACGCACGTAGAATCAGGTGCGGGCAACCGGATCAGGAGTGCTGACGTGCACGAGGGCGCAAACGGCGACGGACGCGGCGGCGCGTCCGAGACGCTGCCGAGCGGTGTGGACCAGGAATTCCTGTCGCTGGAGCGGGAGCTGACGGTGCTGCTGCGCCGTGCCCGGGCCAACCAGGGGGAGATGGCCCGCGAGGTCCACCCCGACCTGGAGTCCGCCGCGTACGGGCTCCTCGTGCGGCTGGAGGAGTGCGGACGCCAGCGGGCGACGGAACTCGCCGCCTACATCGGCGTCGGCAAGGCCACCATGTCGCGCCAGTTGCGCGCCCTGGAGCAGCTCGGCCTCGTCGCCCGCGAGCCGGACCCGGCGGACGGCCGGGCCTGGCTGGTCGACCTGACCCAGGAGGGCCGCACCCGGGTCGGTCGGGTCCGCGAGGCCCGCCGCGCCCGGTACGTCAGCCAGCTCTCCCACTGGGACCGCGGCGAGATCGCCGAGCTGGCGCGACTGCTGCACCAGCTCAACCGGGGCATGGCCCGGTAGCCGCCGGCCCGACCGCCCCGCGCCCCCCGGCGCCTGCCCGTGATCGCTCAGGGTCCCCTGGCGGCTGCCCCGGATCGCTCCCCGTCCCCCGGCGCCTGCCCGTGATCGCTCAGCGCCCCTTGGCGGCTGCCCCGGATCGCCCGGCGGCTGCCCTCCGATCACCCGCGACCGGCCCGCGCCCCTGCCGAGGGCTGGCCCCTTGACCGCCCCGCGCCCCCGAGGGCTGGCCCCTTGACCGCTCCGTGGCCGCCCGCGCCCCGCCTGCCCTCGATCGCCCCGTGGCCGTCCCGGGGCCACCCCGTGGGGGCTCACCACTCCACGTACACGGCCGTCGCGTCGTCGTGGGTCTTGCCGCGGCCCAGGTGGGCGCGGGCCGTGTCCGCCCGCTCCAGTTCGCGGACACGCTTCACCAGGGCCCCCGGGCCCGCCTTGCGGACGTAGGTGAACAGGTCCGTCCAGTCGCCCTCGCGGAACGTCTCCACCCAGCGCGTCGCCCCGTCGGTCAGTGCGGCCAGCGACGCCACCCGCGCGCGCGGGACGCTCCCGGTCACAGCGCGGGCGGCCACCGCCGGATCCGCGCCGGCCGTGAAGAAGCCGCCTTCCCGGTTGCGGGCCCGCGCGTTGCAGATCTCCTCGCTCGCCAGCAGCGCGCGGGGCAGACGGGCGAGGCGGTCGTCCAGGACCGGGGTGACCGCGCCGTCGGGCGAGGCCAGCAACAGGACCGAGTCGCACAGCACCAGGTACTCGACCGTCTCCGGCGTCCACCGCGCGAGAGCCACGGTCGCCTGAGGGGTGCGCGGGTGAGAAAGGTCACAGGTTGCGGCATGGGCGTCGGAGGTACGCGCGATGGCGCGGGCCAACGCCTCGACCAGGGGAACATCCGGGAGCGAAACGGTCAGTTCGGTCAGGGCCCCGCCAAGACGCGCGGTGTACCAGGAGACCGAATGCAGACAGCCCGTGCCGCCCGACGGCGCCGTCACGCCGTCGAGGACGACGAGCGAACCGCCCTGTCCGCAGGCGGGAAGTCCGACGCTCGCGAAGTCCTCGTTGGGATGCGCCCGGTCACCGGGCTCCGACACAAGTTCCGTCCGCATCCGGCCAGTCTGCACGACCCCTTCACGCTCTGCGCAAAAGGCCTGCATCGCTCCCCGGACCGGTGCGCCCACGCAGGTCAGACGCCTGCTTTGGGAGGGAATGAAGCACTCCGGGAAGACGTGGCGGCGAATACTGCCAAAGCCCGCCGCCCACGTCCAACCGGCCGTGCGCGCAAGGCCGCCGCACACGCCGGAGGAACTTGCCCGCCAACTCCCCTCCGAGGTTCACTCCTTCGGGTGGCGGGGCAGGCGATGCGCGGCCCGTGCCCACCGGCACTGGGAGGGTCGGGAACCGTACCGGACGTACGCGCCAGTTGACGGAGCGTCATCCGGCCCATGGGTAACGAATCAGGAATGCGAGCACCGGTGCAGAAGACGCGGCCTCGGCGCACAGGCAGCAAGACGGCCTCCGAGGGGGGCGCGGAGCGCACCCCCGTCGGCAAGGGCCGCCCGACCCACGTACGCAACCGGCTGATCGTCGCGGTCGCCGTGGTGGCCGCCGCCATCGCCGGCGCCGGCGCTCCCTCCGTGCTCGCCGCCTCCGGGCAGCTCAAGGACTCCCAGGATCTGGTGACCCTGGCCGAGCGCACGCAGGACGCCCTGGCGCTCGCCCAGTCGATCGCCGACGAGCGCGACGAGGTCACCCTCTACGTCGCCGCCGGCCGGACCAGGGCCGCGGCGCCCCCGGCGCAGTCCGGGGCCCGCGTCGACCGGCAGGTGCGGGAGCTGACCGCCCACACCGACACGTCCGCCGCGCTGCGCAGCGCCCTGAACGGTCTCACCGCCGTCCGTCAGGCCGCCCTCACCGGCAGGAGCACCGCCCTCCAGGCCCACCAGGCCTACTCGGCCGCCATCACCGCGCTGCACGGTCTCGCCGAGGACCTCGCGGAGCAGATGCCGCCCCGCGCGGGCTCCGGCGCCTTCGCCCTCGCCGAGCTGGACACCGCCGTCCAGCAGGCCGCCGCCGCCCGCGGGCTGCTGCTCGCCGCGCTGAGCGTGCCGACGAGCACCGAGAGCGTCTACGACCCGGAGACCGGCCGGATGGCCGACAGGACCGTCTCCTCCGAGGCCGACACCGAGCGGCGCGACGCCCTCACCGCCGCCGCCCAGCAGGCCCGCCTGCGCTCCGACGCGGCCCTCACCGCCTTCCGCGAGGGCGCCCCCGAAGCGGTGGTCGCCTCCTACGACTCCACCGTCACCGGCGGCGAGGTCGAGACCGCCGACACGTATCTGGCGAACCTCACCGACCAGCCGGCGCTCGACGACGACGAACTCGACACCAGCGCCAAGAAGGTCGACGCGGCACTCTCCGCCCGGGTCGACCTGATGCGCGGCGTCGAGTCGTCCTTCTACGACAAGCGCACCAAGGACCTCGCCCAGCTGCGCGACGACGACGTCACCGCGCTGGAGATCCGCGTCGCCCTCCTCGGCGCCCTGATGCTGGTCGCCGTCGGCGTCGCCACCGCCATGGCCCGCAGCCTCACGCGTCCGCTCGCCGTCCTGCGGCTGGGTTCGGCGCGGCTGGCCGGCGCGGAGAACCCGGCGGTCGAGGAACCGGTGCGGTTCACCGGGCGCAACGACGAGTTCGCCCAGGTCGTGCGTTCCGTCAACGCCCTGCACGAGCACGCCGTGGCGCTCCACGAACGCGTCGCCACCCTGGAGTCCGACCGCAAGCACCTCGTCGGGCAGCGCCAGAAGATGGCCGACGCCCGCGAGGAACTGCGCGCCGAACTCGCCGACGCCGCCGAGCGGCTGGAGCGGCTGCGGGGCTCCATCACGGGCACCTTCGTCAACCTGTCCCTGCGCACTCTCGGTCTCGTCGAGCGGCAACTCGCCGTCATCGAGGGCCTGGAGGAGCGCGAGCAGGACCCCGACCGGCTGGCCACCCTGTTCAAGCTCGACCACTTCGCCACGGTCATGCGCCGGCACAGCGAGAACCTGCTGGTCCTCGCCGGCACGGAACACGTCCAGCAGCACGCGGGTCCGATCCCGCTCGTGGACGTCGTGCGGGCCGCCGTCAGCGAGATCGAACGCTACGAACGCGTCCGCATCTCCGCCCTGCCGCCGCACGCGCACGTGGCCGGCTTCGCCGCCGACGACCTCTCCCACCTGCTGGCCGAACTCATGGAGAACGCCACCTCGTTCTCCCCGCCGGACCTGCCCGTCGAGGTCTCCGGCTGGCTCCTGGAGAACGGCGAGGTCATGCTCTCCGTCCAGGACGAGGGCATCGGCATGACCGAGGAGCGGCTCACCCGCCTGAACTCCCGCCTCACCGCGTTCGACCCGGAAAGCCCCTACGACCAGGAAGGCGAGGAGGGCCTCGGGCTCGGCCTGTACGTCGTGGCGCGGCTCGCCCACCGGCACGGGGTGCGCGTGCAGTTGCGCGAGCAGAAGCAGGGTGGGGTCGCCGCGGTCGTCGTCCTGCCGACGCCGTTGCTCTCCGCCGCGCCGGCCGCCGTGAACCCGACGTCCGCGCCCGCCGCGTCGGCCGTCCCCGGCGTCTCGCTCCCGGGTGCGGACGCGGAGGCCAACTCCAACGTCCTGCCCGGCCGCCCCAAGCCGGGCGCGGACCCCCTGGTCGCCCTCGCGGAGAACGCCGTCCGCACGGCCGAGACGGACCCGCGGCCTCCGGCGGAGTCGCCGGCCGACACCGGGACGGCAACTCCCCGTGGCCACACCGATTCCCCGCGCGACACCGACGCCACCCCGGCCGGTGCCGACGCCACCCCGGCCGGTGCCGACGCCACCCCGGCCGGTGCCGACGCCACCCCGGCCGGTGCCGAGGCCGAGCCGGTCGGGACCTTCGCCGACGCCTCGGCCGACACCCGCGCCGGAGTCCCGGCCGAGTCCCCGGCGGACATCTGGACCGGCGGCCGCGTCGACTCCCCGGCCGGTGCCGAAGCCGGCTTCCCGGCCGGTGCCGACGCGGGCTCCCCGGCCGGTGCCGACGCCGAGCCGGTCGGGACCTACGCCGACGCCTCGGCCGACACCCGCGCCGGAGTCCCGGTCGAGTCCCCGGCCGAGACCACGATGGAGCTCCTGCTGCCGGAGCTGCAAGGGGAAGCGGACGGTGAGGAGGCGGAAGGGGCCACGGGCCGCGCACCCGCACCCGCGTTCGCCGACGGCGAGGCCGTCGCACGGGAGGCCGCCGCACGCGTGGCCACCGCACAGGAGGCCGCGACCCATGTGGCCGTCCCCGAGCCGGCCGCCCCGCGCGAGGCCGGCACCCGCGAGGTCTCCCCGAGGGAGGGCGCCGCACGGGAGGCGTCCGCACAGCTGGTCGTCCCCGAGTCGGCCGCCCTCCAGGAGGCCGCCCCCGAGCCGGCCGCCCCGCAGGGGGCCGCCCCCGAGACGGCCGCCCCGCAGGGGGCCGCCCCCGAGACGGCCGACCGCGGGCAGGACGTCTCACATCAGGACGTCTCACAGGTGGTCGCCCCGCAGGAGGCCATCCCGCCGCACCCCGCCGCGGGCGAGGCCGGCGCCGAGCACGCGCGTACGCCGGACGCTCCGGAGGAACCGCTCACGGACAAGGGCCTCCCGAAGCGCACGCCCAAGATCACCGCCAGCGCCCCGGCCCCGCGTCAGCGGACCGGGTCCGTCGACGCCGAAGCACTCCGCCGCCGTCTGGGCGGCTTCCGCCGGGGGGCGGAGGCCGGGTACCGCGACGTCGAGGTGGAGATCGCCGAACAGACGGCCCAGAACAAGGCACCCGCACCGCAAGAAGCACACGCACACGCACATGCCGAAGAAGACACGGGGGGCACAGTCGAGGAGGCAAGCAGTTGACCGCGCCCAGTACCTTCGGACTGAGCAGTGAAGCCCGTAACCTGCACTGGCTGTTGACCAACCTGGTGGAGGAAGTGCCCGGCATCCAGTCCGTCGCGGTCGTCTCCTCCGACGGCCTGCTCCTGCTCTCCTCGGACGCGGGGCGCAACGACGCCGCCCGCCGCGCCCAGGGAGCCAGACCCACCGGCCCGCGCGGCTCCTCCGCCGACCTCGCCACCATCGTCTCCGGCATCGGCAGCCTCACCATCGGGGCCGCCAAGCTCATGGAGTTCGGCGGAGTGAAGCACACCATGATCGCCATGGACGAGGGCAGCCTGTTCGTGATGTCGATCAGCGACGGCTCCCTGCTCGGCGTCCACGGCTCCGCCGACTGCGACATGAGTGTGGTGGCGTACCACATGGCCCTCTTCGTGGGCCGCGCCGGACACGTCCTGACCCCGGAGCTGCGCAGCGAGCTGAGGCAGTCGCTGGAGTCCGTGACGGCGGGGGGCGCCCGATGAGCAGCTCCCGGAAGCCGCAGACGCCGCCGCACCGCGGGCAGCTTCCGGTGCGCGGCGGCGACCGCCGGCCCGCCCGGGTCCGCCCCTACTCGCTGACCGGCGGGCGTACCCGCTTCGGTCACGTCCTCCTCGTGGAGACGTTCGTGGCGACCACGGCCGAGCTCGAGGCGCCCGAGGAGCGCAAGGAGCTGACCGGGGGCACCGCCCGCGCCATCGGCGGTGGGGACGGTCTCCTCACCACCCGGGTCATGCCGGAGATGCGGGCCATCGTCGAACTGTGCCGCCGCATGCGCACGGTGGCCGAGATCGCCGCGCTGCTGAGGATGCCGCTCGGTGTGGTCCGGGTGCTCCTCAGCGACCTCGCGGACCAGGGAAAGATCCGTGTGTACGGCACCGGGACCGGTCACGGTACGGGCCGTCCCGACCGCGCTCTGCTGGAAAGGGTGCTGAGTGGACTCCGTCGTCTCTGACGCCGACCCCTCCTTCGGCGTGTCACCCCTCGTCGACGAACCCGACGAGGACCTGAAGTCCTGGCAGACGGACCGCACCCGCGCCCCGGTGGCCACCAAGATCGTTGTCGCGGGCGGCTTCGGTGTCGGCAAGACGACCCTGGTCGGCACCGTCTCGGAGATCACGCCCCTCCAGACGGAGGCGCTGATGACCGAGGCCAGTGAGGAGACGGACGACCTCACCGGCACCCCGGACAAGGTCACCACCACGGTCGCCATGGACTACGGCCGCATCACGCTCGACGACGACCTGGTGCTCTACCTGTTCGGCACGCCGGGCCAGCAGCGGTTCTGGTTCATGTGGGACGACCTGGTGCGCGGCGCGATCGGCGCGGTCGTCCTCGCCGACACGCGCCGGCTGAAGGACTGCTTCCCCGCGCTGGACTACTTCGAGAGCTGCGGGCTGCCGTACGTCGTCGCCGTCAACCACTTCGACGGCAGCGTGCTGTTCGAACCGGAGGACGTGCGCGAGGCCCTCACCATTCCTCCGCACGTGCCTGTCATGATCATGGATGCGCGTCGCCGGATCTCCGTGATCGAGACCCTCCTGGCCCTGGTGGGCCACGCGCTCGACGAAACCCCCGAGTAGGAGACACCCCCGCATGCGGAAGATACTCGTCGTCGGAGCCGGCCAGTCCGGACTCCAGCTCGCCCTCGGCCTCCAGCCGCACGGGTACGAGGTCACCCTGATGTCCAACCGGACCGCGGACGAGATCCGCTCCGGCCGGGTGATGTCGACGCAGTGCATGTTCCACACGGCACTCCAGCACGAGCGCGACCTCCAGCTGAACTTCTGGGAGCCGCAGGCCCCGAAGATCGAGGGGCTCGGCGTCTCCGTGGCCGCTCCCGGCTCGCACGACCCGGGCCCCACCCAGCGCGCGATCGACTGGCTGGGCCGGCTCGACGGCCACGCCCAGTCGGTCGACCAGCGCGTGAAGATGGCCGGCTGGATGGAGACCTTCGCCCAGCGCGGCGGCCAGCTGGTGATCCACGGCGCGGCCGTCTCCGACCTGGACTACTTCTCCCGTGCCTACGACCTCGTGCTGGTCTCGGCGGGCAAGGGTGAGCTCGTGCAGATGTTCGCCCGCGACCCCGAGCGGTCCCCGTACAGCGAGCCGCAGCGCGCGCTGGCCGTGTCGTACGTGCACGGCCTCGGCCCGCGCCCGGAGCACCCGGAGCTGGAAGCGGTGCGCTGCAACCTGGTCCCCGGTGTCGGCGAGCTGTTCGTCATGCCGACGCTGACCACGTCCGGCCGCGCCGACATCCTCTTCTGGGAGGGCATACCCGGCGGCCCGCTCGACGTCTTCAACGGCGTCAAGGACCCGGCGGAGCACCTCTCCCTGACGCTCCGGCTCATGGAGAAGTTCACGCCCTGGGAGTACGCGCGGGCCACCAGGGTCGAACTGACCGACGCGGGCGGCGTGCTGTCCGGCCGCTACGCACCCACCGTCCGCAACCCGGTCGGCCGGCTGCCCGGCGGCGGCCTGGTGCTCGGCGTCGCCGACGTGGTCGTCGCGAACGACCCGATCACCGGGCAGGGCTCCAACTCGGCGTCCAAGTGTGCGGCCGCCTACCTCGCCTCCATCCTCGAGCGCGGGGAGAAGGAGTTCGACGAGGAGTGGATGCGGGCCACGTTCGACCGGTACTGGGACACGGCCCGGCACGTCACCAAGTGGACCAACGCCATGCTGTCGCCGCCGCCGGAGCACATCCTGAACCTCATCGGGGCGGCGGGCCAGGTCCAGCCGGTGGCTGATCGTTTCGCCAACGGCTTCGACGACCCCTCGGACTTCGAGAACTTCTTCTACGAGCCGGCGAGGACGGAGGCGTACCTCGGGTCGTTCGCTGCCTGATCCGGGCGAACGGCCCCCAGGATCGGGTGGGACGCGATCGGGGAGACCTTGACCCTGTCCCCGGGACGGGGGGCCTGGATCACCCTGCCCCCGCCGATGTACATCGCCACATGGGTGGCGTCGGGGAAGTAGATCACCAGGTCGCCGGGGCGCAGCTCCTTGAGCGGGACCTTCGGCAGACGGGCCCACTGTTCCTGGCTGGTGCGCGGGATGGGGGAGCCGGCCGCCCGCCACGCCTCGGAGGTCAGGCCCGAGCAGTCGTAGGACGCCGGTCCCTCCGCGCCCCACTCGTACGGCTTGCCGAGCTGACGTGTGGCGTAGCGGACCGCGCGGACGCCCCCGCCGGAGGGGTTGCGGTCGTCGCTCAGGGCGCCGGAGGCCACGAGGTCCCGCTGGGCCCGGGCGACGCCGCCGCGCTCCAGTTCGGCGAGCGCGGTGAGCTGGGCGGCGGTGAGGGAGGCGAGCAGTGCCTCGACCGCGCCGAGCCGACGGCGTACGTCGTCGCGCTCCTTCTTGCGGCGCTCGGTGAGGGTGAGCTGCGCGTCGAGGGCGGCCCGTGCCCGGCGGGCCAGTCCGTCGGCCTTGCGTTCGCTGCCCTCCAGCCGCCCCACCGTCTCGGCCCGCTCGCGCGCCAACTGCCCGATCACATGGCCCTGGTCGAGGGCGTGCTGCGGGTCGCGGGCGAGCAGCAGCCGTACGTAGGGGGAGATGTCGGTGCTGCCCTGGTACTGCTGGCGGGCGAGCCGGCCGGCCGCGCCCCGGCTCTCGTGCAGGGTCAGCCGGGTCCGCGCCAGCTGGTCCCGGAGCCGGTCGGCCTCGGCCCGGCGCTCCTTCAGCCGCTCCTCGGTGGCGTTGTAGGTCTCGGTGGCCCGCTCCGCCTCCCGGTACAGCCGCTGAAGGTCCGTCAGCAGCTCGGCCACCGTGCGCCCGCCGGACGCCTCGGGGGGTTCGGGCACCGCCCCGGCCACCGTGGGGGTCAGCAGGACCTGTACGGCCAGCGCCGTCGTGCAGACCGTACCGACCAGACGCAGCAACCTTCCTGACACGCCATCACCTCCGCAGCGGGGCGGCCCCTCCACCCCGCAGGGTGAGCATCCGGGGTGTGTGCCCGCTGCGCGCGCGCAGGTGCGCGGTTCGGACCAACGGCGTCACCCGTCGGTGTCGTCCCGTCCGCCGCCCGGCGTGGCGTCGGGCCTGGACCACGGCCAGCGCGGTCGACGGCTCGGGGCGCCGGTGGGGTCGTACTCGTACTTCCAGCCCCGCGGCAGCCCCAGCCTGCGGCTGTGCCCGCGCGGCGCGCGCCGGTAGACCAGCACGGTCGGCGGGCCGCCGGCCGCGTCGGGGACGGGGATGCGGTACGTCTTCGGCGGCTGGCCGGTGGGGCCCAGCAGCACGGGCAGGACCCGTCCGTCCATGGGGCCGCCCTCGAAGGGGGTGTCTTCGCTCTTCACGGCACCAGTGTCGATCAGGTCTCCGCGGCGAGCGCACCGTGGACCACGTCGGCGGTCTCGGCGTCGCGGGCGGCGGTCACGGTCAGGACGGCGACGAACTGGTCCACGAGCCAGTCCCGCAGCTCCTCGGCGGGCGGCTGCTTGCCCTCGTCGAGCCAGATCAGCGAGGCCGCCTCGACGGCGGTGATCCACACGCGGACGGTCATCCGCAGCCGGGGGCCGGGCACGGTGACGCCGAGGTGGCTGTGGATGTGCTCTGCGGCGGTCCGCCGTACGCCGTCCACGATCGCCGTCGTCCGGGACGTCTCGACGACGCTGCCGCCCTGGAGGAGGGCGCTGAAGCCGGCGTCGTGCTGGTCGACGAAGGCGAGGTAGCGGTCCAGGGCGCGGGCCAGCCGGGGCAGCAGGGGGCCGTCGTGGGGCTCGTCGAAGCAGTGCCGGAGGTCCTCGGCGGCGGACCTCAGGGCGGCCTCGTACAGCTGCTGCTTGCCGCCGGGGAAGTAGCGGTAGACCAGTGGCCGGGACACTCCGGCAGCCTCGGCCACGTCGTCCAGCGACACGTCCTCGGGGACGCGGTGGGCGAAGAGGGAGAGCGCGGCGGCCAGCAGTTGTCTGCGACGCTCCTCGACGCTGAGACGGCGGTAGGCGGGGGCGGTGGGGGTCATGACGTGCAGCGTAATCGCCCACCCCCGCCGCGCGCCTGGGGCCCTTCTGAAGGATCTCCGCGGCGTCGCGACGCCCGGCACGCACTCTCGCCGCACCGCGCGAAAGCCCAAGCAGCGCCGCTACGGGGACTTCCGCGCCGCACGCCGAGAGCACGCACCGGACGCCGCTCCTTCTCCCACGGAGATCCATCGGAAGGGCCCTAGGCCAGCAGTCCGGACGAGCGCCACAGTCGCCGGCCCACCCCCCGCAGCACGCCGATGTCGTCCAGGAAGTCGGTCAGCCGCTTCGCTCCCGTCTGCATGACCTCGCGGCGGTGGGCGCTGGCCCTGACCTGGGCCAGGGCCTCCCGCTTGTCCAGGCCGACGTTCGTGTAGACCTCGGGGTTGACGAAGGCGACCGAGAAGACGCGGGCGAACTCGCCGGAGGTCACCCGGGTGAACTCCTGCGACCACTTCGGCGCGGTCACCATCTGGCGGCGCAGTTCCTCGCGGGCGTACCGCACGTGCCGGGCCTCCTCCACGACGTGGATGCGGGTCACGCCCCGGATCAGGGGCTGCACCCGCTCGTCGGGGAAGGTCAGCCGCTGCATCCAGTCGAGGACCTCCTCGCCGAGCAGGGTCGCGGTGAACGAGCCGGGGGTGGTGGAGATCGTCTTGAACAGGCGGCCGAGCTGCTGGTGGGCGCGGCTCACCGGGTACCAGGGCGTGCCACCGTGCGTGATCAGCCGGGCGAACATCTTGGAGTGCCGGCACTCGTCCTCGATCTCGGTCAGTGCGTAGCGCACGTGCGCGCTGGTCGCCGCCTTGTCGTAGACGTGCCGGACGAGCAGCTGCATCAGGATGATCTCGAACCAGATGCCGAGCGAGGCGAGCGCCGCCGCCTCGTGCCGGGACAGCAGGATCCGCTGCTCCTCGCTCATCCGCTTCCACAGCGGGGTGCCGTACAGCGACAGCAGCTCGGGCGGCCAGAACCACTTGCCCTCCTCGAAGGGGGCGTCCCAGTCCAGCTCCTCGTCGGGGTCGAAGGAGTGCTTGGCGGAGGAGGCGAGCAGCCGCTCGGCCACTTGCTCCCGGTCCTTGAGCAGCCCGAGCGCGTCGCGCAGGACGGCCGACGCGTCGGCCTCTGAGAGGGTCGTCATGGCTCTTTATGAGACTGCTTGTCAGCAAGCGGGTCAAGCCCTCGGACGGCACTTGTCACGGCGCCTCCGCGGAGCGGGGTGCGGCCTCCCCGCTCACCGGACCGGTGTGACCGGCGGTATCGTGGCCGCCCGCAGGAGAGGGGAACACCGATGACGGCCACGCACGAGACGCCGGTGCCGGTGCTGCGGGTGCGCAACACCGGCGATGAACTGCTGGAACTCGTCCTCGAGCCCTACGGCAGCGACCACTGGATGCGGCCCGGCGAGACGTTCGTGATCTGGGCGGTGGGCCCGCGGGACGACGGCCTCTTCGAGGTGGAGCACGCGCCGGACACCGTCACGGTGTTCGCCGCCGCGTCCGCCTACGTCGGGGACGCCGACGGCAACGAGATCGAGTGCGGCCACAACCGGCCGCGCGGCGCCCGGCCCTACTGGCTGGACCTGGCTAGACGGAGCACCCCGGACCGTCGGGTACCGCGAGGCTGACCGGCTCCGCGGCCCGCGCCGGGAACGACGTGCGCAGGGCGAAGGCGTACGGGGTCGGGCCGTGGGTGCGCAGGTGCAGCAGCCGGGACTCGGCGTCGGCGACGGTCGGACGGGTGCCGGCCGGAACCCACCACAGCGCCGTCATCGCCTCCTGGACCTTCTCGAACCACTCACGACGGCGCGAGAGCATCTCCCGGTGGCGGCCCCGGTACATGTACGCGGTCAGGGCGTCCCGGTCCCGCCACACCGTCATGTTGACGATCAGCCAGTCGTCGCCGAAGATCCGGACGTCCGTCGCGTCACCGCCCTCCGACCAGAGCCGCCACACGAAGCCGTCCGCGGCCTCCGCGTCCGCGTTGACCGGGTCGAGGTTGTCCACGAAGTCTTTCAACTCGGGGGATTCCAGAGGGAACTTGAGTCGGGCGACATTGACCTGGGCGAGTTCGAAGGCGGCTGCGTCAGTCATGCGCGAACCGTAGGACGGTCCTGTCCGTCGGGGAAGCCCCCGTCTCACGACATGAGCACCGCCTCCATCACCGCGCGCGCGATCGGCGCCGCCACGCCACCCCCGGTGATGTCCCGCCGGTTCGACGCCGCGTCCTCCACCACCACCGCGACCGCGACCTTCGGCTCGAAGTCCCGGTGGCCCTGCGCCCAGGACACGAACCAGGCGTACGGGACCCCGGCGTTGCCCAGCCCGTGCTGGGCGGTGCCGGTCTTGCCGCCGACGGTCGCGCCCCGGATCGCGGCGTTCCGGCCGGTGCCCGCGCGCACCACGTCCGTCATCAGCTCCCGCATCCGCCGCGCCGTCGAGGGGTGCATCGCCTGCCGCACCGGCCGCGACCCGGCCGTCACCAGGGTCGCCCCGCTGCGCCGCGTCGTGCGCTCCACCAGGTACGGCGTGCGCACCTGCCCCCCGTTGGCGACGGCCGCCGCGACCATCGCCATCTGCAGGGGAGTGGCCCGCGTGTTGTACTGCCCGATCGAGGACAGCGCGAGCTGCGCCCGGTCCAGCGAGGTGTCGAAGGTGCTCCGCGCCACGGCGAACGGGATCCGCACGTCCGTCGCGTTGAACCCGAACGCCTCCGCCGTGGCCGCCATGTCCGCCAGGCCCACGTCCACGCCGAGCTTCGCGAACACCGTGTTGCACGACCACCGGAACGCCTCCCGCAGCGAGAGGTCCTCACACCCCTCCGACTCGTTCGTCAGCCGCGTCGTCGTCCCGGGCAGCCGGTAGGGCGCGGGGGAGACGGTCGGGGCGTCCAGATCGGTGACCACCCCCGCGTCCAGCGCCGCCGCCGCGGTCACCACCTTGAACGTGGAGCCCGGCGGGTAGGTCTGGCGCACCGCCCGGTTCAGCATCGGCTTGTCCGGATCGGCGTTCAGCCGGTCCCACGCCCGCTCGGCCGCCGGCCCGTTCCCGGACAGCGCGGAGGGGTCGTACGACGGGAACGACACCAGCGCGAGGATCCGCCCCGTCGACGGCTCCACCGCCGCGACCGCGCCCTTGCGGCCGGCCAGCCCCTCGTACGCCGCCCGCTGGGCGCGCGCGTGGAGCGTGGTCTGGACGTCACCGCCCGAGGGCCGGCCGCGGGTGACGTCGTTGAGGACGGGGAACGGCGCGAGCAGCGGGTCCGTGCCGGCGAGCAGGGCGTCCTCGGCGTGCTCCAGGAACGTCGTCCCGTACACCTGCGAGGCGAAACCCGTCACCGGCGCGTACAACGGGCCGTCCAGGTAGGTGCGTTCGTAGCGCAGTTGCTCCCCGGTGTCCCGCGAGCCGGTGACCGCCACCCCGCCGACCAGGATGTTCCCGCGCGGCTGAGCGTAGCGTGCGATGGAGTCGCGCCGGTTGGCCGGATTGCCGTCGTAGCGGGCCGACTGGACGACCTGCACACGGGCGGCGTTGACGAGCAGCGCCACCAGCAGCAGCGCGCAGAAGACGGCGGCGTGCCGGATGTGACGGGTCATCACGCGCCCACCTCGAGTCTCATCCGGCCGCCTTCCCGTCGTACGGGCGTCGCGCCGAGTCGCTCGCCCGGATCAGCAGGGCCACGATCGCCCAGTTGGTCACGACCGACGAGCCGCCTTGCGCGAGGAACGGCATCGCCATGCCGGTCAGCGGGATCAGTCCCGTCACCCCGCCCGCGATGACGAACACCTGGAGCGCCACGATCGACGCCAGTCCGACGGCGAGCAGCCGGCCGAAGCGGTCGCGCAGGGCCAGGCCGGCCCGGTAGCCGCGCTCCACCAGCAGGCCGTACAGCAGGAAGAGCGCGGCCAGGCCGGCCAGCCCCAGTTCCTCGCCCGCCGTCGCCAGGATGAAGTCCGACTTGACGGCGAAGCCGATGAGGACGGAGTGGCCGAGGCCCAGACCGGTGCCCAGCATGCCGCCCGCCGCGAACGAGAACAGGGACTGCGCGAGCTGGTTGGGCCCCCGTCCCGCCTCGATCGACGCGAACGGGTGCAGCCAGTCCTCGACCCGGCTGTGCACGTGCGGCTCCAGCCAGCCCACGGCGACCGCGCCGAGCGAGGCCAGCAGCAGACCGACCGCGATCCAGCCGGTGCGGCCGGTGGCGACGTACAGCATGACGACGAACAGGCCGAAGAAGAGCAGCGAGGTGCCCAGGTCGCGTTCCAGGACCAGGACGCCGACGCTCAGCAGCCAGATCGCGACGATCGGGCCGAGGACCCGGCCGGTCGGCAGCTGCATGAACCAGACCTTGCGGCCCGCGTAGGCCAGAGCCGGCCGGTTGGCCGCCAGGTACGCGGCGAAGAACACCGCGAGGAGCACCTTCGCGAACTCGCCCGGCTGGATGGAGAACCCGGCGATCCGGATCCAGATGCGGGCGCCGTTGACCGCAGGGAAGAGGATCGGCAGCGTCAGCAGGACCAGCGCGGCGGCCACGCACACGTACGCGTACCGCTGGAGCACCCGGTGGTCGCGCAGCACGGCCACCACCGCGATGAACAACGCCACACCCAGCGTCGACCACACCAGCTGGGTGGGTGCCGCCCGGTCGCCCGGCGTCTCCAGGTCCAGCCGGTAGATCAGCACCAGGCCGATGCCGTTGAGCAGCACGGCGATCGGCAGCAGCAGCGGATCGGCGTGCGGCGCGCGCAGCCGCACCGTCAGATGCGCCAGCAGCGCGAGCACGCCGAGCCCGGCGCCGTAGCCGGCGGCGCCGGGCGGGACCGTGCCGTTCCTGGCCAGTCCGACGGCGCAGTAGCCGTACACCGACAGCAGGACGGCGAGCACGATGAGGGCTAGTTCGACGCCGCGGCGCCGGGGGAGGCGTACCGCCGGGGCGGGCGCGTCCACCGTCACCGCGATGGCTTCGGCTCCGGCTCTCGTCATGTCCGGAACTTACCCAAATGGGGCTCCTTGTGAGCCTGAGCGGATGGTCGGGTCAGCACCACCGGGGCGTCTGGCCGAGTTCACGGATGTAGCGCGCCGAGCCCCAGGCCCAGGTGCCGTCCGTGAGGAGGTACCACACGTGGTTGCCCTCGACCGACTGTCCGATGGTCTTGCAGAAGATGTTGACGACGTCACCGTGGCCGACGACGCGGATCACCTGGCTGCCGCGGGTCGGCGCGCTGCGCAGCAGGAGCTGGTCGGCGGTGACGACGCCCCGGGCGAGGTGCGCGTCGTGGTGACCGCCGTCGCCGCCGAAGCCGCCCTGGTCCTGACCGTCGCCGCCGAAGCCGCCGAAGCCGCCGAAGCCGCCCTGGGCGTTGCCGTTGCCGCCTTGGGCGTTGCCCTGCTGGCCGTTGCCGTTGCCGTTGCCGCCGAAGCCGCCTTGGCCGTTGCCCTGCTGGCCTTGACCGTTGCCGCCGTTGCCGCCGTTGCCGCCTTGGCCGTTGCCGTGGCCGTGGCCATTGCCGCCTTGGCCGTTCCCGTTCCACTTGCCGCCTTGGCCGTTGCCGCCCTGGCCCTGGCCGTTGCCGTTGCCGTTGCCGTTGCCGCCGAAGCCGCCTTGGCCGTTGCCCTGCTGGCCCTGGCCGTTGCCGCCCTGGCCCTGGCCGTTGCCCTGGCCCTGGCCGTTGCCCTGGCCCTGGCCGTTCCCGTTCCCGTGGCCGTTGCCGTTGCCGCCCTGACCTTGGCCGTTGCCTCCGTTGCCGCCCTGGCCGTTGCCGTTGCCCTGGCCTTGGCCGTTGCCGCCCTGGCCTCCGCCGCCGCCTCCGTTGTCGGAGACGCCGAAGCTGCTGGATCCGGGGTTGCCGCCGTCGTTCGCCTTCCCGCCCCAGTCGTCGTACGCGGCGGCGGGCGTGACGGCGGCCGTGGTGGCGAGTGCGCCTGCGGCGGTGACTATGGCGAGACGGGTGAAGGCGGAGCGCACGGACATGGAGGTACCTCCGAGGTGGGGCAGAACTGACTTACCGCCACATTAGGAGTCGTTCACGCCGGGCGCCCGTCACGCTGGGCCATCGGGGAGGCGGCCGCGGACTGAGGGAGCGTCAGCGTGGCCACCGCCCCGCCGTCCGGGGCGTTGGTGAAGGTCAGACGGGCGCCCAGGACCTCCGCCTGGCCGACGGCGATCGTCAGGCCCAGCCCGTGGCCCCGGGCCCCGCCCTCCGTGCGGAAGCGCTGCGGCCCGTGGACCACCAGGTACTCCGGAAAGCCGTCGCCGTGGTCCCGCACGGTCACCACCGGCCCGTTCACCGTCAGTGTCACCGGTGCGCGCCCGTGCCGGTGCGCGTTGGAGACCAGGTTGCCCAGCACCCGTTCCAGTCGCCGGCGGTCGGTCTCCACGCGGGCGTCCCGCACGACCGCGACCCGGGTGTCGGTCCGCGAGGCCCGCACCACCCGCCCGGCCAGCGCGCCCAGTGCTTCGGCGTCCAGCTCCAGCCGCTCGTGCCCGGTGTCCAGCCGCGAGATCTCCAGCAGGTCCTCGGTGAGCGTGCGCAGCGCCGCCACCCGGTCGCGCACCAGCTCCGTCGGCCGGCCGGGGGGCAGCAGTTCGGCCGCCGCGTGCAGCCCGGTCAGCGGGGTGCGCAGCTCGTGCGCCACGTCGGCGGTGAAACGCTGCTCGCTCAGCAGTTTGCCCTGCAACGAGGCCGCCATGGAGTCGAGGGCGACGGCGACGGCGCCCACCTCGTCCTGCGGACGCGTGCGGTCCCTCGTGCGGGGGTCGTCCACGCGCGCGTCCAGGTCTCCCGCGCTGATCCGCCGTGCCACCAGCGCGGTGGTGTGCAGCCGCCGGGTCACCCGGGTCACGGCGACCGCGCCGACCAGCAGCGTCGCCCCGATCGCCAGCACCGACGACCACAGGATCGCGTTGTTAAGGCCCTCGATGGTGCGCGCCTGCTGGCCGTAGTCGAGGGCCACCGCCAGTGCCCGCCCGCCGTCGGCCGGGCCGGCCGCCCACATCAGGGGGCGCCCGCGGTGGTCGGCGACCATCGTGCCGCGCTCCCCGGCCGCCGCCAGCTCCCGCAGCGCCGTCGGCAGTCCCTCGGGATCCACGCCGGCCCCCGGGGACAGCGTGTCGCCGGCCTCGTACGCCTCCGCCGCGTCCGCGAGCCGGGACAGGGCGCGGTCCCGTGCCTGGCCGACGGTCTGGTCGGTCACCTGCACGTGCACCAGCACGCCGAGCAGCGCGGCGAGCGCGCAGCACATCACGGTGATGAAGACGGCCGCCTTCACCGCCAGCGTGCCGGTCCACCGGGGAAGGGCGAGCCTCATCGCCCGCCCGCAGAGGAGGACGGGGCGGGGGAGGCCGGGGCGGCGGAGGACCGGGTGGGCGAAGGGGAGACACCGTGGGGGGTCCCGGCGTCGGGGACCTTCCCGCCGGGGACCTTCCGGCCGTCGGAGCGCAGCATCTCGTCGTGGGTGAGCAGCATCGCCTTGCGCTCCGGGTCCCAGTTCCACTGCAGGCGGTACTCGTACTCGGCGAGGTCGGACGGCGAACGGATGATCACCGACCGGCCGGCCAGTTCGACCGAGCTCACCGCGTCCTCCCAGGCCATCACCCGCACCGGCCGGTGCCGGTCGACGGTGTAGACGCGGACGGCGGTCAGGTCGCCCGGCAGCAGCCGGAAGCCCAGGGTCAGGTCCGGGCGTCCGTCGCCGGTGAGGTCGCGGTAGTACGGCTGGAGGACGGGACACGGGCTCGAGGAGGTCGTCCCGACGCCGTCGGCGCAGTCGCCCATCCGCCGGGCGGTCTCGCGGTAGGGCGCCTTGTCGCCGTCGTACTCGTCGGGGTGCGCGTCGATCTCGGCCCGCACCAGCGCGACGGGGTCGACCTCGCGGATGTCGTCGCCGGGGACGGCGACGCCGTCGACCGTCTCCGTGTCGGCCTCGTCGATGTCCCAGGCCGGGCTGGACGCCGGTGTCAGCTGAGGCCAGAGCCGGGCCGGGCTGATCGCGGTCGGCGTGGGTCCCGCGCCGCGCAGCCCGCCGACGTCGCCGCAGGCCGCGGTGGCCGACGCCAGCAGGGCGACGGACGCGACGGCGAGGGCGGTACGGCTGCGGGACACGGGGCTCCTGTGATCATGACGGCGGTCGGCCCCGTACACCTTATTCGTAGGGAAGTCCTTTTTGCGTACCGGGTGGGTCGAGACGGGGCGGCGGGCGGGGCCGGCCGGACGGGGAGACGCAGGTGGCGGGCCGGAGGAACGATCACTCCGCCAGCTCCTCCAGCAGCCTGGCCGTCGACAGGCCGGCCCGGAGGTACTCGACGAACAGCTCGTTGTGCAGGGCCCACGGCGAGCGCCGCGACCGTATCAGCCGGACCGCCGCCTCGGCCGAGTGGCCCCGGCGCATCAGCGTCTGGGCGACCACCAGGCCCGAGCGGTTGTAGCCGTGCCAGCACCGCACGAGCACCGATCGGCCCTCGTCCAGCGCCTCGCCCGCCGCCTGCGCCAGCCGGATCACGCCGGCGAGCTGGGTGCCGTCCAACGGCCCGTCCGGGATCGGCCACACCTGGTGCCGGACGCTCGGGTCGGGCCCGTGGCCGGGCACCCGCAGCAGCGTCTGCACCAGATCGAACTCGGTCCGTACGACGGCGAACTCCCGCTGCCCGGTGCCGCCCCGGAACTCGTGGCCGCCCATCCACAGGCCGGGCACGATCTCGCTCCACGGGGTGTCCGGAACGGGTACGTCGGGTTGCTTCCTGCGGGTCCGCAACGGCGCCTCCCCAACCGCGTCCCTGATCCATGCCCACCTCGCTCCCCGGGTAACCGCTTCTTGCCCCTGGAGCACCCCACCTGGTCCCATGGTCATGGGGTGATGCGGCATGAGCGGACTGCGCGTCGTACCGACCCGGCGGCACGGCCGGGAGCGGCTCTACGTCTGCCTCACGGACGGCACGAACATCGCCTGGTACGACCGTGAGGCCGGCCGGGTCAACGTCATCGGGGACGACCGCAGGGAGGACGTCCTGGAAGCCCTCCACCCCTTCCTGACCGGCCCGGTCACCGTGGGCCCGCCTCCCGTCCCCACCCCCGCCGAGCTGGCCCGGCTCGCCCTGCACCCCGACGACGACCTGGCGCCCAACCGGCCCGGCGAAGCCCTGTTGGTCGCGCTGGACCGCGACCCGGGCGGCGGCCACCGGCTGCGGCCCGACCCGCGCCGCCGCGCGCTCGCCGCCGAGCAGACGGTCGGCGAGGCCCTCGACCGCCTCGACGGCGCCGGCTGGCACGCCCTGCACTCGGTCCCGCTGCCCGGCGGCGACCGCGTCCACCACCTCGTCATCGGCCCCGGCGGGCTGTTCGCCGTCCACGCCCTGTACGCCCACAGGCAGCGGGTCCGGGTCGCCGACCCGGAGGTCGCGCTGGGCCGCCGCGACCCGCAGCCCCTGCTGCGCCGCGTCCGCGCCGACGCCGGCCGGGCCTCCCACGCCCTGACCGCCGAGGTCCGCCCGGTGCTCGCCCTCGTGGATCCGGCGGACGTGCGGATCGCGGTCCCGCCGCGCCGGGTCCGCGTCCTGCGCGACACGGAACTGGCGGGGCTGGCCCGGCTGGGCGGCGTCCTCAAGCCGGCGGACGTGGAGGGACTGCACGCGATGGCGCGGGATCGCCGCACGTGGACCTCCGGCGGTTGAGCGGTGCGGGGTGCGGGTCGGTCGAGGACGGCCGTTACCAAGGTCGCCCCCTGAGGGGTCCTTGCACTGGGCCCGCCTGGGCCGCGCGGCCCGGTGCCGCATCGCCGCGTTGCCGGAGAGCCCTGGTGGCTCCCCTACGAGGACTCTCCGGCGCTGTGCGATGCACGGCACCGGACCACGTGGCCTGATCAGGCGCTCACAGTGCAAGGACCCCTCAAGCCCCGCTCCGCCCCTGCGGTCAGGGCAGGGTGCCGGTCGTCTTCGGGTCGAACAGGGGGGCGAGCAGGTCGCCGGTGTCGTGGACGCGGTCCATGACGTCCTGGGCGCGGAAGGCCAGCTCCTGCGGTGCCCCGCACCCCTCGACCTCGTCCCAGGTCACGGGGGCCGACACGGTGGGCTCCGGGCGGGCCCGCAGGGTGTAGGGCGTGGCGGTGGTCTTGCGGGCCGCGTTCTGGCTCCAGTCGACGAACACCTTCCCCGGCCGCAGACTCCGCGTCATCCGGTGCAGCGCCAGATGGGGCATGGTCCGTTCCGCCTCCACCGCCAGCCGCTTGGCGTAGTCGGTGACCTGTTCGGACGACGATCCGCGCACGGCCGCCAGCAGATGCAGCCCCTTCGCGCCGGACGTCTTGGCCTGCGCCTCGATCCCGTCGGCGGCCAGCCGCTCCCGCAGCCAGAGCGCCACCTCGCAGCACTCGACGACCGTCGCGGGCGGCCCCGGGTCGAGGTCGAAGACGATCCGGTCGGCCTCCTGCGGGTCCTGGCCCTGGATCACCCACTGGGGCGTATGGAACTCCGTGACGAGGTTCGCCGCCCACATCAGGCTCGGCAGGTCCTGCACGAGCACCATCCGGGCCGGGCCCTCCGCGCGCGGCACCTCGGCGGTGGTGACCCAGTCGGGGGTGCCCGGCGGCACGTTCTTGGCGAAGAAGAGCTGGCCGTCGGGTCCGTCCGGGTAGCGCAGGAAGGACAGCGGCCGCTCCCGCAGATGAGGCAGCAGGGCGTCGGCGATCGTCGCGTAGTAGTGCAGCACCTCGCCCTTGGTGAAGCCGGTCTCCGGGTACAGCACCTTGTCCAGGTTGCTGAGCGCGAGCCGTCGCCCCTCCACCTCTGTGATCGGCGTCATACGATGAGAATCACATGAAACCGGGCAATATTTGCATCTACAGTGCATTTCGGTACCCGGCATCCGTCCGTCATGGTCAGGAAAGGTGCTGCACGTGCGATCGATATGGAACGGCGCCATCTCCTTCGGCCTCGTCAGCATCCCGATCAAGCTGGTGAACGCCACGGAGAGCCACTCGATCTCCTTCCGTCAGATCCACACCGAGGACGGCGGCCGCATCCGCTACCGCAAGGTCTGCGAGCTGGAGGACCGCGAGGTGTCCCAGGCGGAGATCGGCAAGGGGTACGAGGACGCGGACGGCTCGATCATCCCGATCACCGACGAGGACCTGTCCCACCTGCCGATCCCGACCGCGAAGACGATCGAGATCGTCGCCTTCGTGCCGGCCGACCGGATCGACCCGCTCCAGATGGACGCCGCGTACTACCTCCAGGCGGGCGGTGCGCCGGCGGCCAAGCCGTACACGCTCCTGCGGGAGGCGCTCAAGCGCAGCCACAAGGTGGCGATCGCCAAGTACGCCCTGCGCGGTCGGGAACGGCTCGGCATGCTGCGCGTCGTCGGCGACGCGATCGCCATGCACGGCCTGCTCTGGCCGGACGAGGTCCGCGCTCCCGAGGGCGTCGCCCCGGACTCCTCCGTCACCGTCCGCGACAAGGAACTCGATCTCGCGGACGCGCTCATGGACACCCTCGGCGAGGTCGACCTGGACGACCTGCACGACGAGTACCGCGAGGCCGTCGAGGAGGTCGTCGCCGCGAAGGCCGCCGGTGAGGCACCCCCCGAGGCCCCGGCCCCCGCCACCGGCGGCAAGGTCCTGGACCTGATGGCGGCCCTGGAGAGCAGCGTGCGCGCGGCGAAGGAGTCGCGCGGCGAGGAGCCGGCGGAGGTCAGATCCCTCTCGCAGCGCGCGTCGGCCCGCACGGCCCCCAAGGAGACGGGCGGCAAGAAGTCGACGGCGGCGAAGAAGACGGCGGCCTCCGCCTCGTCGAAGAAGTCGACGGCGAAGTCGGCCCAGGGCGCGAAGAAGACGACGGCGGCGAAGAGCACGTCGACGGGCGCCGGGAAGGGCACGGCCAAGAAGACGGCGTCGAAGAAGACCGCCGCGAAGAAGACGGCGTCCCGGAAGCGGACGGCCTGACCGTCGCGCTCGCGCGCGACGGCGCCGTCCGGGCCGGGGTTCCCGGCCGGGCCTCCTCAGGGGCCCTTGCACTGTGCCGCCCGGGCCGCGCGGCCTGATCGGGGCTCACAGTGCAAGGACCCCTCAGACCGCCTCCTCCAGGGAGCCCTCGGCCCGTGGGCCGGCCCCCGCCTTCTCCGCCCCGGGCCCGGCCGCCCGTCGGCGACCGGTCACGAGCAGCGTGCCCGCCCCCAGCGCCACCGCCGGCCACACCGGGAACCGCCCTCCGGGCGCGAACCCGTGTCCGGCGAAGTACGTCAGCGCCCCGACGCACAGACCGAGCCCGGCCCACAGCGGCCAGGTCCGCCGCAGGCCGTGCGCGTCCGGCCGGACCCCGGCGTCCAGCGAGGCCAGCCCCCGCTCCAGGGGCCACAGCGCCCGTACGACGCCCACCAGGACGACCCCGAGCACCGCCAGCCACGGCGCCCGCCACCCCCACCAGGCCACCGACCCGAACACCGGCTGGGGAGCGAGGCCGGGCAGATAGAGGACGGCGGCGATCACCAGCACCGGCACCATGTGCCACAGGTACAGCGTCATGCCGGCGGCCCCCGTCACCCGCACCGCCCGCCACACCCGCTCCCGTTCCAGCAGCCGGCGCACCGGGGGCGCGACGAGCAGACAGGCACCGACCTGCGCCGTCGCCCATGCCAGCATGGCCACCGACGGAGGGTCGGTGTTACTGGGGTCCTGGCCGGTCACCAGGATCAGGCTGACCGGGAACGGCCCGAACCCGACGAGCGCGGCGAACCCGGCCCCGCCGGCCACCGCCAGGGCGGCCGGCACCGTGCGCCGCCCTCCCACCTGGCCGTCCCGCCAGCAGAAGCCGAGCTGGTAGACCACGCCCCACACCAGCACGTAGTTGAGCGCCCCGACGTACGGCACGTGCGCCGCCGCGTCCAGGACGCCGATGACCAGCGCGACGGCCGCCGTCGCCGCCGGGACACGCGGACCCCACCGCCGGTGCAGGGCGTGCAGCGCCGGAGTCACCGCACTGAGCAGCAGGTACACCGGCAGGAACCAGAACTGCATCGCCATCGCCCAGCCCACCAGCGCCAGCGTGGACGGATCCACGCCGAGCGCGGAGCACACCGCGACGGCCACCAGGACCAGCCCGCTGTAGACACCGGTCGGCAGCAGCAGCCGTACCGCCCGCCGCCCCACCCACCCGGCGGCCGTCACGCCGACGGCCCGGGCGCGCGCCCAGGACCCCGCCGCCGCGTACCCCCCGGCGAGGAAGAACAACGGCATGATCTGGAAGCCCAGGGTCAGCCACTGCGTCCACGGCACCGTCGACAGCAGCTCCGGTGCACTGATCGCGCCGTCCGGGTGCCGCACCAGGCCGGTGATCAGCCAGTGCCCGAGCACCACCAGGAGGATGGCCCACGCCCGCAGGAAGTCGACATACCGGTCCCGTCTCATGCCGGGCATGCTTCCGTACGCCCGACTCCCGTACGCCGACTCGGTCTCGTCGCAACCAAGTCGTGGCCGCCGCTACACCTGGAGATCCACCCCGGAGTGGAGATGTCCTCCTTCACGTCACGGAGCGTGTTCAACCGGTTCTGCGCTGAGTGCGGCGTGGGGATCCTTCGGACAGGAAGGGTCATGGATGACGGTGTCCGAACAGGTCGAGGGTGCGCAGGCCGAGGAGGCCTACGACGAGGTCGAGCAGCTCAACGACCTGAACCGGGTGGCCGCGTTCGCGCGTACGCGGCCCGGCGGTGACCGTTCAGGTCTTCGTGTTGGTGGGGTGCGGGCCCAGGTAACCCACGTACACGCGGCCCGTGTGGGGGCCGTCGTCGTAGAAGTAGAGCCGAGGGGCCACCGTGTTGCCGCCGCCGATGCGCAGGTGGGCCTCCATGAACAGCTTCTCGCTCGGGTCGACGGTCCCCGGTACGGGGAAGGTGCGTTCGCGGCGCCAGTCCTCGCGGTTGCCGACGGTCTTGGACTCCTTCATCTTCACCTTGCCGGCCGGGAAGGAGTTCTCGCAGTCGTCGGGCAGGTGCGTGCACCAGTGACGGAAGTCGCCGCCCGCCTTCCCGGCGGCGGAGGCGGCGGCGTACTCGTCGAGGGCGCGCAGGGCGTCCCAGGCCACCTCGACCCAGTTGCCCACCGACTGGGCGTCCAGTTCCTTCGTGATCTTCCGGTTGCCGGTGAAGGCCAGGCGGGGGAACTCGTCCATCCGGTCGAGGATCTCGGCGAAGGTGCCCGGCAGGTCGGCCGGGGCGTCGGCGGGCTCGTGGGCGAGGTCGTGCCGACCGGCCTTCTCCAGCCGTACCTGGAGCGCCCGGACCTGGCGTTCCGCCGCCTTGAGCTTGGCGTACAGGTCCTGGTTCTCGGCCGCCTGGTCGAACTCCAGCTCCTCCGCGATCTGAAGCTGCTCGCGCAGGTCGCGCAGGACGTCCCCGTGCGCGTCCTCCCGCTGCTCCGCCTCGGCGAGCATCGCGGTGAGGGTCCTGTTCTCCGCGCGGAGTTCGTCCAGCCCGGAGTGGTGGGCGGACGGGCGGGGGCGGGTGCGCTGGACGGGGAGGGAGTCCAGGGGAGCGGGCAGGGGTAGGCGCAGGGCGAGCTGCTGGGGCCGGGAGGCGAGGATCGCCCCCGCGCGCCGGGGGTTCGCCGCGATCGTGGTGCGGGACATCACCAGGTGGCGCTGGGCGTCGGGCTGCCAGGCCGGATCGACGCCGGGAAGGTACGTGCGCAGGCCCCCGCCGAACACCGGGTGGTACTCCATCGTGGAGTTGAACAGGGACTGCGCCTCCGGCCTCAGGACGTACATCACGGCGAGCCCGTGCAGGGGCCCGAAGGCCGGCTCCACGAACTGCTCGGTCCACGATTCGGCGTCCTGCCCGTAGGGGACGCTCGCCACCACGATCGGCAGCCGGCGCTCCTGGTCGCAGAGCTCCTCGATGACCTCCTCGACGTCCTCCTGCTCGATGAACTTCGGGACGGTGCCGACGTCCGAGAGGCCGTCCTGGGCGTCGAGGGCGTCCAGCAGCAGGCGGGCGATGCCGGGGGTGTTGGCCCGGGTGGGGCGGATGTCCGGCGAGACCGGGTGGTGCTCGATGTCGACCTGGAGCCAGGTGCGGCTCTCGTCGTCCCGGCCCCCGGAGCGGACGACGAGACTGGACTGCCAGGTGCCCTGCCGGTCCGGCCGGGTCTCGCGCAGCCGCCAGCGGGAGTACGAGCCGAGGCGGCCCGCGGCCGCGTCGTGGTCGAGGGTGACGCCGTCGGCTATCTCGTTGCGGCCCTTGTCGAGCGCCGAGGTGTCGTAGCGCTTCATGTCGCCGAGCCAGTGGAGCAGCTGGTCGTGGGCCTTGGCCGAAGTCGTGACGAAGTCCTGCGCGGTGGACACGACCATCCGGTAGTTGCGGGGTTCCATGGGCGGCTGCCTGTTGCGGTGTCGTGGACGGACGGTGGACCCCGAGGACGGAGCACCGCTCGGGGCGGTACGCCGGTGGGGGTGCTCAGGCGACCGGGTGTGGGGCCCGGATCATGGGGCCACTGTAGGGCGGGGGCGACGGGGTGTCAGGAAAACGCGACGGGCCGTCAGAGGAGGGTGGACGACTCTTGACGCCCCCGCCGATGTTACCGGTAACATCGGCGGGGTTCGGAATTGGACCACCCCGCCCACGCCGTCGTGGGCCCCTCTCCTGGAGTCCGCGTGACCGACCACCCCACGGCACAGCGCACCCCGACGGCGCCGACCGCGCCCGCCACCGCCTCTGCCTCCGCCCCTGCTTCCGTCCCCGCCGCCGACACCGTGCCCGTCTTCACGCGGGCCGCCGTGGTCGCCTCCTGCGTCGGGTTCGTCCTCATCGGGGCCCTCCAGGCCCTGTACGGACCCGCGATCCCCGCCCTGCGCGCGGAGTTCGGGCTCTCCCCCTCCGCGGCCGGTCTCGGGCTCAGCGCCCACTTCGTCGGCGGGGTCGCCGGTGTCCTCCTCTTCGACCGGCTCTACGGCCGGATCGGCAACCGGCGCATCCTGGGCGCCTCCTACCTGCTGATGGCCGTCGGCGCCGCCGGCTTCGCGCTCGCTCCGGCCTGGCCCGTGGCGCTGGCCGCCGCCCTCCTCGCGGGGCTCGGCTTCGGCGGTATCGACTACGGCCTCAACCAGCTCTTCGCCGTCGGCTTCGGCGACCGTTCGGCCGCGCTGCTCAACGTGCTCAACGCGCACTTCGGCATCGGCGCGATCCTCGGCCCGGCCCTGATCGGACTGGCCGGCGCCGACCGCTACCCGGCGGTCTTCCTCGGTTTCGCGCTGGCCAACCTGCCGCTGCTGTGGTGCCTGCGGGGCGTGCGCGACCGCGCCCCGGCCGGGCACGAGGCCGGCTCCGGGACCGGCGGGGCCGACGTCCCGCCTCCCGCCGGGGCGGTGAACCGCAGCCTCGCCTCCCTGCTCGCCGTCTTCGTCACCCTCTACGTCCTGCACGTCGGCATCGAGGCCGGCGTCGGCGGCTGGGAACCCACCCACCTGGAGAGCGTCGGCTACGGCGCGGGCCTCGCGGCCACCGCCACCTCCGTCTACTGGCTGATGATGACCGTCGGCCGCTTCCTGGTCGCCCCGCTCGCCCTGCGCTTCACGGCCCCCGCCATCATCACCGTCTCCTGCGCCGGCATGACGGTCTGTCTGCTGCTGGCCGCCGTGCCGGGGCTCGCGCCCTACGCCTACGCCGGGGTCGGCCTGTTCATCGCGCCGATCTTCCCGACCGGCCTGCCCTGGCTGCACCGGGCGGCGCCCCGCGCCCGCCGGGCCGGCGCCCTCGTCATCGCCGCCTCCATGGTGGGCGGGGTGGCGGCCGCACCGGCGCTCGGCAAGGTCATCGAGTGGTCCGGCATCCGCGCCGTACCGCTGCTGCTGGCCGCGGTGTCCGCCGTCTGCCTGGCGGCGACCCTCTGGCTGATCCGGGCCACCCGGCCACGTCCCTGAGCCCTGCCCGGCTCTCCTCGACCCCTGCCCGCCCACGTCCCTGAGCCCTGCCCGGCTCTCCCTGACCCCTGCCCCCTTTCCCGTAGTTGCCCTCTTTTTCTGCACCAGCCCGCGTCTCTGAAGCCCTGCTCCCGGCCCCGAGCCCCGCCGGCGCCCCGAGCCCTGCCCGCGCCGCCGGACCGGCGACGCCCGACCCTGTCGCCGTGCCACGCGATCGCCGTGGCCCCCGCGATCGTCACTGGTCCCTCAGCCCTCCCCACCCCCAACCCCATCCCTCCACCCCCCACCGCCCCACTCCCGCGATCTCCGAACTGAGAGACGCCCACCCCGATCCCGAAGAGAAGGGACCGCCCCATGCCCGCCCTGACGACGACGTCCGACGGCTTCCTCCTGCACGGCGAACCGTTCCGCATCCTCTCCGGCGCGATGCACTACTTCCGCGTCCACCCCGACCAGTGGCCCGACCGGCTGCGAAAGGCCCGCCTGATGGGCCTGAACACGGTGGAGACGTACATCCCCTGGAACCTCCACCAGCCCGAACCCGGCACGCTCGTGCTGGACGGCCTCCTCGACCTGCCTCGCTTCCTGCGCCTGGCCGCCGCCGAGGGCCTGCGCGTCCTGCTGCGCCCCGGCCCGTTCATCTGCGCCGAGTGGGACGGCGGCGGCCTGCCCTCCTGGCTCACCGCCGACCCCGCCCACGCCGACATCCGCCTGCGCAGCAGCGACCCCCGCTTCACCGGCGCCGTCGACCGCTACCTCGACCTGCTCCTGCCCCCGCTGCTGCCGCACATGGCCGCTTCCGGCGGCCCCGTCATCGCCGTACAGGTGGAGAACGAGTACGGCGCCTACGGCGACGACACCGCCTACCTCAAGCACATGGAGCAGTCCCTGCGCGACCGCGGTGTCGAGGAACTCCTCTTCACCTGCGACCAGACCGACCCGACGCACCTGGCCAACGGCAGCCTGCCCGGCGTCCTCGCCACCGCCACCTTCGGCAGCCGCGTCGAACAGTCCCTGGAACGGCTGCGCGCGCACCGGCCCGACGGCCCGCTGATGTGCGCGGAGTTCTGGATCGGCTGGTTCGACCACTGGGGCGGCCCGCACCACGGGCGTGACGCCGACGACGCCGCCGCCGACCTGGACCGGCTGCTGTCCGCCGGCGCCTCCGTCAACATCTACATGTTCCACGGCGGCACCAACTTCGGTCACACCAACGGCGCCGACCACCACCACACCTACGCCCCCACCGTCACCTCCTACGACTACGACGCCCCCCTCACCGAGAGCGGCGACCCGGGCCCCAAGTACCACGCCTTCCGCGAGGTCATCGCCCGCCACGTCCCGCTCCCCGACGAGCCGGTGCCCGCGCCCGCCCCCAAACTCCCGCCCACGACGGTCGAGCTGGACCGGCGCGCCCCCCTCCTCCCGCTCGCCGGACGGCCCGTGCACGCCCCGGACGACCCGCTCTCCGCCGACGACCTCGGCCAGCGCGCCGGATACGTCCTCTACCGCACGACCGTGCCGACGGCGGGACCGGGCGTCCTGCACTTCACCGGCGGCGTCGGCGACCGCGCCCAGGTCTTCCTGGACGGCGCCCCGGCCGGGGTCCTCGAACGGGAGCGGCAGGAGGAGACCCTGCCCGTCCACGTGCCGCGCGCCGGAGCCGTCCTGGACGTCCTCGTCGAGAACATGGGCCGGGTCAACTACGGCCCGCGCATCGGCGCCCCGAAGGGCCTGCTCGGACCGGTCTCCCTCGACGGCATCCCCCTGCGCGGCTGGGACTGCCACCCGCTGCCCCTGGACGACGTACCGGGCACGGTCCCCTTCGCCCCCGCCGGCACCACCCCGTGCGCCGAACCGGCCTTCCACCACGGCACGTTCGAGGTCGCCACCCCCGCCGACACCTTCCTCTCCCTGCCCGGCTGGACCAAGGGCCAGGCCTGGATCAACGGCTTCCACCTGGGCCGCTACTGGAACCGCGGCCCGCAGCGCACCCTCTACGTCCCGGCCCCCGTCCTGCGCCCCGGCGCCAACGACCTCGTCCTCCTCGAACTGCACGCCACGACCACCGCCCGGGCCCACCTCGTCACCACCCCCGACCTCGGCAGCCCGAAGCACTCCTGACACCCTCCCCGCGGGAAGGCCGCGCCCGGCCGCGGAGGCGGGGGCGGCCGCCGGGGGCCTCCCCGCCCGGGCCCGTGCGGGGGCGGGCCCCGCGGCGGGCCCGGCGGCCTATCCTGTGGTCCGTCCGGTGAGGGAGAGGCCCGCAGCGCCGCCGGACCGGGTGAGGGAAGAAGAGCAGGCACCATGACCCCAAGCGACGACGGTCCGGCGACCAGGGCAGGACGCAGCCGCCGCAACTTCGCGGGTGCCCGCCCGGTGATGGACGACGTGGCGAAGCTGGCCGGTGTCTCCAAGCAGACGGTCTCCCGGGTGCTGAACGACCACCCGGCGGTCCGGCCGGAGACCCGGGACGCAGTCCGGGCCGCCATGCGCACCCTCGGCTACCGCCCCAGCCGCAGCGCCCGCTCACTCGCCAGCGGCAGGACCCGGATGCTCGGCGTGATCACCTTCGACGCCGCCCGCTACGGCCCGGCCTCCACCCTGACCGCGATCAACACCGCGGCACAGGAGGCCGGTTACCTGATCAGCTCGATAGCCCTGGACACCGCCGACCGCGACACGGTCGTCCGGGCCGCGGACCGGCTGTCGGCCGAGGGCGCGGACGGCGTCATCGCCATCGCCCCCCAACTGTGGGTGGCGAAAGCCCTCGCGGAGGCCCGCCTGGACACCCCCATGGTCGTCCTGGACAACGACCTCGGCGACGGCACACCCGTGGTCACCTCCGACGCCGCGACCGGCGCCCGCAAGGCCACCGAGCACCTGCTCGCCCTCGGCCACACCACCGTCCGGCACGTGGCGGGCCCGGCCGGCTGGACCTCCGCGGAACGCCGCGCCGACAGCTGGCGGCAGACCCTGCGGGCGGCCGGCGCCCCCGTCCACGCCCCCCTCCCCGGCGACTGGAGCGCCGACTCCGGCTACGACCTCGGCCGCCGCCTGGCCGCCGACCCGGACGTCACCGCCGTCTTCGTCTCCAACGACCAGATGGCCCTGGGCGTCCTGCGCGCCCTGTACGAGGCGGGCCGGCGCGTCCCGGACGACGTCAGCGTCGTCGGCTACGACGACATCCCCGAGGCCGCCCACTTCCTCCCCCCGCTCACCACGGTCCGCACCGACTTCAGCGACATCGGCACCCGCTCCCTGCGCGTCCTCCTCCACCGCATCGACACCCCGGCGACGCCTCCGCCCCCGCTCACGGTCGTCCCGGCCGAACTCCGCGTCCGCGCGAGCACCAGGGCACACGGCTGACGCCTTCCGGTGGCCGGCCCGGCCGCCAGGACCTCACCGCGGCGCGGCCGGGGAACGTGCGCCGCTACGATGCCGCCGACGGACGACATCCACGCGACGGGGGAGGGGCGATGCGCACGACGGACCCGGATCCGCGCCCCCTGCTCGCGGCCCTCGACGAAGCGGTGGCCATCCTCAAGGAGCCGCTGACGCGAGCCGACCGCACCGAGGGCTGGACCGACGACCTCCGCAGAGAGGTCCAGGCGGAGCTGTCGACCAACCGCTCCGTGCTGCGCCGCCACGGGGTGGGCATGGTCCGCCACCTGCGCCCCCGCTTCGACGAGTGGCTGCGCAACGAGGGCATCCGGCCGGGCCGCCTCCGGGACCTGGTGGACGGCGTACAGCGGTCGTTCGCATCGGCGGCCGGGCGGTAGGTCGGGTCGCCGGCCCGGCGGTGGTCCGGGTCGCCGGCCCGGCAGTGATCCGGATCGTCGGCCCGGCGGTGATCGGGACTGCCGGCCCGGCGGTGATCGGGACCGCCGGCCCGGCAGCCGTTCGGATCGTCGGACCCGTCCGGATCGTCGGCACGGTGACGCGCGTGCCGGCGGGGGACGGCCCGGTGACCGCCGTGAGCTGCGGCGATGCCGCGCGGCGCGCGCACGCGGGGAACCGCTGCGATGCTGAGTGAAGGAGCGCTGCTCTCGCCCCCCAAGACCTGACGGACGGTGGTGGTGTGCGTCGTGGCCGGAGCTGAGGAAACCGGGCCGCAACCGCCCGATCCGTGTGTCGACCCCCTGGGGGACCCCTTCCTGCGCACGCGGTTCGCGCTACCGACGCGCCCCGCCACCTACCTGCGGCGCGAGCGGCTGGTCAGGCACCTCGACCAGGCGCGCCGGACACCCCTGACCCTGGTCGACGGCGCCGCCGGCGCGGGCAAGACCCTGCTCGTCGCCGACTGGGCCGCGGGGCTGGACCGGCCCGTCGCCTGGCTCACCGCGGACGCGGTGGACGAGGGACCCGGAATGTTCTGGGCATACCTGTTGCAGGCCCTGCGCGCCTGCGGCACACCGGTGTCCGCGGAGGTCGGCAGCCCCCCGGACGCACACCGCGTGGACCGCGCGCTGCTGACCCGGCTCGCCGCCGACCTGAACGCCCGGCAGGGACCCGTGGTCGTCGTGCTCGACGAGTACGACCGGGTGACCGCCCCGCAGATCGCGGAGCAACTGGACTTCGTGCTGCGCCACGCCGGGCCGGGTATGCGCCTGGTCGTCGTCACCCGCACCGAACCCCTCCTCCCGCTGCACCGGTACCGGGCGTCCGGCGACCTCACCGAGATCAGGGGTGCCGAGCTGGCCTTCACCCCCGAGGAGACGGTCGACCTTCTGGAGCGGCACGGGCTGCGCCTCTCGGTGCCCGCCGCGCGCGCCCTCGTGGAACGGACCCGGGGCTGGGCCGCCGGCCTGCGCCTGTGCGCCCTGGCCGCAGGGGAGAGCGAGGACCCCGAGACCTGTCTGAAGGAGTTCGAGGCGGATCGCAGCACGGTGGCCGACTTCCTGCTGGCGGAGGTGCTCAGGCGGCAGCCACCGCAGACCCAGGACCTGCTGCTGCGCGTCAGCGTGCTGGACCGCTTCTGCCCCGAGCTGGCCGACGCGCTGACGGGCCGCAGCGACGCCGGGGCCGTCCTGGCCGGGCTGCACCGGGCGAACGCGTTCGTGGAACACGTCGGACACGACTGGTACCGGCTCCACCCGCTGTTCGGGGAGATCCTCCATGCGCACCTGCGCGTGCGCGCACCGGGGCTCGAGCCCGAACTGCACCGGCGGGCGGCCCGCTGGCTGCGGCGCTCCGGCTCCCTCGCGGAGACGCTCGCCCACGGCGCCGCCGCCGCCGACTGGGAGTTCACCGCCGGCGCGCTCGTCGACGACCTCGCGATCGGGCAGCTCTTCACCGGCCTGCGCTCCGACGGCCTGGCGGCGCTGTTCGCCCGGATGCGACCCGACGCCCAGGGCCCCGCGACGGAACTCGTGCGGGCGGCCCGCGACCTGTCCCGCAGTGACCTCGACCGCGGCCTGCCCCGTCTGCGCCGCGCCGAACAGGGCCTCGCCGAGCAGCGCCTCGCCGAGCAGGGTCCCGCCGGGAAGCGCCCGGCCGGGGACGCGTCCGGCACGGCGGCCGCCCGGTTGAGCTGTGCCCTGCTGGAGACCCTGGCCGCGCGGCTCGCGGGGGCGCCGGGACGGGCGGAGAAGGCCGCGCGGACCGCCGAGGAGGTGCGCGCCGACGTGCCCGCCCACCTCCTGGACCGGCATCCCGAGTTCACCGCCCTGCTGCTGACCCACCTGGGCTCGGCCCGGCTGTGGGCCGGGTGCTTCGACGACGCGCGCGACGCCCTGTCCACGGTGGCCGGGAGCCCCGGCGGAGCCTCGACGACGCCGGCGCGCGAGGAGTGCCTGGGCCATCTGGCCCTGCTCGACTACCTCGACGGCTGGCTGGTCAGGGCGGAGCGCAGGGCGCTGGCGGCGACGCACGGGACGGAGCGGTTCACCGGGCCCGGACCGTCGGGCTCCGCCATCGGCCGGCTGGTCCTGGCCGCCGTGGCCGTCGACCGCGACGAACTGGAGCGGGCGCAGTTCCTCCTCGACGCGGCGGCCGACGTCCGCCTCACCGTGCGCGACCCGGTGACGGCGGCGGGCCGGTCCATCGTCACCGCGCGTCTGCTGCTGGCCCGGGGCAACGCGCGAGCGGCCCTCGCGGCGGCGGAACAGGCCGTCCCGGCGGACGCCGTCTCTCCCTGGGCCACCGCCCAGACGGCGCTGGTCGCCTCGACCGCCCACCTCGCGGCGGGCCGTCCGCAGGTGGCCGCCGGGCTGCTGCGGACAGTGCCGGACGACCAGGTCGCCTGTGCCGTGGGGGCCGCGCGGGCGCACCTCGCCGCCGGACACCCCGATGTCGCGATCGACCTGCTCGACCGGGTGCGCGCCGAGGGCCGCACCGGCCCCGCGGTGACCGTCCGGGCCGCGCTCGTCCGGGCCCGGGCCGCCGACGCGGCGGGGGACTCCGTCACCGCCCGCACACTGGTCGCGCAGGCCCTCCGGGAGGCCCGGCGCGAACGGCTGCGGCGCCCCTTCCACGAGGTCGGACCGTGGCTGGCGCCCCTCCTCGGCACGACACCCCTGCGGGCACTGGCCGCCGGCTGGCTCACTCCCGGCCCGCCCCACGGCGGCCCGGCGCGGGAGCCCGGGTTCCGGACGCCGGCGCCGGTCGTGGAGGAACTGAGCGGACGCGAGCGCGATGTGCTGCTCCGGCTGGCCCGGACCATGTCGACGGAGGAGATCGCCGCCGACCTGTACGTGTCGGTGAACACCGTGAAGACGCACCTCAAGAGCGTCTACCGCAAACTGGCGGTCAGCCGCCGCAACGAAGCGGTGCGCCGGGCACGCGAACTGCGACTGCTGTGACTCCGCGCCGCGGCTGCCGCCCGTGGAACCGCCCGGCCTCGCGCTGCGTCACCCGCGCCTCAGGGTGCCCGTGCCTCGCGCCGCCCGCGGTGCCTGGCGCTGCCCGTGCCGTGGTTGCGGTTGGCGTGCCTCGTCCCGCCGCGGGTGCCTGGCGCTGCCCGTGCCGCGCCCGCGGGTGCCTGGCGCTGCCCGTGCCGCGCCCGCGGTGCCTCGTGCTGCCCGTGCCGTGGTTGCGGTCGGCGTGCCTCGTCCCGCCGCGAGCCGCGGCTGTCGTGACCTCGCCTCGCCCGTGGCGGGTGAGGCGAGGAGCGCGTTCCCGGGATGCCATGGAACAGGCGGCAGGGTACGCACCGGCCGCTGCCCGGGCCGACGGCGCTCGGCATCCCGGGCCGACCGGGCGAGGTGGACACCGTGACCCACTGGCGGGCACTGATCGTCCTGGGCACAGCCCAGTTCCTGATGGTCCTCGACACCTCCGTCATGAACGTCTCCATCAGCCAGCTGGTAGACGACTTCGACACCGAGGTCACCGCCATCCAGGCCGTCATCACGCTGTACGCGCTGGTCATGGCGGCCTTCATGATCGTCGGAGGCAGATGCGGGGACATCCTCGGACGGCGGCGCATGTTCTTCCTGGGGCTGGTCGTCTACGCCACGGGGTCGGCCCTGACCGCTGTGGCTCCCACCCTGTGGGTCCTCGCGGTGGGCTGGTCGGTCGTCGAGGGACTCGGGGCCGCGATGGTGCTCCCCGCCATGGCGGCCCTCGTCGCGGAGAACTACCGCGGGCGGGACCGGGCCGTCGCCTACGGCGTCATCGGCGGACTGGCCGGTGCGGGCATCGCCGTCGGACCGCTGCTCGGCGGCTGGGTCACGACGTACCTCACCTGGCGGCTGGTCTTCGCCGGTGAGGTGGTCGTCGTCATGGCCGTCCTGTGCTTCCACCGCGTGATCGAGGCGTCTCCCCGGAGCGACCCGCGCCCCCGGCTGGACGGCGTCGGCGCCGCCCTCTCGGCGGGCGGGCTCGGGCTGGGCGTGCTCGGCGTGCTGCAGAGCGGCAGCTGGGGATGGGTCGAACCCCGCAACCCGCCCTTCACCGTCCTGGGCTTCGCCCCGACCCTGTTCGTCATCGGCGCCGGCGTGGCCGTACTCGCCCTCTTCGCGCGCTGGGAGCGGCGGCGCGACGCCCACGGCTCCGACCCCCTGGTGCACCTGTCCCTGCTGCGCAGACCCACACTGCGCTCGGGCCTGCTGTCGCTGCTCAGCCAGAACCTCATCCTCCTGGGCCTTTTCTTCACCATCCCGCTCTACCTCCAGGTGGTCCAGGGCTTCGACGCCTTCCAGACCGGTCTGCGGCTGCTCCCGGTGTCCGCCGCCATGCTCGTCGCCTCCACGGTCGGCTCCCGGCTGGGGCGGGCGGCGGGACCGCGCCTGATCGTCCGGTCAGCGCTCGGCATCCTCGCGGCGGCGATCGTGTGGCTGCTGGCCACCATCGACCCGGTCATCGACGACGCCCAGTTCGCCGGCGCCATGGCCCTGCTCGGCGTGGGCATGGGCCTGCTCGCCTCGCAGCTGGGCAACGTCGTCCAGTCCGCGGTGTCCGAGGAGGAGCGCAGCGAGGCCGGCGGACTGCAGTTCACGGCCCAGAACCTGGGCTCCGCGCTCGGCACCGCGCTCATCGGGTCACTGCTCATCGGCGCACTGGCCCACGCCTTCACCACTCAGGTGGACGACGATCCCCGGCTGTCGGAGGAGGCCCGCCGCCAGACCGGTGTGGCCCTGCAAGCCGGGATCACCTTCGTCCCCACCGAGCAGGCACGCTCGGCCGCCGAGCGCGCCGGGCTGCCCCCGTCCGAGGTCGACGCCCTGGTGGACTCCTACGCGTCGGCGCAACTGGACGGCCTGAAGGCGGCGATCCTCGCCACCGGCGGGATCACCCTCTCCGGCTTCCTGGTCACCCGGCATCTGCCGACCGGACGGGAGCGCGGGAAGCGGCCCGCCGACACCGACACCCCGGTCGACGCACCGGGGCGAGCGAGCTGAGCCGGCAGCCGAGCTGAGCCGGCAGCCGAGCCGAGCCGAGCCGAGCCGGGCCGGGCCGGGCCGGGAGAGGGAGACCGGGAGACGAGCCGAGCCGGAAGACGGAGGCCGCGATGGAGGAGACCGGGCAGAGCACGTTCCGGGCCCGCCGGGCAGACCGGCGCGCCCACGCGGACTACACCGGCGGCGTCTACGGCTCGATGCTCGCCGCCTCGGTGATCATCGGCGCCGGCAACCTCGGCTCGTTCCCGCGTACGGAGCTGGTCCTGCTGCTCGTGCTCACGGGGCTCGTGTTCTGGGTCGCCCACGTCCACGCCCAGTTGTTCGGGGCGCGCCTGGCCCACCGGACGCCGGACCGCCGGACCGTGCTGCGCGTGATGCGGGACGAGTGGCCGATCGTCAAGGCGGCCGTCCCGCCGGCCGCCGCCCTCGCCGTCAGTCCGCTGCTGGGCCTCGGGGTGGAGGGCTCCCTCTGGTTCGCGCTCGGCGTGGCCGTCGCCGGGCAGGTGGGCTGGTCGGTGGCCGCGGCACGGCGGGCCGGCGCCTCCCGGCGTCTGATGGCCGGCTCCGCGTCGGTCAACCTCCTGCTCGGACTGCTGATCATCACGTTCAAGATCGTGCTGACGCACTGACCGAGGTCGTCGGTCCCGTCGGCGGCGTATCACCTGTACCGGGTGAGGGCGGGCCGCCCGCCGAGGCGGACGATCGCAGGGAAGGCGCCGTCCGTCTGCCCCAGGCAGCCCGGGGGAGCAGCTCATGCGCTACGAGATCCGCGTCGACGGACAGCTGTCGGAGACGCTGTCCCAAGCATTTCCGGAGCTGGACCATGTGGTGATGTCCGGTCAGACCGTCCTGTTCGGATCCGTCGTCGACGAGGCACACCTGTACGGACTGCTGGCCCGCTGCCAGTCGCTGGGGCTGCGTGTCGTGGAGATGCGCCCGGTACCCGAGACACCGTGAGCACGGCCCGGTACCCGAGACACCGGCACCGTGAGCACGGCCGGTACCCGTGACACCGGCACCGTGAGCACGGCCGGTACCCGTGACACCGACACCGTGAGCACGGCCGGTACCCGAGACCCCACGAACACGGTCGTCATCGGAGACACCGTGAGCACGGCCCCGGCGACGCGGCACCCTGCGTCGACGGCGGCTCACGACCGAGCGACGGCACTCCTCACGGCCGTCACTCGTACCCGGGCCCCGGCCGTCACCCGTGCCCGGGCGGCCCCGGGGAGCCACCTCTGGTCCGGCTCGGGCCGCCCCCGCGCCCCGCAGGAAACCCGCGCCCCGGCCGGCAGCCGTACCCGCGCCCCGGCCGGCACCCGTACCCGCACGCCAGGCGGCACCCGTACCCGCCCCCGGTGCCCCGGAGGGGAGCAGTCACCCGGAGCAGTCACCCGCCGCGGGTGACCCGCGGCCCCGGCGGCACGCGCGACGCTGACCGGTGAGGCCCCGCACCATCCGGGGCCAGCGCGCACCATCCCGCCGACGGTTCGGAGCGACCCGCTCGACCACGTGAGGAGGAGCCATGACCATGTCGCGTGGTCCGGCACCGCCCACCGGACCGGAACCCGTCCCCGGCGGGGCGGCCCGCGGCCTCGCGGGCGACGACCCGGGAAGGCTGCTGGCGGCCCTCGGGCGCTCGTGGACGTGGATCCTCGGTTCGGCGGTCGCCACGCTCGTACCCGGCGTCCTGATCCTCGCGTGGCCGGACGGGACCCTGCACGTGCTGGCCGTCCTCATCGGCCTGTACCTGCTGGTGAACGGCGTGTTCCGGTTCGTCTCGTCCTTCGGCCGGGAGGAGCACGGCGAACGCTTCGGCGGGCTTCTGCTCGCCGTCCTGTACGTCCTGGCCGGGGTGCTGTGCCTGCGGAACCCACTCCAGACCGTCGCCGCGCTCTCCCTGATCGTCGGCGTCGTCTGGCTGGTGTCCGGCGTGGTGACCCTGCACACGGCTCTAGCCGCCCCCGACCTGCCCCACCGCGGCTTCGTCATCGCCGTCGCGGTGCTCGGCATCGTCGCGGGGATCGTCGTGCTGGCCCTGCCGGCCGAGTCGGCCCGCGCGCTGACCCGGCTGCTGGGCCTGTGGCTGGTCCTCCTCGGCCTGTTCGAGACGGCGGTCGCCTTCGCGTGGCGGGCCGCACTGCGCGGAGCATCCACCCCGGCACCGCGCGGACCGGCCGGAACGGCCTGAGCCCCCAACCGGCACGGGCCGGAGGGACGACGAGGACCGGCCGGCCGGTGACGGGGCCCGGCCGGAGAGCCGCCGTGCCGGCCCGGCCCGGCGGGGTGCCGGCCGCGCGCCCACCAGAGCGGCACAACACCACCGAGGAGCCCCGATGGCCCCGCACAGCGCCTCCGGACCGTCCCCCTCCGACGGCACCCCGGATCCCCGGAGTCACCTGACGGCCGCGGAAGTCGCGGAGTACGAGCGCCTGCGCGGGGCCGCGCGGGTGCGCCACCGGCGACTGCGCCAGGCGGGCGCCGCCGTCCTCCTGCTGCTGGCCCTCCTTCTCGCCCCCCTGGCCGTCGTCGCGGCCTGGGTGGACGACGAGGTCTCCGACACCGACCGGTACGTGCAAACCGTCGCGCCGCTGGCGTCGGATCCGGCCGTCCAGGACGTCGTGATCACCCGGCTGACCGACCGCGTGGTGGACCAGGTGGACGTCGAAGCGGTGACGGCCGCGCTCGCCAAGGCCCTCCGGGACGCCGGGGCGCCACCGCGCGTCGTGGAGGGAGCCGAGGCACTCGACGGGCCCCTGCGCTCCGCGGTCAGGTCGGCAGTGGACCGCGTCGTCACCCGAGTGGTCACCGGCGACGTCTTCGAGGAGGTGTGGGAGGGCGCCAACCGGCGCGCCCACGCCGCCGTGGTGAACATGCTCACCGGAGAACGGGAGGGCGCCGTGCGCGCCACCGGCGACACCGTTCAGCTGGACCTCGGAGCGGTGGTCGACGAGGTGCGTCAGCGTCTCGTCGACGCGGGCTTCGACAAGGCCTCCGCCATCCCGGACACCGACCGGACCGTCACGCTGTTCGAGACCGACAAACTCGGCACGGCACAGGACACGATGCGGCTGCTGGACGTCGTCGGCACCTGGCTGCCCGTGCTGACCGTCGTCCTCGCGGCCCTCGCCGTGTGGACCGCTCCCGCACACCGCGTGATGCTCCTGACGACCGCCGTCGGCGTCGGCGTGATGATGGTGCTGCTGCTCGTCGCGCTGGCCGTCCTGCGACGCGTCTACCTGGACGCGGTCCCGCCGTCGACCCTGCCCACCGACGCCGCCGCCGCGATCTACGACACCTTCGTCCGCTTCCTGCGGGACAGCACCCGCACCCTGCTCGTGGTGGCCGTCGTCACCGCACTGGCCGCCTACCTGTACGGTCCCGGACGCGCGGCCCGCGGCGTGCGGGCGCTCGTGCGCCACGGCACCACCGCCGCCGGACGGCAACTGCACCGCGCCGGCGTGCACACCGGCTCCACGGGACGCTGGCTGGACGACCACCGGCCGTGGACCACCGGCGTCGTCATCGCGGCGGGCGTCCTGACCCTGGTGCTCTGGAACCACCCCACGGTCGGCGCGGTGGCGCTCGTCCTCGGCGTCGTCCTCGGAACGCTCGTCGTCGTCGGGGTGCTGGCCGCCGCGGCGGGACGCGAGCCGGCCCCGGCAGCAGGCGACCCCGGGCGACCGGCCCCGTGAGCCGTCGCCCATCGGACCTGTGAACGGTGGCCGAGGGGCGGAGAGGCTCACCCGTCGCGGGTGAGGCCGACCCCCGGGTGCCGCGGGCACGCTGAGAACGGCACGCAACGCCTGCCGGGCGCCCGCCCGGGACGGAGGAGAGACATGAGCGCGCAGACGTACCTCGCGTACGACTTTCCGCTGTTGAGCGCATTCTGGACCATGCTGATCTTCTTCTTGTGGATCATGTGGTTCGTCCTGCTCTTCCGGATCGTCGTCGACATCCTCCGTGACGACTCCATGAACGGCTGGGCCAAGGCCGGCTGGCTGGTCTTCGTCATCGTCCTGCCCTTCCTGGGCGTGTTCGTCTACGTCATCGCCCGCGGCAAGAACATGGGCCGCCGGGAGGTCGCGCAGGCACGCGCCCAGCAGGAGGCGTTCGAGGAGTACGTCCGGGACACCGCCAGGGGCGGCGAAGGACGGGCCGGCAGCGTCGACGATCTCGCCAGGCTGTCCGAGATCCGCGCCCGCGGCGACATCACGGACGAGGAGTTCCGCAGGGCGAAGGAACTGGTCCTCACCGGGGCGGGCGCCGCCGGGCACACGACCCGCTCCACCCCCGCCGGGCGCTGACCACCGCCCGACGACCACCACGACCCCGACG
Source organism: Streptomyces sp. NPDC030143 (assembly GCF_055573695.1). Classification (NCBI taxonomy): domain Bacteria; kingdom Bacillati; phylum Actinomycetota; class Actinomycetes; order Kitasatosporales; family Streptomycetaceae; genus Streptomyces; species Streptomyces sp. NPDC030143. The sequence goes on from NZ_JBVIAY010000027.1 coordinate 74,516, forward strand.
ACCCTGACGACCCCGAAGACCCCGACGACACCCTCACCGGACGAGACCGAGAAGAGGCAGCAAGGATGGCCACCACACACCCCACACGCGCACACTCGGCCAGGCAGGAGTGGGCCGGCGGCCTGACGGTCTTCGCGGCCGTCATGCTCACCATCGCCGGAATACTCGACATCATGCGAGGCATCGCGGCGATCGCCGAGGACGACGTCTTCCTCACGACCCGGAACTACACGTTCGAGTTCGACCTCACCGCCTGGGGCTGGATCCACCTGGCCCTCGGCGCGCTGGCCGTGGTCGTCGGCCTGGGGCTGTTCCAGGCGTCGACCTGGGCACGCGTCGCCGGCGTGGGCATCGCCGCCCTCATCATCATCGCCAACTTCGTCTCCCTGCCGTACTACCCGGTCTGGTCGGTCGTGATGATCGCCATCTCGGGGTTCATCATCTGGGCCCTGTGCGTGGTGAAGAGGGACGACTTCTCCACCTAGCCCAGGGCTCCCGCACGCGACACGCATCCGTGCGCGACCCGCGAGGGAGAGGGCCTGTGAACCGACGCAGAGCGCCTGAGACCCGGCCGACGGGAGGCCACCCCACGCCGGCCCCTCCCCCGGGAGACCGACAGCCCACCGGCTCTCCGTCGGGAAACCCCCCGTCGGAAGGCCCCCCGCCGGGAAACCCGCCCGCGCCCGCCGGTGGCGGGCGTCCCGGCTGGGCGCGTCTGGCGCTGCTCGTCCTGCTGGCGAGCGTGCTGGTGCCGCTCGTCACCGCGGGTCTGCGCAGCCTCCTGTGGGTACCGGCCGGCGTCGCCGCACTGGCCCTCGCGGCCGTCGGGGTGTGGTGGACGCTGGCCCACACCGGCGTGACGCGCGCGGCGGGCGTGGCCCTGTCCGTGCTCGCGCCGCTCACGGTCCTGGCCCTGTACGCCGCCTCCGGCATGCTGGGGACGGCCCTCGCCTCCCTCGTCCTGTGGGCGCTGGCCGTGAGTGCGGCCCGGATCGCCACGGCCCCCGCGCACGTCACCTCCGCACCCTGGCCGCAGGAGACCACCGCCGCGGCACCGCGCCACCCGTGGATCCTCATGAACCCGCGCTCCGGCGGCGGCAAGGTGGACCGCTTCCACCTGGCGGACAGGGCCCGGGCGGCGGGCGCCGACGTCGTACTGCTCGGAGCCGGGAAGCAGGACGTGGCCCGGCTGGCCCGGCAGGCCGTGGCCGGCGGAGCCGACCTGCTGGGCGTGGCGGGCGGTGACGGCACCCAGGCCCTGGTGGCGGAGGTGGCGGCCGGGCACGACCTGCCGTTCGTCGTCGTTCCCGCCGGCACCCGCAACCACTTCGCCCTCGACCTGGGCCTCGACCGCGACGACCCGGCGGCGGCCCTGGACGCCCTGACCGACGGCGTCGAACTCCGCGTCGACCTCGGATTCGCCGCCGACCGGGTGTTCGTCAACAACGCCTCGTTCGGCACCTACGCGGCCGTCGTCAGCGACCCCGCCTACCGCGACGACAAGGTGCGCACGGTCCTGCAGACGCTGCCCACCCTCCTCACCGGCACCGACGCGCCCAGACTGCGGGTGCGCTCCGACGGTGTGCGGGCCGAGGGCCTCCAGGCGCTGCTCGTCAGCAACAACCCCTACCTGCGGGCCGTCGACTCGCCCCACCCCGGACGCCGGGAGCGGCTGGACTCGGGCCGGCTGGGCGTCCTGGGCGTGCAGGTCGAGAACACCGCGCAGGCGGCGCGGATGGTGCGCGGCGCCCGCTCCCCGAACCTGACCCGGTTCACCGCGCGGGAGATCGTCGTCGAGGCGGACGCGGACACCGTCCCGGCCGGCATCGACGGGGAACACGTCCTGCTCCGGGCCCCCGTCGTCTGCCGCATCGCACCGGGAGCACTGCGCGTCCGCGTCCCCCGCCACCGCCCCGGCACCCCGACGGTCCGACCGTCCACCGACTGGCCCCGCACCTTCCGCCTCGCGCTGCCCCACCGCGACCGGTAGCGGCGCGGGACGCGGTCGCCCCCAGTGACGCACCGGCCCGCATTATTCAAACAGGAGGTCGAATGCGACCGCCCGGCTCGCTCGACCTGGCCTCTCCCACCCCGTCGGCGACGCCCGTCCCGAGGCGGCCGCTCCTGGTACTGCGCCCCCGCCGCGCGCGGGCGGCGGCGAGCCCTCCGGCCCGCGACGGACGGCACGGGCCGACTCCGCCGCGCTCACCCGCCCGTACCCTCGCGCGGCCCCGCGACCGGCGTCCGCGCCTCCCGCGACCGGCGTCCGCGCCTCCCCCCATCGCCGTCCGCGCCTCCCGCGATCGGCGTCCGCGCCTCCCGCGACCGGCGTCCGCGCCTCCCGCGATCGGCGTCCCCGCCTCCCGCGACCGGCGTCCGCGCCTCCCGCGGTGCTCGTCGCCGCCCTCCTAGTCCGTGCGGTCCGCGGCGACGGTGCCACCCAGACCGGCCAGGCGCAGCGCCAGGTTCCGCGGCGAGTCGATCAGCTTGTGGCGTCCCTTGGTGGACTCCAACGCGGCCACGACGGGACTCGACAGGAACGCGATCAGCTCGTCCACCTCCTGCCGGGACGGGCGGGGGGTGAACTCCTTCCGCAAGGCGTAGATGATGTTCTCGACGCTGATGTATCCGTCGTCGACGGGGTCCTCGTCCACGGCTTCCTGGAAGGCCAGGTCGATGATCCTGCGCATCAGCAGGGAGCGCCGCTCCAGCGCCTGGTACCGCTCCGCCAGGTCGTCGCTGAACGTGTCGACGCGGGAGAAGGCGTCACGCAGCTCGGTGAGGGGCATCGGGTTGCGCGAGTGGCGGTCGAGCAGCAGGGCGCCGACCGGGAAGACCCCGACCGGCCGGGGGGCGAATCCGCCGAACGCGCCGACGGCAACCGTGCGGGCTTGGCGGTCCCGCCGGGCCACGACGCCTGCTGCCGCGTCGACCGGCACGAGACCGCCACCCCCAACACGGACGGGGCCGCGCCACACCGCCACTGTCGCCGTCCGGAAGGGCCGCCCCGACGACGCCGTCGTCGTCTCTCGGCCGAGACGCCCCGGTCAGCGGTGACCGGTTGCGCCTGCCGTGTCGTCCTGCGTTCCCCGGTGCACGACCACCCCGTACGTTCCGTCCGGTTCGCGCCCTACGCACGAGCCGCGGAGATGCCGACCCTCGCCCTATGGGGGCTTCGGAGAGGAAGCCGCGCCGGCTGAGCGGCGGACAGCCGCGCTGCCCGTACTGCGGCCTGCCACAAGATCGGGTCTCGACGCTCGAGCACGACTGGGTCCTGCTGGAACCGGACATGGCGCCACTGGCGCACACGGTGCCGGCCGAGCACCGGTGGATCGAGTTGTCCGACGGGCGGGTGACCGTCTACGGCGTCTGTCCGCCGGACCCGTTCCAGCGGTGCCGTATCGAGCACCGTCTGGCCTGCCCGGCCCAGCCGCTGCCGGACCTGTGGCCATGGCTGACGTCCCTGCGGGGAGAGAACGCACGGCAGGGGGAACGACAGAACAGCCCGGAGCCGCCTCCACCCCCCGCCCGATGGCCGGACGCCGGCTGACCGGGGGAACGGTTCGGCACCGGCAGGCGTCGTCTCTCCGGGGGGCACCGTGGCCGTGTCCCGGAGAGAGGGGACCGGGTGGGTACGAGCGGCTTCGCCAAGTGGACAAGGCGGTTCGAGGAGGAGCACGAGCGCAGACGCGCCCAGGGCGACCCGGACTGGGGGCGAGGGGCGACGCTGCATCCGGCGGTGTGGGCCGGCATCCAGCGCTTCCAGGTCGGCGAGGACGGTGACGGTGCCAACCTCGTCGGCAAAGCGGACCAGGCCGGCGACGACGACTACGCACAGGCGGTGAGGCTCTTCGTCGCCGAGGAACAGAACCACGCCCGCCTGCTCGCCCGGCTGTTGACCGCCGGGGGCATACCCACGCTGGCCGGCCACTGGAGCGACACGGTCTTCGTGCGGCTGCGGCGCCTGATGGGCCTGCGCATGGAACTGCTGGTGCTCATGATCGCGGAAGTGGTGGCACTGCGTTACTACCGCGCTCTGCGCGACGGCACGGACGACGCGCTCACCTCGGACGTCGCGGGGCGCATCCTGTCCGACGAGCAGCGCCACGTCCCGTTCCACTGCGAGCGACTGCACGCCTCCCTGGCGGAACTGCCCCGAGCCGTGCGCCGCCCGGTGATGTTCCTGTGGCGACTTCTCCTGCTCGCGGCCTGCCTCGTCGTCGCCGCCGACCACGGACCGGCACTGCGCCGACTGGCCGTCGGACGCCGCCGCTTCGTGCTCGACGTCATGGCCTCGTCCGGCGCGGTCGTGACCGCGGTGCTGTCACCCCGTCCGGACGCATGGACGAGCACGGGCTGACAACGGAACAGCCCTCTTCGGCCACGCTTCGTGAGAGGACAGATCGCAAGCCGGCCGACGAATCGCCGGCCCGGCGAGGCGGAGGGGCGGTGCGATGCGCGGGAAGCGGTCCCTCATGGGGCTGTACGCCGCGCTGACCGCTGGCTCCGGTCGACCGGCGGCCGTTACGTTGAGGCCCGTTGAAACGGAGCCGGGTCGGACGACGGAGAGCCGTGGACGGACTTACCGAGGCGAAGCTGAAGACGCTGGCCGGGACGCGTTCGTTCGAGCGCGGGCTCGGATACGTCGACGCGGTGTCCGGCGTCGAGGTCGGTGACGACTGGATCAGGGCGTCGGTGCACGGCACGGAGCGCTACGAGGTGGAACTCGTCCTGGGCGGGCGGAGGGGACTGGTGGGGGAGTGCGACTGCCCGTACGGCCAGGAGGGCAACTTCTGCAAGCATCTGGTGGCCCTCGGCCTGACGGTGATCGCTCTGCCGGAGCGGCGGAAGACGGCCCGTGAGCGTGCGCGGGGCCTCGACGCCTGGCTGTCCGGCCTGTCGGCGGCCGAACTGCTCACCCTCGTACGGGACGAGATCGCCGAGGACCGGAACGTGCGGCGTCGTCTGGAGTTGCGGGCCGCGAGCGCCCGGGGGGACGTGGCGGGGGTCCGCTCCCGCATCCGCGAGCTGCTCGACATCGGTCCTTTCGCCCAGTACGGCTACGTCGAGTACGCCGACGCTCGCGCCTACGCGGAACGGGCCGGGCAGGCGGTGTCCGCGATCAGGTCGCTGACCGGCTCGGACCGGGCCGCCGGCGCGATGGCGCTGGCGCGGGAGGCGATCGGGCTGCTGGCCGCGGTGGTGGAGAACGTCGACGACTCCGACGGCTGCCTCGGGCGGATCGGCGCCGACCTCGCCGACGCCCATCACGACGCCTGTCGCGCCGCGCGCCCCGACCCGGAGGACCTCGCGCACTGGCTGGTCACCCACGCGCTCGACGACGCGGCCGACCTGACCGATATCGACCCGCTCGACTACGAGGACCTACTCGGAGAACAGGGCATGAGCGCGCTGCGCCGACACGCGGTCGAAGCATGGAAAGGCAACCGCACGGGCTGGGCGGAGAAGGATCTGATGCAGCGCCTGGCGAAGGCGGGACGGGACATCGACGCGGTGATCGCCGTGCACGCCGCCGACCTCGCGCCGAACGGCCACACCCACCTGGTCATCGCCCGCGAACTGGACACCGCCGGCCGCCCCGGCGAGGCCCTGGAATGGGCCGAGCGCGGCATCCGGGACACCGAGGACCTCGCCGCCGTCGACACCGCCCTCGTCGACCACCTCTCCGACCGCTACGCACAGGCCGGCCGGCTCTCCGACGCCGTCACCCTGCGCCGCGACCACTTCGCCGCCCGCCGCACCCTGCTCACCTACCGTCAGCTCCGCGCCGCCGCCCAGGCCGCCGCCCGCTGGCCGGCCGAGCGGGAGAACGCCCTCTCCCTGCTGCGTGCCGACGCCGAACAGCAGGGGCACCACGGCGGCCGGACCCTCGTCGACGCCCTGCTCGACGACAAGGACACCGCCGCGGCCTGGCAGGCGGCCACGGAGTTCGGCGCCGACGACGGCCAGTGGCTCACTCTCGCCGACCAGTCCCGCGCCACCCGCCCCGCCGACGCGCTCGCGGTCTACCGGCGCCTGACCGAGCCCCTCACCCGCCAGGCAGGCAACGGCGTCTACGAGCAGCTCGTCAGCCTGCTGCTGAGCATGCGTGACTGCCATCGCCGCATGGACACGCCGGACGACTTCACCGTGTACGTCACCGCCCTGCGCACCGCCCAGAAGCGCAAGCGGAATCTGATGCGGCTGATGGACGCACATGGACTGTGACCACGCGACCCCCTCAGGGCGTCACCGTTCCCTCCACTCCTTCCGTCCGCTGTCGAGCGCGTACGGCGAAGCCGTCCGCCGGACGATGGCCGTCGGCCCCTGAAGGCGCAACGGCCGGCGGGTGTCCTTCTCTCCGGCAGGGGTGTTCCGCGCATGTCCCGTGAGGTCCCGACTCGCACGGTCGGACGCACGGCTCTCGCACACCTGGCGCCATGAAGGTCCCCGTTCATGGGCGGCAGGTCCTGGGAGCGGCTTCCGCCTCCCGTCTCGTCCGAACGGCCGTGAACGGGCTGAACGAGACGGAAACGGAAACGGAGACGGCCCGGCGTGCCCCTACGGGCACGACAGGTCGTGGGGCAGGTCGCAGACGTCGTCGCGCATGTGCAGCCTGCGGAGATCCTGGACCAGTGCGACGGGGTAGGGATGCATTGCCCACCTGGCGAGATAGCCGGCCTCGTCGTGCTCCTCGAGCACAGTGCGGGCCGCAGTCAGAACAGCGTGAGCGAAGGTGGGACGCGGATGGGTCGACCGCCACACCACCGTGCCGTCGGAGTCCGGAACGCCAGGGCTGACGGCGATGTCGGGGAACTCGTAAATGGTCACGTCGACCGCGTCCCCCGCTGTGCGGAGCACCCAGCGAAGCTCACGAGGCTCGGCGTCGAAGAAGAACCGGGCCGAACGCTGCTGCCCATACAGCTCGCTTGTGCCCGCTACGAGGTCCGCCAACGCGTCAGTGCAGTAACTGGCGGTCACCGATGCCGCCTGACAGCCGTCAGCCAGCTGGCACCGTGCCCAACCGTGGCCTACCAGTTCCCACGTCAACTGAAGGACACCCTCTGACCCTCGATCGACCGCCACCGGCCCACACTACCGGCAACGGTCGGTGAGCTTGGCAATCTAAGGTGATTTCGGACTGTCTACTGGCCTGACCTGCGGCGAAGACCACTGCCGCCTCCCCGGCGCTCCCCTCGGCCCCCCGCACAACCTGGCAGGGTGGGCGGCGCCAGCGCAGAGAAATCCGAGCCCGTACGCGAAGTGCCTCGACCGCCGTCAGGACGCCGCCGACCGCCGGTTCGCCCCCCGTTTCGGCGAGGACGACGCCCAGACGGGCGAGCCCGGCTGACGGGCCCTGATCCCGCCCCACGCACCAGCTTGGCAACACGTCCTGGGGCACAGTCCAGGGGCACCGCCGTTTCCCGACCTGACCTGCGGATTCCTGCCCTCCGGCCAGTCCACGCACATAGTCCACAGCACTCGACATACGCCCGCTCCGACCGGCACACGCCTGCACATACGCGAAGACCCCGTCCTCAGCAAAAGCGCTGATGGCGGGGTCTTGGGCACCTGAACCAAGGTGCCCCCGGCAGGATTCGAACCTGCGCACACGGCTCCGGAGGCCCCTTCGAGTCCTAGGTAAGACCCAAGTCAGAGGCCCGATCGCGTCGATTCGCGAGTTTCTCGTCCACACATAGTCCACGGGCTCGGCGTCCTGTAGTCGCGTCCAGGTGCTGTGGTGCAGGCCGCGATCACAGCATCGTCTGGCCTGGCACAACGCCCGTGGTGCCACGAGTGCGAACCTTCGGCTTGGGTCGCAGTTCAGGGAGGTACTTGGAGAGTCGCAGCGTTATGGAGTCACGCAGACGGTCAACGGATCCGCCCGCTTCTAGGGCCGCTTCAGGAGCGACGTCCAGCGTGTAGTGGCTGAGAGCGGCTGCATCGGTACCAATGACACGCCAAAGCGCCAGAGGGTTGGGCGTCTTAGTTGCGGACAGTTCTGTATCGAACACATAAATCCAGGCCGGCGGGTTCTCCACCGGTTCGTCATCTTCTCGCATGAGACGCCAGGTGCCGTCGGGGTGCGAGACCAGCTCAGGACGCCCGAGATGCCGCTGCCAACTTTCCCAAACTGCACGAGGGATGGCCAAAATACAGCCTGCCGATGCATCATGTGCGCCGACCTGGAACTTGAACATCATCTGATAAAAGGTGCGTTTGAATGCATTAGCGATATTAGGGCCTTCAACGCCCTCGGAGAGCCACTGGGGATGTGACTCTACGCTTTTACCAAACTCACCCTTATGCATGTGCCGGGCACTGGTGAGGTTCGCCACGGCCCTTGAGTAAGTTCCATGGAAATCCATGGTTTGGATCTCAAAGACGCCGTACCGCCCGACAGTGATCGCCCCGGTAGAGTCCGGCAGTAGTTCGATCATGGTCGAGTCGAACGAAAACTCGGGCGATCGATCGGTGGGGCTGATCGAAATTTCACCGCCCAGCTTGTTCTGGAAGTAGACGATTGTGGGCTTACCTGCCGCAACGCGCTTGCGTACATCATCCGCGGCCTCTTTGCCCTCGAGGACAGGAACGGCCACTATCTGCACATCGTCACCCGGGGCGTGCCCGAAGAGCCGGTGGGCGGCGTCATCGAGCATGGAAATATCCAACGCGCGGTAAGGGCACGCAAGCCAGTCCTGGCGTTCCCCGTTGCTTGTACTGCTGATCGTGCAGACGCCCTTTGAGTTAGGCTTCTTGATGCAAAGGGATTTCTTGCCGGTGACGTGCGTGAGGAACGGACACCGCTCGGCCTCTTGGTCTGCGAGGCTATGCGTAGTTTCTGCGACGACGGGATAGACCCTGTGTCCGAACCATTCCGCGATGAAGTTATTGGGCTGCTTCTTCGCAGCGCTCCCCCCAGACACCTACGCTCCCATCTCCTCGTTGTCGTCACCGTCGAGCGCGAAAGCGAGTTGCTCTAGCGCCTTGGTGGCGTTCTTCGAAGCCGCTGCATGAAAGGGCTCATGCAGCTCAAACCCGATTGCCTTACGGCCGGAGGCGGCTGCCACGGCAAGTGAACGCCCGGTGCCACAAAAGGGGTCCAGTACGGTTCCCCCGGGAGGACACGAGCTTAGAATTCGCGGCCGAATCAAATCTGCCGGGAAGGTAGCTGAGTGGCCGTCAGAACCCGAGCGAGCGGCGGTCTTGACTACGTCACGCGCGCCTTGCTCCACTTCCTCCATGTTGTAGTAGTACTTAGCACGGCCCTCCTTTGGGCGTTTTACGAAGTGGAAAAAGTGTTCATGCGCAAGCCGCAGTCTGTCTTTCTCCGGACGGGGAGGCACGTTGGGCTTGTGCCAAATCAAATCGTTGCGAAGAATCCATCGGCGATCTTGCATGGCGATGGCGAAACGAGCCGGGACGAGGAGAAGCTGCTTCTCCTGCCGGTAGCCGCCCATTGGCGTGCGCCTCCGCGAGCGTGGGTTGTCACCGAGGCCCTGCCGACCGTCGTGTCGGATGCTTGACCAACGGGCGAAGTAGGTATCCCCAATATTGATCCACATACTCCCGCTGGGTTTGAGGGCGCCCGCGCCTCGTTGGAAAATCTCTACGAGGTGTCCGATATACCACTCGGGCAGTGGCTCAAGGCCGAGTACACCGCCGTGCTTGCGGTACCACTCATAGGGAGGTACATCGGTCTGCATTCTGCTCGCATCCTCGGCGAGCCACTCCTTCAAGATTTCCTCGTTGTGTTCCTGCCCGTAGCTGCGTAGCCCCCAGTAGGGCGGAGAGGTGATCAACAGATCGATGGACTCCGCTGGAAGATCAGCCATGAGGTCATACGCGTCTCCGCACTGGACCTTGATCCGGTCGTCGTCGGCCACAAGCCCGTCGGGCCTGGGATCTGCCTGAGTCTTCTCTTCCACCTGTGCAACCACGGAGTGCAGCCTAGAGGGTTCCTCGGACAATCAGGCACGAGACGGCGTTGCTTGCTGTGTCTCCTGCTTCATGTGTACTTAGAGTGATCAAGCAGCGTGCGACTTGTTACCAGCCGATCGCCGCCACGCAGGAGGTCGGCCTCAAGGACAACGCCTGTCATCGGGTCCCATGTGGTGACGCTGGCGAGGTGCGGGTGATCCCTAGTAGCACCCTCAAGACCCTCGCATGTGGCACGGCTGTGGTACGCCGACCATCGCGACGACGATGCTTGAGCCCTTAGCTTGGGAAGCTTGGGGTCTTTGGCGGCGGTCGCTGCGCTGACCTGCGGTGGAGTCATATGGAGTCCTGGTCACACTCTGGGAACATCGCCGCCATTCTCCGTGGTTTTCCGCAGAATCTGCCACGCGAATAGCACGGCCCATGGTCTAAAACGTCCCTTGGCGGAGCCGGACCCCGGAGTGTCTGAGCCGCAGCCGACGCCAGTCAGCCACGATGGCGGGTGCGCCGACCGATCATGCACGCGTGTGCCTCGCTGCACCCCCACCGGCTTCAGCCACGCTGCCATGTCGTCGACCAGAGCAAGCTACGCCGACGGGAGCCTGGCGGTGAGACCTTGGGCGAGGACCTCTTCGTCCTCAAGCAACTTGGGTACGCCCTCGACCTCGGGGCCGTGCGGCTCTCACGTGCTGCGATGGTCCGCAGGTGTGCGCGGTTGTCCGCCGCTGTCCGTCG
>NZ_JBVIAY010000028.1:0-84698 GCF_055573695.1 Streptomyces sp. NPDC030143
CCCCCCCCCCCCCCCCCCCCCCCCCCCCCCCCCCCCCCCCCCCCCCCCCCCCCCCCCCCCCCCCCCCCCCCCCCCCCCCCCCCCCCCCCCCCACCGCCCGGTCCGCATACGTTCTTCCCGCTGCGAGCCGTCGGGTCATCGGCGGCTCCCCAGACGGAGGATCGGGGGTGCACACGTGCGCATCGGACTGGTTACGGAGGGTGGCTATCCGTATGTGGGCGGTGACGCCGGACTCTGGTGCGACCGGCTCGTACGCGGGCTCCGGCAGCACGAGTTCGACCTGTACGCGCTCAGCCGTGACGAACACCAGGAGGCCGCGGCCCGAACCGCGCTCCCGCCGCAGGTCACCCGGGTCCGCACTGCACCGCTGTGGACCGCCGGGGACGACGGCGTGACCTATGGACGCCACGCACGCCGGCGCTTCGCCGACAGCTTCGGCGAACTGGTCGCCGTCCTGGGTGAACCGTCCGCCGTCGACCCCTCGGAGGACCGTTTCGCTTCCCAGGCGGACCGTTTCGGCAACGCGCTGTACGGGCTCGCCGAGCTCGCCCGCGACGAAGGCGGGCTGGTGGGTGCGCTCCGCTCGGAAGGCGCCGTACGGGCCCTGGAACGCGCCTGCCGCGCACCCGGCGCGCTGCGCACGGCGCGCGAGGCGCGCGTTCCCGAGCTGCTCGCCGTCACCGCGCACCTCGAACGCGCCCTGCGCCCCCTCTCGCTCGACTGGTACGAGGACGACGACGCCGACGGCCTCGGCTCGGTCGACCTCTGCCACGCCGCTTCGGGGGGCGCGGCGGCCCTGCCCGGCCTGCTGGCCCGGCACTTCTTCGGAGTGCCGCTGGTGGTGACGGAATACGGGGTGCGGCTGCGCAGCCACTACCTGGGCTCGGCGGCCGGTCCGGGAAGCGGCACCGACGCGCCGGGCTCCTCGTCGGGCGAGCCGGCCCCGGCCGTACGCGCCCTGCTGGCCGCCTTCCACGGGCGGCTCGCCGCCGAGGTGTACCGGCGGGCCGCCTGCGTCACACCCGGCAACGCCCACGCCCGCCGCTGGCAGGAGCGCTGCGGCGCCGACCGGGCAAAACTGCGCACCGTCCACCCGGGCATGGAGGCGTCCCGCTTCGCCGAGGTGGGGGAAGCGCCGGAGACCGCCGACCCGCACACGCTGGTCTGGGTCGGCCGGGTCGAACCGGCGAAGGACCTCGTGTCGCTGCTGCACGCCTTCGCCGAGGTCCGCAGGGCGGAGCCCCGGACGCGGCTGCGGATTCTCGGCGCACCGAGCGGTCCCGAGGGCAGGGCCTACCTCGGCCACTGCCGGATGCTCGCCGCGCAGCTCTTCCCCGACGAGGCCGAAGGGCCGCACTCCGTCGGCGACAACCCGGTGTCCTTCGAGGAGATCGGCGGCCCCGAGGTACCCGGTCCGGCCGAGGCGTACGCGGCGGGCGCCGTTGTCGTCCTGTCCAGTGTCGTCGAGGGGTTCCCGGTCGGCCTGGTGGAGGCCATGTTCTGCGGGCGGGCGACCGTCTCGACGGACGTGGGCGCCGTGGTCGAGGTCATCGGCGGTACAGGGCTGGTGGTGCCGCCGCGCAATCCGCGGGCGCTCGCGGAGGCGTGCGTGGCGTTGTTGCGTGACGCCGGGCGCCGTGCGCGCCTGGGCGCGGCCGCCCGGGCACGCGCCCTCGAACTGTTCACGGTCGAGCAGAACGTCGCGGCGTTTCACGGCATCTACCTGGAGACCGTCTCCCGCAACCCGGTCCGCCGGGCCGTCGCCGAGGCCGGCGCCCCCCGGCCGTTCGCTGTTCCGGCGGAGGCCCGGATGCACGGGCGGTGGATCGGCGCGACGACGGGGGCCGGGCGGGACGGGAGCGGTGCGGCAGTCCCGGTCGTCGCCCTGAGCAAGGACGGATGGGCGGCGGGGCCTCCGGCGTGCGGCGCGGCCTCCGCCGGTGCGGCTTCTGTGGGAGTGGACCCTGTCGGTGCGGGTGCTGTCGGCGCAGCCGCCGGGGGCGTGGCCTCGGCCGGCGCGGCTTCCGGGGGCGCGGCCTCGGATGGTGTGCCCTCCGGCGGTGCGGCCTCGGCTGGTGTGCCCTCCGGCGGTGCGGCCTCCAGGGACGCGGCCTCGGCCGGCGCGGCCTCCGGCGGTGTGGCCTCCGGGGCAGTGACCTCCGCCGGTGCGGACTCCGCCGGTGCGACTGAGGGGGCGGTGCGATGAGCGGGGCCGGGGAGCTGGGGGGAACCGGTGATCTGGGTGGGCCGGGGGAGCGCGGTGAGGACGGCGAGGTCGGGGAGTGTGGATTGCCCTGTGTGCCCGAATCGGGATCCGCTGGATCCGCTGGGCTCGGTGGATCCGCTGGGCTCGGTGGGCTCGGAGCGCTTGGGGAGCTCAGGGGGCCTGGGCTCGGTGGGCTGGAGGAGTTCGGCGGGCCCGGTGGGCTCGGTGGGCTGGAGGAGTTTGGCGGGCCTGGTGGGCTCGGTGGGCCAGGGGAGTTCAGCGGGCCCAGGCTCGGAGGGTCGGCGGAGTTCGGCGGGCCGCCTGGGCTCGGGGCGATCGAGGAGTTGGGCGGGCCTGGGCTCGGGTCGATCGAGGAGGGCGGGCCCGGTGGGCTCGGGCTCGGGGCGATCGAAAAGTTCGACGGGCCCGGGCTCGGGCTCGGAGAGGCGGGGGAACTGGGGGAGGCCAAGGGGAACGGCGAACCCGAAGGGGCGGATGAGCCCGACCGGTCCGGCACCCCCGGGAGCCCTGGGGCAGGGGACGCGCGGTCCGCAACGTGGCTGGCGGGCGAGGAAAACGGCCGCCGCGAGGCCCCTTCCGGGGGCCGCGCCCCCCGCAGAGGCACGGCGGACCCGGTGAAGACCCTGATGCACCGGCACCGCGAACTGTGCGAACGGGCCGTCGACCCCCTCGAGATCGCTGCCGGGCTGGAGGCCCACGGGGTCACCGACCGGACCGCGGCACGCTTCCGGCACCGCGACGTGTTCTCCCTCGCAGAGGAGATGCACGCCCGCACACCTCGCGCCGACGACCCCTCCCCGCGCCCCGCGCCCGCGCCGGTCTCCCGGATCCGCGCGGACTGGGCGTTGCTCACCCTGCTGCCGGGCGCGCTGTGCGCCGCGGCCGTCGTCGGCGGGCGGTTCACGGAAGGCCGCGTGCGCTTACTCGTCGTCACCGCGGGCACCCTGGCCGTCGCCCTCGCCGTACGCGCGGCCCTACGGCGCGGGCCGTTGAGCCCGCGCGCCCGCGCCCACCCCCGCACGCACCGGACGGGCGGCCGGACCTGCTGGCTCCTCCTCTACGCCGCCCTCGGAGACGGGCTGCTTCGCGCCACCGTCGACGGCGGCCCCGACGGTCTGCCCACCGGAGCGGCGGACGGGTCCTGGCCCTGGGCGATCGCGCCCCTGCTCACCCTGACCCTGGCGTGCGCGCCGGCCGCCTGGAGCGCCCACCTCCTCGCCGCGGGCGCGGAGCGCCGTCTGAACGCCAGCCGCGGTCTGGAGGAGTTCACCGCCTCCACCCAGCCCCTGTTGCTCGGCACGCTCGCCCTGTTCGCGGGGGCGCTCACAGCTCTGACCGGTCTCTGCGCGGCAGCCCTCGGCGAACCCGCCCACACCGCCCGCACCCTCACCCTGGGCACCCTCCTCTTCCTGGTCCGTCTCCTCACCGTGCACGGCTTCCCGCGCGCGCCTGCTGTCGCCCTCGGCGCGGCCGGCGCGGCCGAGGCCCTCGCCCTGGCGACGGTCTTCGCGGGACGGCTGCCCGGCTGCGGCTTCCTGGCCGCCCCCGTCGACACCCTGGTGGGTGCCTGGGGGCCGACCGGCGTCCCGGTGCTCGTCTGCGGGACGGCCGCCCTGGCCCTGCTGGTCCACGCGACCCGCACGCTCACCCGGGCCTCGGCCCACGCGCGAACGGACCCGCCGTGCTGAGGCCGACCAGCCCGCCCGCGCCCCGGCGGATTCCCGCCCCCGACCACCGCGCGCCGCGCCACCCCCACCGTGCACGGACCGCACGACGCACGCGCTCCTCCACCCACCGCAACACCCTCGAAGGAGAGACCAGATGACCACCTCCCGATCCGGAGCGACCGGAGCCACCGGGGCCGCCGCGGTCGCCGGAGCCCCCGCGGTCACAGGAGCAGCCGCCGCCGTCCCCGCAGCCGCCCCGCACCCGGCGGGAACCGGAACGCCCGCCCCGAGCGCCGGTATCCGCGTCCCGGGTGCCGGAACGCCCGCCCCCGGTGCCGGTTCCCTCATGTCAGGTGCCGGACGGCACACCGCGGATGCCGGCATCCGCACCCCCGGTGTCGGAACGCTCACCACGGGAGGCGCGCGATGAGGGTCCTGCTGATCGGAGCCAACGGGTACATCGGCCGTTTCGTCGCCGACCGCCTGCTCGCCGACCCGGCCGTCCAGCTCACCGCGCTCGGGCGCGGCGACGACGCCGACGTCCGCTTCGACCTCGCGACCGGCAGCCCCGGCGCGCTCACCCGTTTCCTCGACGCGGTCCACCCCCAGGTCGTCGTCAACTGCGCGGGCGCCACCCGCGGCGGGGCCCGCGAACTCACCCGGCACAACACCGTCGCCGTCGCCACCGTCTGCGAGGCCCTGCGGCGCAGCGGCTGCGGCGCCCGGCTCGTGCAGATCGGCTGCGCTGCCGAATACGGCCCGAGCCAGCCCGGCTCCTCCACCGCCGAGGACGCCGTCCCGCGCCCCGGCGGCCCGTACGGCGTCAGCAAGCTCGCCGCCACCGAACTGGTTCTCGGGTCAGGGCTGGACGCCGTCGTGCTGCGGGTTTTCTCCCCGGCCGGCCCGGGCACCCCCGCCGGGTCCCCGCTCGGCCGGCTGGCCGAGGCCATGCGCCGCGCCATGCAGTCCGGCGACGGTGAGCTGAAGCTCGGCGGTCTCGGCGCCCAGCGCGACTTCGTCGACGTCCGCGACGTCGCACGCGCCGTCCACGCCGCCTCGCTCTCCGCCGCGCAGGGCGTCATCAACATCGGCTCGGGCCGTGCCGTCCGCCTGCGCGACGCCGCCGCGATCCTCGCACGCGTGGCCGGATACGGCGGTGCGCTCCACGAACTCGACGCCCCGCCCGGCGCCCACCTCAGGCCGGCCATCGGGCACCCGCGCGCCGACGGAGAGCACGCCACCCCGGTCGCGTACCCGGACGGCTGCGGCAGCTGGCAGCAGGCCGACGTGCGCACCGCGCGCGACCGGCTCGGCTGGCGGCCCCGGATCAACCTGGAGGAGTCGCTCGCCGACATCTGGATGGAGGCGGCATGCCGTATCTGACCGGCAGGGCGGCGGGCACCGCCGGCACCGACGTGCGTACCGGATTCGGCGTGCCCGGTTTCGCGCACCCGCTCGTCGCGCCGAGCGAATGGGCCGCGCTCACCCGCCTCGGCGGACCCCTGCACTGGGTGGTCCTCGACGTCGCCGACGGACCGGGCGTCCGCCCCGACCCGCACAGTCTGGAGGCCGTCGGCCGGCTCCGCAACGCGGGGATCCGCGTCCTCGGCCACCTCGACGCCACCTACGGAGCCCGCGCCGGCGCCGAGCTGATCACCGACGCGCACCGCCACCGCGACTGGTACCAGGTCGACGGGTTCCTCCTGGACCGCTGCCCCGCCGAGCGCGGCGCGCTTCCCGGGATCCGCCGCACGGTCGCCGCGCTCCGCACGCTGGGCGACGCGCCCCACATCGTCCTCGGCCACGGCGTCCACCCGTACCCCGGCTACGCCGAGAACGCCGACCAGCTGGTCACCTTCTCCGGTCCCTGGAGCGACTACCGCTGGTCGCAGGCGGCCGGGTGGACCGCCGCCTACCCGCCCGAGCGGTTCTGCCATCTCGTGCACGGCCTGCCCCGCGGGCACCTGGACGAGGCGCTGCGCATCGCCCGCTGGCAGGGCGCGGCGACCATCTGGTTCACCGACCGCCACGACTGCGACGGTCTGCTCGATCCCTGGGAGACCATGCCCGGCTACTGGGACGAAATCGTCTCGCGTATCGGAACAGGTGTCTCGGAATGAAGAAGGCCATGGCAGTGTTACGAGGAGAACAACCGTAGTGATTGACCGACCAACGGAGTCCCCGTGTCGCTGCCACCCCTGGTCGAGCCAGCCTCTGAGCTCACCGTAGACGAGGTCCGCAGGTACTCCCGCCACCTGATCATCCCCGACGTCGGGATGGACGGGCAGAAGCGGCTGAAGAACGCCAAGGTGCTCTGTGTCGGCGCCGGCGGCCTGGGCTCGCCGGCGCTGATGTACCTGGCCGCCGCGGGCGTGGGCACGCTCGGCATCGTGGAGTTCGACGAGGTCGACGAGTCGAACCTGCAGCGCCAGATCATCCACAGCCAGGCCGACATCGGCCGCTCCAAGGCCGCGTCCGCGCGCGACTCCGTCCTCGGCATCAACCCGTACGTGAACGTGGTCCTTCACGAGGAGCGGCTCGAAGCCGACAACGTGATGGACATCTTCAGCCAGTACGACCTGATCGTCGACGGCACGGACAACTTCGCGACGCGGTACCTGGTCAACGACGCGTGCGTGCTGCTGAACAAGCCGTATGTGTGGGGTTCGATCTACCGCTTCGACGGTCAGGCCTCCGTCTTCTGGTCGGAGCACGGCCCCTGCTACCGCTGCCTCTACCCGGAGCCCCCGCCCCCCGGCATGGTCCCGTCCTGCGCCGAGGGCGGCGTGCTGGGCGTGCTGTGCGCGTCCATCGGCTCCATCCAGGTCACCGAGGCGATCAAGGTCCTCACCGGTACGGGTGAGCCGCTTGTCGGCCGCCTGATGATCTACGACGCCCTGGAGATGCAGTACCGCCAGGTCAAGGTCCGCAAGGACCCCGACTGCGCGGTCTGCGGCGAGAACCCGACCGTCACCGAGCTCATCGACTACGAGGCCTTCTGCGGCGTCGTCTCCGAGGAGGCCCAGGAGGCGGCCGCCGGATCGACGATCACTCCCAAGCAGCTCAAGGAGTGGATCGACGACGGCGAGAGCATCGAGATCATCGACGTCCGCGAGCCCAACGAGTACGAGATCGTCTCCATCCCGGGCGCCAGGCTGATCCCGAAGAACGAGTTCCTCATGGGCACCGCCCTGGAGGGTCTGCCGCAGGACAAGAAGATCGTCTTGCACTGCAAGACGGGTGTCCGCAGTGCGGAAGTCCTCGCGGTGCTGAAGTCGGCGGGCTTCGCGGACGCCGTCCACGTCGGCGGCGGAGTGATCGGCTGGGTCAACCAGATCGAGCCGAGCAAGCCGGTCTACTGAGCCGTACCCACGGCCTCGTCGGCGGGGGCCTCGCACACCACGGGTGGGCGGGGCCCCCGCCGCCGTCATGAGCAGACCGCGCCGTCCTTCGGCACCGTTCCCTTCAACAGGTAGCCGTCCACCGCCGAGTCGACGCAGTCGCTGCCGCTCCCGTACGCACCGTGCCCCTCGCCCTTCCAGGTGAGCAGCACACCGACGCCCTTGCCCAGCTCGTCCGCCATCTTCCGCGCGCCCTCGTACGGGGTCGCCGGGTCCCCGGTGTTGCCGACCAGCAGGATCGGCTCCGAGCCCGCCGCGCTCACCTCGGGGGTGTCGAACTGCCCGGCCACCGGCCAGTCGTGGCACCACCCGGCCGTGTCCCAGCCGAGGAAGGCGCCGAACACCGGCGAGATCGCCTCGAACTCCGGCAGCAGCTTCTTCGTCTCCTCCGGCGTCGGCCGCTGCTTGTCGTCCAGGCACGATATGACCCGCTGGGAGTGGGTCGTCGTGCCGTAGCGCCCCTCGGTGGTCCGCTCGTTGTAGGCGTCGGCGAGCGTCAGCAGCTCGGAGCCGTCCCCCTGCTCCGCCGACTCCAGGGCGTCGGTCAGGCTCGGCCAGCCCTCCTCGCTGTACAGCGGCAGGACGATGCCGGTGACCGCGAGGGACTGGGTGAGCTTCCGCCCGGACGACGTCGGCAGCGGAGCGGCGTCGATCCGCTTCAGCAGGGCCGCGATCTTCGCCGTGCCCCGCTCGGGGTCCTGCCCGGTCGACTTCAGGTAGTTGTTCAGCGCCAGCTGGAACCCGCGCGCCTGGTTCTTGGCGTGCCCCACGGCGTCCGCGGTCGGGTCGACGACCGCGTCGAGGACCAGCCGCCCCACGTTCTTCGGGAAGAGGTGGGCGTAGACACCGCCCAGCTCGGTGCCGTAGGAGATGCCGAAGTAGTGCAGCCGCGCGTCACCGAGGACCTGGCGCATCAGGTCCAGGTCGCGTGCGGTGTCGGTGGTCGAGACGTGTGCCATGAGCGGGCCGGCGGTCTTCTCGCAGCCCTGCCCGAAGTCGGCGGCGTCCTTGAGGAAGGCCCGCTCCTCGGCCGGGGTGTCCGGGGTGCCGTCGACGGACTCTGCGGCCTGGATCGCCTTGTCGTCGCGGCAGCGGACGCCCTCGCTGGCGCCGACGCCGCGCGGGTCCCAGCTGACCAGGTCGTAGTGCTCGCGCAGCGAGGAGACCGTCGAGCTGTAGGCCGGCAGGGTCGAGACCCCGGAGCCGCCGGGGCCGCCGAAGTTGAACAGCAGGGAGCCGATCCGCTGGTCGCCCGAGCCGCTGGACTTCGTGCGGACCAGCGCGAGGTCGATCGTGTCGCCGTCCGGCTTCGACCAGTCGAGCGGCGCCTTCAGCTTCGCGCACTGCCATTCGCTGCTCGGGGCGGGGGAGTCCTCGGTGGACTCGCAGCGCCCCCAGTCGGGTTTCTGGCCGGTCAGTGAGGCGGGCAGGGCCGCCGTGCCGTTCCCGCCGCCGGCCGACGGGCGGGCGTCGGCCGTCCCTCCCTTGCCGTCCCCGCCGTCGCCCGACGAGCCGCTGCAGCCTGTGGCCAGCAGTGCGGCGGCGGCGCCCAGGGCCGTCCACCGTACGAATCGCGCCATGTGCGCTTCCCCCCTCAAAGATCCGTCCGCACCGGGCGGCGGACGGCTGTCAGGCCATGGTAGGCGGAGCCCGGCACACCCGTCGGAGCCTGTGGATAACCTTTTGACCTGCGACTTCCCTCAACCGGCCCGGGGGAGGGTCAGGTGCAGACCGTCCCGGCGGCCGGCACCTTGCCCTCCAGCAGATAGCCGTTCACCGCTGAGCGCACGCACCGGTTTCCGCTGTCGTACGCGCCGTGGCCCTCGCCCCGGTACGTCAACTCCACGCCGACACCGCGGCCCAGCGCCCTCGCCATCCGGCGTGCCCCTTCGTAGGGGGTCGCCGGATCGCCGGTGGTGCCCACGACGAGGATCGGCGCCGAACCGGGCGCGCTCACGTCCGGGTGGTCGGCGGCGCCCGGCACCGCCCAGTCGGTGCAGCCGGCCATCCCCCAGGCGAGGAAGTCCCCGAACAGGCTGGAGGCGGCCCGGAACTCCGGGAGCCTGCGCTCGATGTGGGCGACGGAGTAGCGCGGTCTCTCGTCGGCGCAGTTGATGGACACGTTGGCGGCGGCGAGGTTGCTGTACTCGCCGTTCTGGTTGCGGCCGTTCAACGAGTCGGACAGCAGCAGCAGGATCCTGCCGTCACCCGCGTAGGCCTGCTCCAGCCCGTTGGTGAGGATCGGCCAGAACTTCTTCGAGTACAGCGCCTGCACGATGCCGTTGGTCGCCGACGTCTGGGTCAGCTCACGCGGGAAGATGCCCGGGATCGGCTTTCCGTCGAGGCCGCTCAGCAGTGAGGCGATACGGTTCTTCACGTCCTGCGCGCTGGTCCCCACGGGGCAGTCCTCGGTCTGGGAGACGCAGTCCTCGGCGAAGTTGTCCAGCGCGAGCTGAAAGCCCCTGGCCTGCGCGAGCGAGCCCTGTTCGGGGGTCTTCATGGGGTCGACGACCGCGTCGAAGACGGCCCGCCCCACGTTCCTCGGGAACAGGTGGGCGTAGACACCGCCCAGCTCGGTGCCGTAGGAGATGCCGAAGTAGTACAGCTTGCCGTCGCCGAGGACCTGCCGCATGAGGTCCATGTCGCGCGCCGCGTCGGTGGTGCGCACGTGCGCCAGCATCTTCTTCGAGTGCTCCTCGCAGCTCTCGTTGAACTCCTTGGTGTCGTCCAGGAAGGCGGTGCGTTCGGCGGCGTCGTCGGGGGTCAGGTCCTGCTGGAAGAACAGGTCGAGCTGCCGGTCGTTCTCGCACCGCACCCCGGCGCTGCCGCCCACCCCGCGCGGGTCGAAGCTCACCAGGTCGTAACGAGTGCGCAGGGCCGCGTAGTCGTCGCTGAAGGCGGGCAGCGCCTTGACGCCGGAGCCGCCGGGTCCGCCGAAGTTGAACAGCAGCGAACCGATCCGCCTGCCCCGGTCGCCGCTCGCCCTCGCCCGGATCAGCGCGATGCCGATGGTGTCACCCTCGGGCTCGTCCCAGTTCAGCGGTGCCTTCATGGTGGCGCACTGCCACGCGTCGCCGCCCGGCAGGGGGGACGGGGCGTTGCCGTCGCCCTGGGCCTGTGACGGTGCCGCGCAGTCCTTCCAGCTCAACTTCTGCTCCGTGAGGTCCCCGCCGTTCGCGTCGTCACCGCACCCCGCCACCAGCGACGACAGCAGGAGGGCGGCAGCCACAGCGGCGGTGCGGGGGCGGAAGCGGTTAGGCATGATCCCATCCTGGGCGCGCGCCCCCGCACGCGCGCGGAGCGCGGGCCGTACGGGGTACGGGGGCGGCGCGGCCCTCCGCCACGGCGCGTCGGGGGCGTCGCGGGGCGCTGCCTGGTGCTGAGGGGGTGCTGCGGGCTACCGCGAGGTGCGGCCACGGCGCCGCCGGTCGTGGAACACCCCGGGCCTGCGTCCCCGTCGGCGGGCGATGTTCCTCGGGGCGCGACGACGTGCCTGAGAGGGCTTTTATATAGGGGGGTGTTTCGAAAGTCCCGCACAGCACCCACGGCGCCCGGCACCCCCTCTCGCCGCACCGGACGAAAGCCCGAGTACATCCAGTACGAGCGCTTTCGTCCGGCACGCCGAGAGCACGCACCGGACATCGCGGGCACCGCACAGGACTTTCGAAACACCCCCCGGGGGGCCCTGCACTGTGCGTGCCTGATCAGGCCGCGCGGCCCAGACGGGCACAGTGCAAGGACCCCTTAGAGCGCACCCTTGCGGGTCAGGTGGTTGAAGGCCAGCCAGCCCGGCAGCACCGGAATCCACAGCGTCAGCAGCCGGAACAGCAGGACCGCCGGAGCCGCGACCTCCTTGGGCAGACCGACGGCGATCAGACCGACCGTGAGGGTCGCCTCGACCGCGCCGACACCACCCGGCGTCGGGGCGGCGGAGCCGAGCGCGTTGCCGGCGAGGAAGACGACGGCGACGCTGGCGATGCTGATCGAGGTCGCCTCGTTGCCGAACGCGCGGATCGACGCGTCCAGGCACATCACGAAGCAGGCCGTCAGCAGCAGCATGCCGCCGATGCCGGTGACCAGCTTCTGCGGCCGCTGGAGCACGTCCAGCATGCGCGGCACGACGCCCGCGAAGAGCGACCTCACGCGCGTGACGACGAATTTCCGCAGGAACGGCACCGACGTCACCACGAGCACCAGGACCGCCACCGTCAGCAGACCCGCGATGACCGTGCGGGACGGCGACAGCGACGGCGTCTTCTCGGTTCCGGTGAGATAGCCGAACGACAACAGCATCAGGATGTGGCAGCCGAGGCCGAAGAGCTGTGACGCGCCGACGCTCGCCACCGCGAGCCCGGGGCGCACGCCCGAACGCTGGAGGAAGCGCGTGTTGAGCGCGACCCCGCCCACCGCGGCCGGCGCCACGATCTTCACGAACGACCCCGCGACCTGCGCCGCCACGGTCCGCAGGAACGGCACCCGTTCCGGCACGAACCCCAGCAGGCTCATCGCCGCGGCGACATAGCTCAGCGCCGAGAACAGCACGGCGGCGGCGACCCAGCCCCACTCGGCGTTGGCGATGAGCGGACCGAACTCGATGTGGGTGAGCTGCGTCAGCAGGAAGTACGCGCCGATGGCGCCGGCGATGAAGCTGATCAGGGTGCGGGGCCGTACTCGTTCCAGCCTGGCCGGCTCGACCGGCGCCTGGGGCCGGATCCGCAGCACCTGGTGCCGGATCTGCGTCAGCAGATCCTCCTCGCGGGCCTCCTCCAGTGCCTCGTCGATGGCCCGTTTCTCCGCCCGCGCCTCCGCGCGCACGGCCTTCTTGTCGAGCTTGCCGACCCGGTCGGGGGCCGGCTCCGCATGGCCGGCCGCCTCGTGGCGGGCCTGTTTGGCCAGCTGGGACGCCTCCAGCACCGCCTCGCGTTCGCGTTGTGCCCGCTCGCGGGCCAGCCGGCGCAGCGTCGCGCGCGTGGAGCGACTGAGCGCGATCGGCTGGAGCATCGGCAGACAGTTCGCCACCGCGTCGGGGCCGAGGACGCCGACCGCCGCCGCCACCGCGCGCTCGGCGCCCACCCGCAGACCGAGCGTCACGAGGAGCTGGGAGATGTCCATGCGCAGCAGCAGATCACCGGCCGCGATCTCACCGCCGCGCAGATCGGTGAGGATCACCGTGCCGGAACGATCCACCAGAATCGCGTCACCCGCCAGCCTGCGGTGCGCGATGCGGCGGGACTGCAGGGCGCGCACCTGGTGCCAGGTGTCGCTGAGCAGCTCGTCGGTGATCTCCTCGTCCTCCAGCGAGTCCAGGGTGCGGCCGCCGGTGTGCTCGTAGACGAGCATCACGGCGTCGGGGCCGAGTTCGGACGTGGCGATCAGCTTGGGCGCGTTGGCGCCGGCCGCGATGGCCGCGTAGGCGAGCAGCGCCTCCTGCTCCAGCGCCTGGCGCAGCGACTGCAGGCTGCTGCGGGTGGCGAAGCCGCGCAGCGTGAGGTTGCGCCACGCCCGGTAGAAGAACCCCTGCGCCTGCTGCTCGCGGTCGACCACCGTGACGTCCAGGGGCGCGCCGTCCTCCAGGGTGACGAAGTAGCGTCGCCCCCGGTCGCCCGCCTCGGCCGTTTCGGAGGCGTCCTCGCGGGCCGCGCTCACCGGGTGGAAGCCGACGGTCCGCAGACCCGCCATCAGAGTCCGTCCGGTGGGGCGGACGTTCGGCGAGCCGACCGCGTAGAGCGTGCCGTACGCCACCGTCCAGCCGATCAGCACCGTCAGGGTGATCGAGAACGGGGTCGTGTAGCCGGTGACGAGCATCGAGAACGCGTCGAGGAGCAGCACGATCCACAGCACCGCGCGCCAACGCGGGCGCCGGGACATGCCGACGGCGGTCATGTACGCGATGACCGGCGCGAGGTAGCCGTGCACCGGGTCGGTGAGGGCGTGGATGTCGCCGGGGGAGGGCTGGGTGAGCGCCTCCTGGAGCGAGTCCGGGGCGGCCTTGGCCACCCACAGGTCGGTGGCGAGGGTCACTCCGTGCGCGAGGACCGCCGCGAGGACGCCGTCGGCGATGCGCAGCCCGTCCCGCTTGATCAGCCGTTCGATCGCGAACGCCACCGGCACCAGCAGGATCGCGATGCTGGACGCCAGACCGGCGATCTTGATGAGCAGGTCGGGCGCCTGGCCGGTGCCCTTGTTGATGTCCTGCTCCAGACCGGAGGTCGTCCCGTGTGCGAACGCGGCGATGCCCAGCAGGACGATCACGGCGAGTACGCCCACCAGCAGCCGCATCAGGTCGGACGGGCGGTGCACGCGCGCGGGGAGCAGCGGTTCGTCGCCCTCGACCTCGTCGGCGTGGGCCACCTCGACCAGGTCGGGGTCCGGTTCCGTCCGGTCGGCGGCGTCCGGGCGCGACGCAGCGTCAGAGGTGCCCTCCGCGTCCTCGGGATGCACACCCTGCTGCTTCATCGTCTCTTCTTGATCTCGTATCACCGGTCACCGCCCGCACGATGGTGGCATGCCCCACCGACACACGGGGGCATCAGGGTGCAAACGCGGGGGCGCACAGTCTGCCCGAAGCATCGCACCGGGGCGAGGACCACACAGGGTCGCGGGCCCGTCGCATTGTCGGTGGGGTGGGGCAGGATGGGACGGGTGAGCGAGCAGAGCCTTTCGGACGACGCCCGGGCGGAGTACCCGGACGCGCTGCCGGAGTACGCCGAGCGGGTCCTCGAGGTCGCGGAGCTGATCCCGCCCGGGCGGGTCATGACGTACGGGGACGTCGCCGAGTGGCTCGAGGAGGGAGGCCCCCGGCAGGTGGGCCGGGTGATGGCGCTCTACGGGGGAGCCGTTCCCTGGTGGCGCGTGGTGCGCGCCGACGGGGTGCTGCTGCCGGGCCACGAGCTGCGGGCCCTCGGCCACTACCGCGGCGAGGGGACGCCCCTGAAGGAGGCGGGCCGGGCCGCCGAGGGCCACCTGCCACGCCTGGACATGAGACGGGCGCGGTGGGACGGCGGCGCACACGCGGAGGGTCACACCTGACAGCCTCCGCCATCCGGCCCGTCCGAGGGGAGCCCGTGGGCCATATGGGGGAAAAAGGGCACGCCGGTGACATGGCGTACGTTCGAGGGGCGTGGGGCATGCGGGACACGCGGGTCGCACGGGCCGTGAGGGAAGAAGCGGAAGCTGCCTTTCCGGACTGTCCGTCGGCGTAGCGTCGCCTGCGCGCGTCCCTCTCATCCCGCGACCACCGCTCCTCCCGAGCGGCGCTCCGCACACCAGCACACCCACCAGGACCGGCGAACCACGTGAGCACCTCTTCCTCCACCAGGCGCCTGTCGCCCCCGCAAGGGCGGCAGGGGAGCCGTGGCGCTTACCGACTGGTGCGTACCCCGCCGCCCCGATTGAACCCCCCTCGTCTTGACGCCGCCCAGCGCTCGGTGGTTGACCACGCCTCCGGTCCGCTGCTCGTCCTCGCCGGCCCCGGCACCGGCAAGACCACCACCCTGGTCGAGTCCGTGGCGGCCCGCGTCGCCCGCGGCGGCGACCCCGCGCGCATCCTGGTGCTGACGTTCAGCCGCAAGGCCGCCGTCGAACTGCGCGACCGGATGGCGCTGCGCGTGGGCGCCGCCCGCGCGCCCCGGGCGACCACCTTCCACTCCTACTGCTACGCCCTGGTCCGCGCCCACCAGGACAGCGAGCTGTTCGTCGAACCGCTGCGACTGCTGTCCGGCCCCGAACAGGACGTGGCCGTCCGCGAACTGCTCACCGGCCAGCTCGACCTGCAACGCCTCGGCCTCGCACACGTGCGCTGGCCGGACGAACTGCGCGCCTGCCTCACCACGCGCGGCTTCGCCGACGAGGTCCGCGCGGTGCTCGCCCGCAGCCGCGAGCTCGGCCTGAGCCCCGGGGCACTGGACAGCTTCGCCCGCCGTATCGGCCGCCCCGACTGGCGCGCGGCGGCCTCCTTCCTCGCCGAGTACCTCGACGTCCTCGACCTGCACGGCGTGATCGACTACGCGGAGCTCGTCCACCGGGCGGTTCTCCTCGCCCACCGCCCCGAGGCCGCCGAACGCCTCGCCGCACAGTACGACGCCGTCTACGTCGACGAATACCAGGACACCGACCCGGCCCAGGTACGCCTGCTGCACGCCCTCGCCGGCGGCGGACGCACCCTGGTCGCCTTCGGCGACCCCGACCAGTCGATCTACACCTTCCGCGGCGCCGACGTGAACGGCATCCTGGAGTTCCCGCACGCCTTCCCCCGCCCCGACGGCCGCCCGGCCCCCGTCGAAGTGCTGCGCACCTCCCGCCGTTCCGGCGCCGGCCTGCTGGCCGCCACCCGCCTGCTCACCCAGCGCATGCCCCTGACCCGCCTCCCGGCGGAGAAGGTCCGCGCCCACCGCGAACTCGCCCCCGCGCGCGACGGAGGCCGCGTCGAGGTCTACACGTATCCGACGCCCGGCACCGAGCTCGACAACGTCGCCGACATCCTCCGCCGGGCGCACCTGGAGGACGGGGTCCCCTGGGGCGAGATGGCCGTCCTGGTGCGCGCCGGCTCCCGCACCATCCCGACCGTCCGCCGCGCCCTCACGGCCGCCGGCGTCCCCCTCGACATCGACGGCGACGACCTGCCCCTGCGCCACGAACCGGCGGTGGCACCCCTGCTGACGGCCCTGCGCGCGGTGGCCACGGCGGAGGCGGGGGAACGCCCGGAGGAGCGAAGGTCTGCGGAAGCGCAGCATCCGCAGGAGCGGGCCGACGCGGACGCGGGGGCGCCGACCGGGCCGGCGGCGGGAGCGCCTCCGGCCGATCACGCGCGCGCGGATTCGGGAGAGCCGACCGGGGCGCGGGCGGGTGGTCTTCCCGAGGGGCGGGCGCCCGCAGAGGCGCGGCAGCCGGCCCCCGGACCGGACGCGCTCCCGACCGGAGCGGCCGACCTGTCGTCCGCCGGAGCGGGCGCCCCGTCGCCTGCCGGAGAGGCGCCCACTGCCGACGCGGGCGGCCCGTCGTCCGCCGGAGCGGTCGCGCCCTCCGCCGGAGCGGTCAGCCCGTCGTCCGCCGGAGCGGTCGCGCCCTCCGCCGGAGCGGTCAGCCCGTCGTCCGCCGGAGCGAACGCGCCCTCCGCCGGAGCGGTGGGCCCGTCGTCCGCCGGACCGAACGTGCCCTCGACCGACGGGGTCGACCCGTCCC
This sequence comes from Streptomyces sp. NPDC030143, assembly GCF_055573695.1. NCBI lineage: Bacteria > Bacillati > Actinomycetota > Actinomycetes > Kitasatosporales > Streptomycetaceae > Streptomyces > Streptomyces sp. NPDC030143. Next base: position 16,476 of record NZ_JBVIAY010000028.1, read on the forward strand.
CCTCCGAAGCGGTCGACCCCTGCTGGCTCGACACCGAGACCGCCCTCAGCCTCCTGGCCTCGCCGCTCGCCGGCATGGACGCCGCCGACCTGCGTCGCCTCGGGCGCGCCCTGCGCGAGGAGGAGAGGGCGGCGGGCAACCCCCTGCCACCCCCGTCCGACGAACTGCTCACGCGCGCGCTGGCCGAACCGGAACGCCTCGTCACACACGACCCGACGTACGCGCGCGGTGCCCAGCGGCTCGGCGCGCTGCTCAGGAAGGCCCGTGAGCGCCTCGCGGGCGGCGGCACGGCCGAGGAGGCGCTGTGGGACCTGTGGGAGGGCACGCCCTGGCCCACGCGCCTGGAGCGGGCCGCCCGGCGCGGCGGCGCCGCAGGCCGCAACGCCGACCGCGACCTGGACGCCGTCTGCGCGCTGTTCGCGACCGCCGCGCGCGCGGAGGAACGCACCGGGGGCCGCGGCGCCCTCAACTTCCTCGCCGAGATCGAGGCCGAGGACATCGCCGCAGACACCCTCACCCGCAGGGCGCTCCGCCCCGACGCCGTACGCCTGATGACCGCCCACCGGGCCAAGGGCCTGGAATGGAGCCTGGTCGTCGTGGCCGGCGTGCAGGAAGGGCTCTGGCCCGACCTGCGCCGACGCGGCTCCCTGCTGGAGGCCGACCGCATCGGCCGCGACGGACTCGCCGAGCCGCTCACCCCGGGCGCCCTGCTCGCCGAGGAACGCCGCCTCTTCTACGTCGCCGCCACGCGCGCGCGTGACCGGCTCGTCGTCACCGCCGTGAAGGCGCCCGCCGACGACGGCGACCAGCCCTCCCGGTTCCTCACCGAACTCGGCGTCGAACCCAAGGACGTCACCGGCCGCCCGCGCCGCCCCCTGTCGGTACCCGCGCTCGTCGCCGAACTGCGGGCCACCACCGTCGACCCGCGGGCCTCCGCCACCCTCCGGGAGGCAGCCGCCCGCCGCCTCGCCCGCCTGGCCGCGCTCAGCGACGACGACGGCCGCCCGCTGGTGCCGTCGGCGCACCCGTACCGCTGGTGGGGCATGTTCGACCCCACCGAGAGCAAGGTGCCGCTGCGCGACCGCGACCAGCCCGTCGTGCTGTCCGGCAGCGCCCTCGACCAGCTCGCCAACACCTGCGCCCTGCAGTGGTTCCTCGGCCGTGAGGTCAAGGCCGACGCCCCCGCCACCGCGGCCCAGGGCTTCGGCAACGTCGTGCACGTCCTCGCCGACGAGGTCGCCTCCGGGCACACCCCCGCCGACCTCGCCGTCCTCATGGAGCGCCTGGACACGGTGTGGAACGCGCTCGCCTTCGACGCGCCGTGGAAGTCGACGCAGGAGAAGGAACACGCGCGTGTGGCGCTCGAACGCTTCCTGAAGTGGCATGTGATGGACCGCACGGGCCGCACCCCCGTCGCGAGCGAGCACGACTTCGACGTCACCCTCGAAGCGGGCGACTACGAGGTGCGCATCCGCGGCCAGATGGACCGCGTCGAGGCGGACGGAGACGGCCGCGCCTACGTCGTCGATTTCAAGACCGGCAAACAGGCGCCCAGCGCGCGCGAGGTGGAGCACCACCCGCAGCTCGCCGTCTACCAGCTCGCCGTCCGCGAGGGCGCCGTCGACGAGGCCTTCGACGGCACACGCCCCGAGCCCGGCGGCGCCGAACTCGTGCAACTGCGCCAGGGCGCCGCCAAGCGAGACGGCGGGGACAGCCTGCCCAAGGTGCAGGCGCAGGAGCCGCTGGAAGGGGAATGGGTCGGCGAACTCCTCGCGACCGCCGCCGGCAAGGTCCTCGACGAGCGGTTCACCCCCACCGCCGGCCAGCACTGCACGCACTGCGCGTTCCGCGCGTCGTGCAGCGCGCGGCCGGAAGGACGGCACGTGGTCGAGTGACAGCGCGTGTGACGGACCGCACCACCCGCGCTGACCTGCGCTTCTACCCGTAAGGGCGGGCGGTTTGTCATCGACTGTCAGTGCCCGCCACTAGCCTGTGACGACATGCCCGCCCGTATCACCGATCCCGAGCAGCTCAAGGAGCTCCTCGGGATCCCCTTCACCCCGGAGCAGGCGGCCTGCATCACCGCGCCGCCCGCCCCGCAGGTGATCGTGGCCGGAGCCGGCTCGGGCAAGACGACGGTGATGGCCGCCCGCGTGGTGTGGCTGGTCGGAACCGGCCAGGTCGCCCCCGAACAGGTCCTCGGCCTGACCTTCACCAACAAGGCAGCGGGCGAACTCGCCGAACGCGTCCGCAAGGCCCTGATCAAGGCCGGCGTCACCGACCCCGACGTCATCGACCCCGACAACCCGCCCGGCGAGCCGGTGATCTCCACCTACCACTCCTTCGCGGGCCGCCTGCTGACCGACCACGGCCTGCGCATCGGCCTGGAGCCGACCTCCCGCCTGCTCGCCGACGCCACCCGCTACCAGCTCGCCGCGCGCGTGCTGCGCGAGGCGCCCGGCCCCTACCCGGCGCTCACCCGCTCCTTCGCCGACCTCGTCAGCGACCTCCTCGCGCTCGACGCCGAGCTCGCCGAGCACCTCGTGGACCCCGGCGACCTGCGCGCCTGGGACGCCGGCCTGCTGCACACCCTGGAGAGCGCGAAACTCACCAACGCCGACCTGCGCAAGGTGCCCGAGGCCGCCGCCGCCCGCCGCGAACTCGCCGAGCTGGTCCAGCGCTACCGGGCCGCCAAACGCGAACGCGACCTCCTCGACTTCGGCGACCAGATCGCCCATGCCGCCCGGCTCGCCCAGGTCCCCGAGGTCGGCCCCCTCCTGCGCGACGAGTTCCGCGTCGTCCTCCTGGACGAGTACCAGGACACGTCCGTGGCCCAGCGCATCCTCCTCGCCGGCCTCTTCGGCGGCGGCACCGGCCACCCCGTGACCGCCGTCGGCGACCCCTGCCAGGCCATCTACGGCTGGCGCGGCGCCTCCGTCGCCAACCTCGACGACTTCCCCCAGCACTTCGCCCACGCCGACGGCCGGCCCGCCACCCGCCAGGCACTCAGCGAGAACCGCCGCAGCGGCGGCCGCCTCCTCGACCTCGCCAACGGCCTCGCCGCACCCCTGCGCGCCCTGCACTCGGGCGTGCAGGCCCTGCGCCCGGCCCCCGGCGCCGAACGCGACGGCGTCGTCCGCTGCGCCCTGCTGCGCACCCAGGCCGAGGAGATCGACTGGATCGCCGACTCCGTCGCCCACCTCGTGCGCACTGGCAAGGCACCCGGCGAGATCGCCGTCCTGTGCCGCACCGCCACCGACTTCGCGCAGATCCAGAGCGCGCTCGTCTCCCGGGACGTCCCCGTCGAGGTGGTCGGCCTCTCCGGCCTGCTGCACCTGCCCGAGGTCGCCGACCTCGTCGCCGTCTGCGAAGTCCTCCAGGACCCCGGCGCCAACGCCTCCCTGGTCCGCCTGCTCACCGGCCCCCGCTGGCGCATCGGCCCCCGCGACCTCGCCCTCCTCGGACGGCGGGCCAGGCTGCTCGTGTCCCACGCGCGCGCAGACGACGGCGACGACCCTGACCGGCGCCTCGCCGAGGCCGTCGAGGGCGTCGACCCGTCCGAGGTGATATCGCTCGCGGACGCCCTCGACACGTTCCTCGAAACCCCCTTGGACGGCGCCGGGGACGACGACCGGCTGCCCTTCTCGCCGGACGCGCGCGTACGCTTCGCACGCCTGGCCGCCGAACTGCGCGACCTGCGCCGCTCCCTGGCCGACCCGCTGATGGACGTCCTGCACCGCGTCCTCGCCGTCACCGGTCTCGAGGTCGAACTGTCGGCGTCCCCGCACGCCCTGGCCGCACGCCGCCGCGAGACCCTGTCGAACTTCCTCGACACCGCCGCCTCCTTCGCGGCCGGCGAGAACGAGGCCGGCCTGCTCGCCTTCCTCGGCTTCCTGCGCACCGCCGCCCAGTACGAGAAGGGCCTCGACAACGCCCTGCCCGGCGGCGAGAACACCGTCAAGGTGCTCACCGCGCACAAGTCGAAGGGCCTGGAGTGGGACGTCGTCGCCGTCCCCGGCCTGGTCACCGGCACCTTTCCCAGCGGCCAGGGCCGCGAGAAGTGGACCGCCCAGGCCAAAGTGCTCCCGCACGAGCTGCGCGGCGACGCCGACACCCTCCCCGACCTCCACTCCTGGGACTCCCGGGGCATGAAGGCCTTCCACGAGGCCATGAAGGACCACCAGCACACCGAGGAACTCCGTCTCGGCTACGTCACCTTCACCCGCCCCCGCTCCCTGCTCCTCGGATCCGGCCACTGGTGGGGCCCCACCCAGAAGAAGCCCCGCGGGCCCTCCGCCTTCCTCCAGGCCCTCCACGACCACTGCGCGGCCGGCCACGGCGAGATCGAGCTCTGGGCCGACGAACCGGAGGAGGACGAGGAGAACCCCGCCCTGCACACCGCGACCGCCGACCAGGTCTGGCCGCTGCCCCTGGACGACGCCGCCCTCGCCCGCCGCCGCGCCGCCGCCGAGACCGTCCTCGCCCACCTGGACGCCCTCGCCGGCGCGCCGGCGGACGACCACCCCGCCGCCCCGCCCCCACCCGAGAGCCACGACGACCCCGACTGGCCCACCGCGCCGGCCGACGACGAGCCGTTCCCCGACGAGCCGTTCCCCGACGAGCCGTTCCCCAACGAGCCGCCGTACGACGAGCCGTCCTTCGACGAGCCGCCGTACGACGAGCCGTCCTTCGGCGAGCCGCCCCTCGACGAGCCGTACGACGGCCCCGCGTACGAGCTTCCCCAAGCCACCCCTTCCTCCCCGCAGGCCGACCCCTTCGAGGACGCCCCGAGAACGCCCCACGACGCCCCCCCCACCGACCGGGACGAGCCACCCGCCCCCCACCCCACCGTCCCCCACCAGGCCACGGCCCCCGAACCCCGGCACACCCCCCTCACCCCGGAGGAAGCCCGCACCATCGCCTCCTGGGACCGCGACCTCGACGCCCTCACCGGAGAACTCCTGCGCACCCGGCAGCGCATCACCGACGTCCCCCTGCCGACGACACTCACCGCCTCACAACTGCTCCGCCTGGCCGCCGACCCCGACGGCTTCGCACAAGAGCTCGCGCGCCCCATGCCACGCCCCCCACAGCCCGCCGCACGCCGGGGCACGCGCTTCCACGCGTGGGTTGAAGCCCGCTTCGAGGAATTGACGCTCCCCCTCCTGGAACCGGATGAACTGCCCGGCCAGGACGCCGAGATCGCCGACGAACGCGACCTCGAGGCCCTCAAGGACGCCTTCGAACGCACCCCCTACGCCCGCCGCACCCCCCACCGCGTCGAAGCCCCCTTCCAGCTCACGCTCGCCGGCCGCGTCGTACGGGGCCGCATCGACGCCGTCTACAAGGACGGCGACGGCGACACCGCGACGTACGAGATCGTCGACTGGAAAACCCACCGGGAACGCACCGCCGACCCGCTCCAGCTCGCCCTGTACCGGCTCGCCTGGGCCGAGCAGCAGGGCATCCCCGTGGAATCCGTCACAGCGGCCTTCCTGTACGTGCGCACCGGCGAGGTCGTACGACCCGACGGCCTGCCGGACCGCGCCGCCCTGGAGCGCCTGTTGACGCAGGAGGAGACCCTCGCCGACGACGCCCCGTGACCCGTCACGCGGGCGGACCCCGCACAACCGCCCGGTCGGCATGTCGGCGCGGACGGATAGGCTCGTGACCATGAGCCATCCCGTTGACAGTGTGGTCAGCGCCGTCCGCACCTACATCGAGCGCCACCGCGCCGCCTTCCTCGACGACCTCGCCGACTGGCTGCGCATCCCGTCCGTGTCGGCCCAGCCCGACCACGCGCCCGACGTACGACGCAGCGCCCACTGGCTCGCCGCCAAACTCCAGGACACCGGCTTCCCGGTCACCGAGGTCTGGCAGACCCCCGGCGCCCCCGCCGTCTACGCCGAATGGCCCTCCGGCGACCCCCAGGCACCCACCGTCCTGGTCTACGGCCACCACGACGTCCAGCCCGCCGCCCGCGAGGACGGCTGGGACAGCGACCCCTTCGAACCCGTCGTCCGCGACGACCGCCTCTACGCGCGCGGGGCGGCCGACGACAAGGGCCAGGTGTTCTTCCACACCCTCGGCGTCCGTGCCCACCTCGCCGCCACCGGCCGCACCGCCCCGGCCGTCAACCTCAAACTGCTCGTCGAGGGCGAGGAGGAGTCCAGCTCCCCGCACTTCCGCGCCCTCGTCGAAGAACACGCCGAGCGGCTCGCCGCCGACGCCGTGATCGTCTCCGACACCGGCATGTGGTCCGAGGACACCCCCACCGTGTGCACCGGCATGCGCGGCCTCGCCGAATGCGAGATCCGGCTGTCCGGCCCCGACCAGGACATCCACTCCGGCTCCTTCGGCGGCGCCGTGCCCAACCCGGCCACCGCCGCCGCCCGCCTCGTCGCCGCCCTCCACGACGAGCACGCGCGCGTGGCCGTCCCCGGCTTCTACGACGGCATCGTCGAACTCACCGCACACGAACGCCAACTCTTCGCCGAACTTCCCTTCGACGAACAGCGCTGGCTGCGCACCGCCAAGTCCCACGCCACCCACGGCGAGGCCGGACACACCACCCTGGAACGCATCTGGGCCCGCCCCACCGCAGAGGTCAACGGCATCGGCGGCGGCTACCAGGGCCCCGGCAGCAAGACCATCATCCCGTCCTCCGCCTTCGTGAAGCTCTCCTTCCGCCTGGTCGCGGGACAGGACCCCGACCACATCGAGAAGGCCGTACGCGCCTGGGCCGAGGAACAGATCCCGACGGGCATCCGCGCCGAGATCACCTTCAGCCCGGCCACCCGCCCGTGCCTGACCCCGCTGGACCACCCCGCCCTGCAGTCCGTCGTGCGCGCCATGAGCCGCGCCTTCGAAGGGCCCGTCCGCTTCACCCGCGAGGGCGGCTCGGGACCGGCCGCCGACCTCCAGGAAGTCCTCGGCGCCCCCGTGCTCTTCCTGGGCATCTCCGTCCCCTCCGACGGCTGGCACGCGCCGAACGAGAAGGTCGAGCTCGCCCTCCTCCTCAAGGGTGCCGAGACCACCGCCCACCTCTGGGGGGACCTCGCCGAGACCTGGCGCCGTGCACCCTGACGACCCCGCTCGCACCGGAGCGAAACCGCGCGCGGGGCACACTGGAGAGACCGCCCCGCACCGCGCCGCCCACACCGCACCCGGTCGTCCCCTGCCGCACGCCCCGCTGAACCGCCCGCCGAATCAACCGTTCCACCGGGGGAGTTGGAAGCACCCGTGACCACCTGGACCGATCAGAACGCCGACCGACCCATCTCGCTCACCGCGCCGAGCGGCATCGACCGGGCCGCCCACCACCGGCTCGACGAAGCCTGGCTCGCCGCCGCGTGGAGCCACCCCACGACGCGTTGCTTCGTCGTCTCCGGCGGCCAGGTCCTCATCGACGAGACGCCCGACGGCAGCACCGAGCTCGTCATGACCCCCTCCTTCGAAGCCCCCCTCACCGAGGCACACCGCTACTTCCTCGGCACCGACCCGGACGGCGTCAGCTACTTCGCCCTCCAGAAGGACGCGCTGCCCGGCCGCATCGACCAGTCCGCGCGCCCGGCCGGGCTGCGCGAGGCCGGACTGCTGCTCTCGCCCCGGGACGTCGGCCTCATGGTGCACGCCGTCGGCCTGGAGAATTGGCAGCGCACGCATCGCTTCTGCTCCCGCTGCGGCGAACGCACGGTCATCGCCGCCGCCGGACACATCCGCCGCTGCCCCGCCTGCGGCGCCGAGCACTACCCGCGCACCGACCCCGCGGTGATCATGGCCGTCACCGACGAGGAGGACCGCATCCTCCTCGGCCGCCAGGTCCACTGGCCCGAAGGCCGCTTCTCGACCCTCGCCGGCTTCGTGGAGCCCGGCGAGTCCATCGAGCAGGCCGTGCGCCGCGAGGTGTTCGAAGAGGTCGGCGTCACCGTCGGCCAGGTCGACTACATCGCCAGCCAGCCCTGGCCCTTCCCTTCCAGCCTCATGCTGGGCTTCACCGCCCGGGCCACCTCCACCGCCATCGACGTCGACGGTGACGAGATCCACGAGGCTCGCTGGTTCTCCCGCGACGAACTGGGCGCAGCCTTCACATCCGGCGAGGTCCTGCCCCCCTACGGCATCTCGATCGCGGCCCGCCTGATCGAACTCTGGTACGGCAAGCCGCTGCCGACCCGCTCCTTCGTCTGAACACGACTCGGGGGTGGCCGCCCCGCACCGGGACGGCCACCCCCGAGCGGATGACCCTGTCAGACGCCGATCTTCTGCTTCACCTGCGCCAGCGACGGGTTCGTCAGCGTCGATCCGTCCGCGAAGAGCACCGTCGGGACCGTCTGGTTTCCGCCATTCGCCTTCTCCACGAACGCGGCCGACTCCGGGTCCTGCTCGATGTTGATCTCGGTGTACGCGATGCCCTCGCGGTCCATCTGGCTCTTCAGCCGGCGGCAGTAGCCGCACCACGTGGTGCTGTACATCGTCACAGTGCCCTGCATGTCGCTCGCGCTCCTCTGGCAGCTCGGTGAAGGTCGTCCAGCAGAGGAACACATCCCACCGGGCCGCCATTCCCGCCGGGGGTATACGACCGACGTGACACCCACCGCACCCCGGCGCACACCTGCCCCGCCGGAGAAGACCCCAGCAACACCGAAGACGCCCGCCCCGCCGAACGGGACACCCGCCACATCGCGGGAGACGCCCGCCCCGCCGAACGGGACACCCGCCACATCGCGGGAGACGCCCGCCCCGCCGAACGGGACACCCCCGCCCCACCGGAGGCACCCACCGCGCCGGTGGGACGCCGGTGGCACGGCAGCAGACCCTCGCCCGCCGAACGGGACACCCGCCACATCGCGGGAGACGCCCGCCCCGCCGAACGGGACACCCGCCCCACCGGAGGCACCCACCCCGCCGGTGGGACGCCGGTGACACGGCAGCAGACCCTCGCCCCGCCGAACGGGAACCCGCCACACAGCGGGAGACCCCGCCGCACCGAAGACGCCCACCTCACCGGACGACGGAAACACACACCCGCCGCCACACAACGCCCGACCCGCATTCGTACGACCGCAGCTGCCCGCCTGTGGACAACCGGCTCGTCCGCCACCGGCGACCTGGCAGCATTGCCGTGTGACAGCAGCAACGCACTCCACCCTCTTCCCGCAGGTACCGGACTCGGCCGACGCGGTGCTCGAAGGGCTCGACCCCGAGCAGCGCGAGGTCGCCACCGCCCTGCACGGTCCCGTGTGCGTGCTGGCCGGAGCCGGCACCGGCAAGACCCGGGCGATCACCCACCGCATCGCCTACGGCGTACGCGCCGGCATCCTCCAGCCCTCCAGCGTCCTCGCCGTCACCTTCACCAACCGCGCCGCCGGAGAGATGCGCGGCCGACTGCGCCAGCTCGGCGCCCAGGGCGTCCAGGCCCGTACCTTCCACTCCGCCGCCCTGCGTCAGCTCCAGTACTTCTGGCCGAAAGCCATCGGTGGCTCCCTGCCCCGACTCGTCGACCGCAAGATCCAGCTCGTCGCCGACGCGGCCGCCGCCTGCCGCATCCGCCTCGACCGGGGTGAGCTGCGTGACACCACCGCGGAGATCGAGTGGTCCAAGGTCACCCAGACCGTCCCCGCCGACTACGCCCTCGCCGCGGCCAAGGCCGGCCGCGAAACCCCCCGCGACCCCGCGGAGATCGCCCAGCTCTACGCCGCCTACGAAGACCTCAAGCGCCGGCGCGCCGTCATCGACTTCGAGGACGTCCTGCTGCTGACCGTCGCCGTCCTGCAGGACCGCCACGACATCGCCGCACAGGTCCGCGCCCAGTACCAGCACTTCGTCGTCGACGAATACCAGGACGTCAGCCCCCTCCAGCAGCGACTGCTCGAACTGTGGCTCGGCGACCGCGACGACCTGTGCGTGGTCGGCGACGCCAGCCAGACCATCTACTCCTTCACCGGAGCCACCCCCGACCACCTCCTCGACTTCCGCACCCGCCACCCCGGAGCCACCGTCGTCAAACTGGTCCGCGACTACCGCTCCACCCCCCAGGTCGTCCACCTCGCCAACGGGCTGCTCGCCCAGGCCCGCGGCCGCGCCGCCGACCACCGCCTGGAACTGATCTCCCAACGCCCCCCCGGACCCGAGCCCGCCTACACCGAGTACACCGACGAGCCCGCCGAAGCCGAGGGCGCCGCCCGCCGCATCCGCGAACTCCTCGCCGCCGGGGTCCCGGCCGCCGAGATCGCCGTCCTGTTCCGCACCAACGCCCAGTCCGAGACCTATGAACAGGCCCTCGCCGACGCCGGAGTGCCCTACCAGCTGCGCGGCGCCGAGCGGTTCTTCGACCGGCCCGAGGTCCGCAAGGCGATCACCAACCTGCGCGCCGCCGCCCGGTTCGGAGGCAACGACACCCTCCTCGAGGACGCCGTCGACCTGCCCTCCCAGGTACGAGCCGTCCTCTCCGGCGAAGGCTGGACCCCCCAGCCCCCCGCCGGCTCCGGCGCCGTCAGGGAACGCTGGGAATCACTGGCCGCCCTGGCCAACCTCGCCCAGGACTTCTCCGCCGCCAGACCCGGCACCACCCTCGCCGACCTGGTCGCCGAACTCGACGAACGGGCGAGCGCCCAGCACGCCCCCACCGTCCAGGGCGTCACCCTCGCCTCCCTGCACTCGGCTAAAGGCCTCGAATGGGACGTCGTCTTCCTCGTCGGCGTCGCCGAGGGCATGATGCCGATCACCTACGCCAGGACCGACGAGCAGATCGAGGAGGAACGCCGCCTCCTCTACGTCGGCGTCACCCGAGCGCGCGAACGCCTCCACGTCTCCTGGGCCCTCAGCCGCTCACCCGGCGGCCGCCCCAACCGCCGCCCCAGCCGCTTCCTCGACGGGCTGCGCCCCGGCTCCGGCACCAGCGCCGGACGCGGCGGCACCGGTGCCTCCGGAGGCGTCGAGCGCGGCTTCGGCGCCACGGTCACCGGCACCCCCGCCGCACCCCGCCGCACACAACGCGTCCCCGCCCGCTGCCGGGTCTGCGGCCGCACCCTCACCGACGCCGGCGAGATGAAGCTGATGCGCTGCGAGGACTGCCCCTCCGACATGGACGAAGGCCTCTACGAACGGCTGCGGTCCTGGCGCGCCCTCCAGGCCCGACGCAACGGACAGCCCGCGTTCTGCGTCTTCACCGACAAGACGCTGATGGCGATCGCCGAGACCGTCCCCGAAGAGGCGGGCGAACTCGCGCGCATCCCCGGCGTCGGCACGCGCAAGCTCAACCGCTACGGAACCGATGTCCTGGCCATCTGCGCAGGCCGGGAACCGGAGGGAGACCAGAAAGGCGACTGACGCGAACTCGTCGAAAAAATAGTTTGCGCATGCCCCAGCAATCCCCATAGGTTCTTAGGCACGAGAGCAGCGGCCTTCTCGGAGGCCCTGATTCCGTGCTGTACTTGCATATCCGTCGGACTGGGCTCACCCCCGGTCCTCGAGACGCCGAGAGGAGGCGATTCCAGTGATCATCATCAACACCAGCTCCACCACCCGCACCGCCAAACTGACCGATCGCTCGATCGTCTCCACGTGCATGCTCGGCGCCTCGAACCTGGGCACCGGTCTGTCCGGCATTCGTGCCGACCGACTGGCGTCCTCCTCCGTTGCCTCCGCGGGCCTTCCCGTCCGCGAGCGCAATGAGCGACCGACCAAGGCACTGGAAGCAGTAGCGGCGCAGGCGCAGGCCTATGCCTTTGCGGCAGCCGGTGCCGGATTCCGGAAGCAGACGACGCAGCACCACCAGATGTGGGCCTTCCGTGGGCCAGAACCCTGGAGTGATCCAGCCTGATCGATGATCAGGCCGGCGCCTTCAGGGCCGCGGAACCCCATCCGGGATCCGCGGCCCTTCTGTTGTCCCCGAACGGGGACGACAGGGCGAAGGGGCCTCGGGACAAGAAAAGAACCCGGTACCAGCCGCCACCGGCCCCACAGGGCCGGACCGACCAGACGAGGAAGACGACCCGTGCAACTCGAAGCGCACGCCCCGTCCGTACCGCCTTCCGAAACGATCCCCCCGCCCGGCCTCACGGAGGACTCCACCTTGACCCCGCTCACCGCGCTCACCGCGCTCGACGACGCCATCGAGAACCTCGGCGTACCCGTCCCCTGCCGCTCCTACGACCCGGAGGTCTTCTTCGCCGAGTCGCCGGCGGACGTCGAGTACGCCAAGTCCCTCTGCCGCACCTGCCCGCTGGTCGAGGCCTGCCTCGCCGGCGCCAAGGAGCGCCGCGAGCCCTGGGGCGTCTGGGGCGGCGAGCTGTTCGTCCAGGGCGTCGTCGTCGCCCGGAAGCGGCCGCGTGGCCGCCCGCGCAAGAACCCGGTCACGGCATGAACACCGCAGGAACGATCGACCGCCCCCTCACGCACGACCCCAAGAAGCAGGCCCCGATGAAGCCGTCCACCAACGAGCCCGCCGGCTCCGCTACCGAAGACGTCACCACCACCGGCGCGATCGACTCGCGTCAGAACAGGACCCGCGAGATGCAACTCATCCCAGAAGCCCTGGCCCGTGCGCATATGCACGAGCGCCTGCACGAGGCCGAGCAGGAACGCCGGGCCGTGCGCCTGGTGACCGCCCGCCGGATGCAGCGCCGGGCCGAGCGCGCCTCGATGCGCGCCCGCCGTGCGCTCGCCATGGCCGTCATGCAGTAACCACTCCCACCTGAAGCGGTGGCCTCCCCCAGGGGAGGCGAAGCTCTCCCCGCGGGGGCCGGTCCGTCCGAACGGACCGGCCCCCGCGGTGCTTTGCCGCGCGAACCACCGACCCCGGCGCTATCGTCCGGAGCATGACGAGTCCTTCCGGCGGCAGCGACCCCGACGGCTCCCCGACTGAGCCCCGCCCCCTCGTGTGCGCCCGCTGCGGCACCCGGGCCGAGGCCCCGGCGCCCGTGACCTGGACCTGTTCCGTGGAGAACGACGTGCGCCACTACTTCTGCGATCTCTGCGCCCGGGAGAACCTCAGGGCGATCGAAGGGCGGCTGGACTCCTCCTGGTGGTGAGGCCCTGGGAGATTCCTCGCGGGCTTCGGGGTTTCCCCAGGACTTCGGGGGCTTCCCCCTCCCCCCTCCCTCCCCGCCCCACCCACCCACCCACCCCAAGCCGCTCAGCGGAGTGCCCGGCGGCCGGTCACGCCTCGGCCACCGACTCCTCCACCTCCAGGTCGTCCTCCGCGACGAACCCCGGAAGCCACTCCTCCAACTCCTCGCGCAGCCGCACCGTCGCCCCCAGCTGACACAGCACCCCGATCGTGCTCAGGGTCACCCGGTGTATCAGGAGGTAGGCGGGCGGCAGGTTGAGCTGCTTGCCGAGCTGGTGGGCGGGGGAACGGGGGTCGGCGATCCTCGCCGCCTGGCTGCGCATCCAGTCGCGTGTGAAGGTGAACTCCTCCACCCGGGCCGGTTCGATGATCGGCAGGAGGTAGTCGAGGACCGCCTCCGGGTCCAGCTCGATGGACTCCTTCACGAAGCCCTCCGCGCAGAGCAGTTCGTAGACCGCCTCGGCCTCGCCGTCGAGCGTCATCCGCAGGGACTGGCCGATGGGGTCGGGCAGCCCGCCCTGGAGGCGGTCGACGGTGCCGAAGTCCAGGACGCCCAGGCGCCAGTCGTCCTCGCCGTCCGGGCCACCGGGCAGGAGACGGAAGTTGCCGGGGTGCGGGTCGGCGTGCAGCAGGCCGGTGCGGGCCGGGCCGGAGAAGAGGAAACGGGACAGCAACTGGCCGGCGCGGTCCCGCTGCTCGGCGGTGCCTCGGGAGATCACCTCGGACAGGGGCACGCCGTCGATCCACTCGGTGACCAGGACCTGGTCGCACTGGTGGACCACCGCCGGCACCACCACGTCGGGATCGCCGGCGAACTCCTCCGCGTGGGCCTGCTGGGCCCGGGCCTCCAGGGCGTAGTCCAGTTCCTCGGAGACCCGGTCCCGGAGCTCGGTGATCAGGGGTTTGACGTCCATCCCCGGGATGAGAGGCCCCAACAGACGTGCGAAGCGACTCAGTTGGGACAGGTCGGACAGCAGGGCCTCGCCCGCGCCGGGGTACTGGACCTTGACCGCGACGTCCCGCCCGTCGTGCCACACCGCTCGGTGCACCTGGCCGATCGAGGCCGCCGCGGCCGGTTTGTCGTCGAACTCGACGAACAGCTCCGACCAGTCCTCACCGAGCCGCTCCGCCAGCACAGCGTGCACGGTCCGGGTCGGCATCGGCGGCGCCGCGTCCTGGAGTTTGGTGAGGGCGGCGCGGTAGGGGCCGGCGACCTCCTCGGGCAGGGCCGACTCGAAGACGGACAGGGCCTGCCCGAACTTCATCGCGCCGCCCTTCAGCTCGCCGAGGACCTTGAACAACTGGTCGGCCGTGCGCTGTTGCAGCTCGCGGCCGACGATCTCCGCCGACTCGCCCACGATCCGCTTGCCCAGGCCCCAGGTCGCCCGGCCGGCGAAGCCGAGTGGCAGCGCGGCGAGCTTGGCGGTCCGGGTGACCGCCTTCCGGGGAAGATCAGACATGCGCCCTCCAAGTCCCAGACAGCCGCGCCGCGTCCGCTGTACGGCCCAACTCCTTCGAATGCCGTTGCTCAGTCATTGTCTCGCGCGACTGCGGGTCCTCGGAGGTGTGATCCCCCATACCTTTCTCCGCGGCTCCGCACGGGCATGCGGAATGAGCCCACAGCGGTCGCGCATGCCACTGTAGGGCGGGCAGTGAGATCTCCCAGCGGGCCCCCGCGCTCGAGGGGAGCCGGCCGTCGAGAAAGGTGAGCGCGTGGGCGGCCGCCAGGCCGGCGACGGTCGTCGCCAGTGCCAGGTCGCAGGCCCGGGCCGGGCGGCGTCGGCCCGAGTTCCACTGCGCGACCAGACGCGGCCAGGTGGCGTCCCGGTCGGTGCGGGCCTGGTGCAGGCAGCCGGCGCAGCCCGTCTCGCCGGGCAGCACGAGGGGGCCGACGACACCGGTCGCCTCCACGACTCCGGCGTAGAGGTGTGGGGTGCCCGAGGCGATGAGGTCGTCCGTCGTCGAGGGGTCGGGTGCGTGCACCGCCACGTCGTCGCGCGGGGCGATGACCACCAGGGAGAAGCCGGGCGGGCCGGTCTCGCCCCGCTTCCCCGGGCCCCTGCGGGGTGGGCGGTCCGGTGCGGCCCGGCGTACCGCGCGGCGGGCCGCCTCGTCCCGTCGCTCGCCGACCGCCTCGGCGGACAGCCCGCCCGGGGCCACGTCACCCGGCTCGACGCTCCCGCCGTCCCGCACGTCGACCTCGCCGATGCCCGCGCCGGACAGCAGTGACGCCAGCACCGCGCCCACCCGGCCCGCGCCGCGCACCTGCACGCGCAGCCGGCGTCGGGCGGCGAGGTGGCTCATCGCCCCGCCCGGTTCTGACGTCGTGAGCGACAGGGAGGCGAGGTCGGGGCGCAGCCGGTCGAGGACCTCCGTCCTCTCTCGCAGGGCGTCCGCGTCGGGGCCGCCCCCGCGGGCGTCGTCCAGCAGGCCCGCCCCCTCCAGCCGCTCCACCAGTTGGTCGACATGCCCGTCCGGCAGATCCATGCGGCGGCCCTCCTCGCGCAGGAGGGCGAGTCCGCGGGTGCCGTCCAGGAGGTCCAGGAAGCTTCCCGTGGCCACGTCCATCGGGCCGAGCGTCATTGCGTGCGCCGGTGCCATCCCGAACTGCACGGTGTTGAGGTCGCGCCAGCCGCGCCGCAGCGCGGGTTTCACCATCGGATGCATCGAAGGCCCCCGTCAGCCAGAAAGTCCCCGTACGTCGGCGGAGCGGGGGCGTGGGGGTGACCTCGCTCCGCCGACGAGTGCCAGGATGCCGGGGGCGGCCGGTCGGTGGGGAAAGTTGTCCACAGGGGTGGGGGATTCGTCGTACTAATCCGTCGTTCGGGGTGCAGGGCGGGTGAGGGATCGAAACCCGGCCGTTCCGGAGTCGGGACTTCCCCCGTGGGCATTGGGTAACGTCGGGGCGTGTCCGCCGACCCCCTCCACCGCGCCGGAACGGCGCAGCGCAGCACGACGAGTCCGCCGTCCGGCGGCTCGGGGGCGAGCGCGATCGAGGTCCGCAGGAGCGCCCGACGGCGTCGCACGGTCTCCGCGTACCGCGAGGGCGATCGCACCGTCGTGCTCATCCCCGCCCGGATGTCCGAGGCCGAGGAGCGGCGCTGGGTGCGGGTGATGCTCGACAAGCTGGCTGCCCAGGAGAGCCGGCGCGTGCCCGGCGACGCCGAGCTGGCCGAGCGCGCCGAGCGGCTGTCGGGGCAGTACTTCGACGGCCGGGCCCGTCCCACCACGGTCCGCTGGGTCACCAACCAGAACACGCGGTGGGGCTCGTGCACCCCGGCCGAGGGCAGCATCCGTCTGTCGCACCGGCTGAAGGGCATGCCCGAGTACGTCATCGACTACGTGCTGCTGCACGAGCTGGCCCATCTGCTGGTGCCCGGCCACGGCCCCGACTTCTGGCGGCTGCTGGAGGCGTACCCGCGCACCGAGCGGGCCCGCGGCTATCTGGAGGGTGTCGTCGCCGCGGAACGTCTGCCGCATCCGCCCACCGCGCGCGAGGATTAGTGAGGCCCCGCGCGCGAGGAGCTGAGATCACCCGCGCGCGAAGTGAGATCGCCGGGCGCGAGGAGTGAGATCGCCGGGCGAGGGGCGAGGGTTGTGTACCGGGTCTGTACCGACTTCGTCGGGTGTCGGATTTTGCCGTTAGCCTGGCGCGACGCACTCGCACTCGGGATGGGGGACGGTCGTTACGCATGCCCAGGGAATTCCAACGCGGCCACAAGGCCAGGATCAGTGACCTCACGGCGGGCACGGATCTGTACGTAGGCGTGCAGATCTCCGCCCCCGGCCTGACCTTCGACATCAGCTGCTTCGGTCTCGACGCCGACGAGCGCCTCTCGGACGACCGGTACTTCGTCTTCTTCAACCAGCCGAAGTCCCCGGAGGAGTCCATTCAGCTCCTGGGTGCCCAGGCGGGAGACACGGAGTCCTTCCGCGTCACCCTCGACCGGATCCCGGCGCAGATCCACAAGCTGTCCTTCACGGCGACCATCGACGGCGCCGGCCAGATGTCGCAGATCGGCCCCGGGTACCTCCGCATCGTCGCCGGTGGTGAGGAAGTGGCCCGGTACGCGTTCGACGGCTCGGAGTTCTCCACCGAGCGGGCCGTGATGCTGGGCGACTTCTACCTCAAGGACGTCTGGCGTTTCGCGGCCGTCGGGCAGGGCTTCGACGGCGGCCTGGAGGCGCTGCTGAGGAACTTCGGCGGCGAGGTCGCCGAGGAGGAGCCCGCCGCGCCGCAGCAGCCGCAGTCCGGTGCCACCCCGGGCTTCGCCCCGCCGGCCCGGTCCGTCGCGCCGCCCGCGTTCGGCGCCCCGTCAGCCCCGGCGCCCGCGCCGGCGGCCCCGCAGCCCGCGGCGCAGGGCTTCGCGCCCCCGCCCGGAACGACGCCGCCGCCCGCCCCGGCGCAGCCCGTGCACACCGCGCCGACCGTCGTGGCGCCGATGACACCTCCCGGCGGCGTCCAGGTGCCGCCCCCGGCGCCCGCTCCCGCGCCCTACGGCCAGCCCGGTCAGCAGCCGCCCTACGGTCAGCCGCCCCAGCAGCACCAGCCGTACGGCCAGCCCGCCGCCCCCACCGCGCCGCCGCCCCCCGGCTACGGCCAGCCGCCGGCCCCGCAGCCCGGCTACGGGCAGCCCACCCCGCCGCCCGGCTACGGCCAGCAGCCCCCGTTCGGGCAGGTGCCGGGCCAGCAGGCGTACGGCGTGCCGCAGGGCGCACCCCAGGGCGGCGCCGGGGTGTCCGCCGCGCTCCAGCAGTTCAAGGAGACGCCCACCGGGCAGCGTTGGACGCAGCAGAACAAGAAGCTCGTCCGCGTCGATCTCGGCATCGGCGGGCAGCCCGTCCTCGCCCGCCAGGGCAGCATGGTGCTCTACCAGGGCAAGGTCGACTTCAGCTACAAGGGCGCCGGGTTCTCGGGCCGGATCGTCGGCAACGCCACCGGCCAGGAGATGCAGCTGATGCGCTGTACCGGCCAGGGACAGGTGTTCCTCGCCGAGAACTCGACGATGCTGCACCCGATCGAGCTCCAGGGCGACGGCATCTGCGTCTCCGCGGAGAACGTCCTCGCCTTCGACGAGGGCCTCCAGTACGAGGTGCGCCGCATCGAGGGCCACGGCATCCCCGGCGGCGCGCTCTTCACCATGCAGTTCACGGGCACCGGCACGATCGTCGTGAAGACGCACGGCGCGCCCGTCGTGCTGCCGGTCACGCCCACCACGTTCGCCGACTGCAACGCCGTCGTCGCCTGGTCGTCCGCTGCCCAGGTCGTGGTCTCCAGCCAGGTGCGGATGCGCCGCAACGCCTACCCGGGCGACACCGGTGAGAGCGTCAACCTGCAGTTCCGGGGCGCGCCCGGCAACTTCATCGTCGTCCAGCCGTACGAGGTCTGAGGGAGCCCGTCATGAACCAGCCGCTCGCGGGCTACGCCCCCGCACCCGTCACCGCCCGCATGGAGAACCACGGCAACCACATGCTGAAGGTCGCCCTGCAGACCGGGAACGACCTCCTCGCGCGCGTGGGCTCCATGGTCGCCTACGAGGGCTTCATCCAGTACGAGCCCAACCCGCCGGCCGTGCGCCAGATCGCGCGCGACTGGATGACCGGCGAGGGCGCGCCGCTGATGAAGTGCTCCGGCGACGGCCTGCTCTACCTCGCCGACTACGGCGCCAACGTCGTCGTGATCAACCTCAACGGCGACGGCATCTCCGTCAACGCCACCAACCTGCTGGCCTTCGACGCGCACCTCACCTGGGGTGTCGAGAGGGTCAAGGGGCTGGCGAAGTTCGCCGGCCAGGGACTGTGGAACACCAAGATCTCGGGGCAGGGCTGGGTGGCGCTGACCTCCCGGGGCAAGCCGATCGTCGTCGACTGCGGCGGCGGCGAGAACGAGACGTACGTCGACCCCGACGCGCTCGTCGCCTGGTCCCCGAACCTCAAGGTCAAGGGCAAGCGCAGCTTCCGCGCGCAGTCGCTCATCGGGCGGGGCAGCGGCGAGGCCTACCAGATGGCCTTCTCCGGGGAGGGCATCGTCGTCGTCCAGCCCAGCGAGGACAGCACCGACCGCCTCCGGGTCCGGGGCTGAGGGAGAGCCGAGTCACATGCAGAGTTCGCTTTTCGCCTACAACGACCAGCAGACGCAGGAACGTTGGAGCCTTCAGAACAAGCACATGCTCCGCGTCGCCCTGGAGGGGCACGACGACATCCTGGCCCGCAAGGGAACGATGGTCGCCTACCAGGGCCTCGTCGAGTTCGACGCCGAGTACCAGAGCAACGGGCAGTCGCGTTCGCGTGCGCACACCGGGGAGGGCCTGGACCTGATGCGCTGCCACGGGCAGGGCACGGTCTACCTCGCCAACCTCGCCCAGTACACCCACCTCGTGGAGGTGGAGCAGGACGGCCTGACCGTCGACAGCAGCTACGTCCTCGCCATGGACTCCTCGCTGCACCACGAGGTCATCGCCGTGGACAGCCTGTACGGCATCTCCGGGTCCGGGAAGTACCAGCTCAACATCACCGGCCGCGGCCGGGTCGCCCTGATGACCTCGGGTGCCCCGCTGATGATGCAGGTCACACCCGACAAGTACGTCAACTGCGACGCGGACGCGATCGTGGCCTGGTCCACCGGCCTGCGCGTGCAGATGCAGGCCCAGACGCACTCCTCGGGGGTGTGGCGCCGGCGCGGCAACACCGGTGAGGGCTGGGAGCTCAGCTTCATGGGCACCGGTTTCGCCCTGGTCCAGCCGAGCGAGCTGCTGCCGCCGCAGAACGCCCAGATCGGCTCCGGCCTCGCCGCGCAGTACGGCATGGGTCAGCAGGGCGCGCGGGGACAGAACCAGGGCAACGTCTGGAGCTGACCCCTCGGAAGCGGTCCGGTCCCGCACGCTCCGGCCGGCGAGGGTAAAGGGTCCTTGCACTATGAGTGCTTGATCAGGCCGCGCGGCCCAGGCGGGCACAGTGCAAGGACCCCTAAGGGGCGGTCACCATGGTGGTCGCCCCTTACCCGTGCGCCGAGCTCACAGTCGCGCCCGGGTCGCCTCCACCAGGCGCACGACCGACTCGTCCGCCACGCCCGCGACCTCGTCGTAGCCGAACCAGCGCAGGTCGAGGGACTCGTCACTGATCGCCTCCACGGCCCCGCGCGGGGCGATCGCCGCGTACTGCACATCGAGGTGCCAGGCGCACGGTGTGCTGTGCCGGTCCAGACGCACCGGCCCGCCGGGCAGCAGGCTCAGCCCCGGCACGCCGGACTCCTCGGTCGCCTCGCGCAGGGCGGCGCCCGCCAGCGTGTCGTCGGCCGGCTCGCAGTGCCCGCCCATCTGCAGCCACATCCGCAGCTTCCTGTGGAGGGTCAGCAGCACCCGCCCGTGCTCCGGGTCGACCACCAGGGCGCTCGCCGTGACGTGCCCGTCCGCGCAGGCCTTCCACATGCCGTCCGGGTGGGTCTCCAGATGCTCCAGGTACATCCGGCGCAGCTCCGGCTGGTCCTCGTAGCCCTTGAGTACGAGGACCGCGTCGTCGTGAAGGCTCACTCGCCGTCGTCGCCCTTGTCCTCGTCCTTCTTCCGCACATCCGGCTTCTCGCCGGAGCCGCCGCTCGCGGCCTCGCCGAGCATCTTGTCCAGCTCGGAGAAGTCGAGGTGCTCGCGGTGGACGAAGCCGTCCGGGTCGTCCAGGTCGGCGGCCGTCGGCAGCATGTCCGGGTGCGCCCACAGGCCGTCACGGCCGTCCACCCCGCGCGCGTCCGTCAGCGAGGCCCACAGCCGGGAGGCGTCGCGCAGCCGACGCGGGCGCAGCTCCAGACCGATGAGCGTGGCGAACGTCTGCTCCGCGGGACCGCCGGTGGCGCGACGGCGGCGCAGCGTCTCGCGCAGCGCGTCCGCGGACGACAGGCGCGGCTTCGCGGCCGCGTGCACCACCGCGTCCACCCAGCCCTCGACCAGCGCCAGCGCCGTCTCCAGACGGGCCAGGGCGGCCTTCTGCTCCGGGGTGTCCTCCGGCTGGAACATGCCCTGCTGGAGGGCGTCCTGCAGCTGCTCGGGGTTCTGCGGGTCGAACTGGCCGACCACGTCCTCCAGCTTGGCCGTGTCGACCTTGATCCCGCGCGCGTAGCCGTCGACCGCGCCGAACAGGTGCGAGCGCAGCCACGGCACATGCGCGAAGAGACGCTGGTGGGCGGCCTCGCGCAGCGCCAGGTACAGGCGCACCTCGTCCTTCGCGACGCCCAGGTCCTTGCCGAACGCCTCGATGTTCACCGGCAATAGCGCGGCCTTGCCGGCCGGGCCGAGCGGCAGGCCCACGTCGGTCGAGCCGACGACCTCGCCCGCGAGGACGCCGACGGCCTGCCCGATCTGCGAGCCGAACATGGCGCCGCCCATCGAGCGCATCATGCCGATCAGCGGGCCGGCCATGGCCTGCATCTCCTCCGGCAGGACGTCGCCCATGGCCGCGCCGACGCGCTCGGCGACCGGGTCCACGAGCTCCTTCCACGCGGGCAGGGTCGCCTCGACCCACTCCGCGCGCGACCACGCCACCGCCGTGTTGGCGCCGGACGGCAGGGACGTCGCGTCGTCCAGCCACAGGTCGGCCAGGCGGACGGCCTCCTGGACCGCGGTGCGCTCGGCGGTGCCGACGCTCGCGTCCTTCACACCGTCGGCGGTGCCCTGGGCGACCGTCTGGCGCGCGATCTGCTTGGCCATGTCCCAGTTCACCGGGCCGCCCTCGTAGGAGAGCATCTGGCCCAGCTGCTGG
Organism: Streptomyces sp. NPDC030143; assembly: GCF_055573695.1. Lineage (NCBI taxonomy): Bacteria > Bacillati > Actinomycetota > Actinomycetes > Kitasatosporales > Streptomycetaceae > Streptomyces > Streptomyces sp. NPDC030143. Next base: position 38,292 of record NZ_JBVIAY010000028.1, read on the forward strand.
AACGCGGCACCCAGGTCGGTGGGGTTCAGCGAGCCGAACATGGCAGCGAGCGGATTGTCCGCGCCGGGGCCGCCGAAGCCGCCGGCTCCCGGGAACCCGAAGCCGAACGGGTTGGCCGGTCCCTGACCACCGCCGCTCTGCGGGTCCTTCTTCTTGCCCTCGTCGCCGTCGTCCGGCTCCTCCGGCGGAAGGCCGAATCCGAATGGGGTGTCACTCACGGGGTTCCTCGGCTGGTAAGGCCACCGGCTCTGGTCCGGCGGCGCGGCTGCCCTGCAACACCACCCAGCGTAGACACCCCGGCTCGATCGGGCCTCGGTGCTTCGCCGACTCTCGGCCTGCGGCAGGATGGATGCCACCTGGTACGTACGCGTCCCTCGCGCCCGTATGGAAAACAACCGCTGGAGACACCTGGTGAGTTCCCCAGATCCGCAGGTTCGCGCAGCGCGAAACCACGCAACCCCCGCCGCTGGGCGCGGGCCCGTCGTCGCCGTGACCGGCGCGGCGACCGGCGTGGGCGCGCTGCTCACCGAGCGCCTCGCCGCCTCGGACGAGATCAAACAGGTCGTCGCCATCGACGAGCGGCGCGGCGAGTGCGACGAGGCGCAGTGGCACATCCTCGACGTGCGCGACCCCGCGATCGCCGACAAACTGCGCGGCGCGGACGTCGTGGTCCACCTCGCGCTCGACCTCGACCTGGGGAGTGACAGCGCCGCCCGGACGGCCTACAACGTGCGCGGGACCCAGACCGTGCTGACGGCCGCCGCGGCGGCCGGCGTGCACCGCGTGGTGCTGTGCACCTCCGCCATGGTCTACGGGGCGCTGCCCGACAACGAGCTGCCGCTGTCGGAGGACGCGGAGCTGAAGGCCACCGCCGAGGCGACCGGCGTCGGGGACCTGCTGGAGATCGAACGGCTCGCACGACGCGCCCCGCGCGCCCATCCGGGACTCAACGTCACCGTGGTGCGCCCCGCGGTGCTCGTCGGCGGCACGGACACCGCGCTGACCCGCTACTTCGAGTCGCCCCGGCTGCTCGTCGTCGCCGGATCGCGGCCGGCCTGGCAGTTCTGCCACGTCGAGGACCTGTGCGGGGCCCTGGAGTACGCCGTCCTGGAGAAGGTCGACGGCGAACTGGCCGTCGGCTGCGACGGGTGGCTGGAGCAGGAGGAGGTCGAGGAGCTCAGCGGCATCCGGCGGATGGAGCTGCCCTCGGCCGTCGCCCTGGGCGCCGCGGCCCGGCTGCACCGGATCGGCCTCACCCCGTCCCCGGCGGGGGACCTGGCGTACACGATGTACCCGTGGGTGGTCAGCGGCAGCCGGCTCCACGACGCCGGCTGGCGGCCGCAGTGGACCAACGAGGAGGTCCTCGCGGAGCTGCTGGAGGAGGTGTCCGGGCGGCACACCGTGGCCGGACGGCGACTGGGCCGCAAGGACGCGACGGCGGCCGGAGCCGCGGGCGCGACCGTGGCGCTGCTGGGTGCCGCGGCCGTGGTCCGCAGAGCCCGCAAGGCCCGCCGCAGATAGCGCGGAGCCCGACGGCGGCGGCCGTCGGTCCCTCCTGTAGGAGCCTCCGAACCGCTACGCGCGCGTGCCGGGCGATGACGCTATTCCCGCCCCCGCCCGGCATACGGCACGATGAAGGCATGGCACCCAGCAACGACCACCCCGGTGAGCAGGCAGCGCAGGACCCCGTCAAGCTCATCGCGATCCGGGACACCCCGCTCTCCCTGGACGAGGTCTTCCGGGCCGTCGGGGACGACGCGGCCGGCGGGACGGCTCTGTTCGTGGGGACCGTGCGCAACCACGACGGCGGCGCCGACGTCGACGCGCTCGGGTACTCCTGCCACCCCAGCGCCGAGGCGGAGATGCGGCGGATCGCGGAGAAGATCGTCGCCGACCACCCGGTGCGGGCGCTGGCGGCCGTGCACCGTGTGGGGGACCTGAGGGTGGGCGATCTCGCCGTGGTCGTCGCCGTGTCCTGCCCGCACCGGGGCGAGGCCTTCGAGGCCTGCCGGAAGCTGATCGACGACCTCAAGCACGAGGTGCCCATCTGGAAGCACCAGACGTTCTCCGACGGGACCGAGGAGTGGGTCGGAGCCTGCTGACCCCCGGGGCGCCGCCCTCGGGCGGCCTCCCGGTTGCGTAACCGGACCCCGGACGTGAGCGTTGTCAGTGCGGATGGTTAATCTGCTGATCAGTCAGTTGCGGACGCTCAAGGGGTTGGGAGGTCGGCATGGCGGTGCTCGCCTGGTTGCTGATTCCGCTGGGGGCCGCGATCGGCGGCGGACTGTGGGGTAGTTGGGCCAACCGGACCCGCAAGGCACGCGGTGACGGTCCGGAGCTCGACGGATACGCCCGCTTCCGCGCCGCCATGGAGAAGTCCCACTCGGGTACGTGACCCGGGCGGTGGCCCTGACGGTGCGCTGACAGAGGCGTCCCGTACTGTCGAGGCATGCCACGCCGCACCGCGACGATGCTCGCCTCCACCCTGATGCTGATCGCGCTCCTGTGCGCGGGAGTACTCATCCCCGTGCCGTACGCGGAGATGTCCCCGGGGCCGACGGTGAACACCCTCGGAGAGCACGACGGCGAGCCGGTGCTGCAGATCTCCGGCCGGAAGACGTACGAGACGACCGGCCACCTCAACATGACCACCGTGCGGGTCACCAGCGCCGACTACCGGATGAACCTCGTCGAGGCCGTCTACGGTTGGCTCGCGCACGACAACAAGGTCGTGCCGCACGACACGCTCTACCCGGACGGCAAGACCGAGGAGGAGTCCACCCAGGAGAACGCCGAGGAGTTCAGCCAGTCCCAGGAGAGCGCCAAGGTCGCCGCCCTGAAGGAACTGGACGTCCCGGTCAAGTCCTGGGTCATCGTGTCGACCGTCGTGAAGGGTTCGCCCGCCGAGGGCCGGCTGCACGCCGGCGACGTGATCAAGTCGGTGGACGGCACGGTCGTGAAGGAGCCGTCCGACGTCGCCGGGCTCGTGACGAAGCACAAGCCCGGCGAGGACGTCGTCTTCACCATCGTGCCGGCGAAGGAGCAGGCCGCCGCCGAGAAGCAGAACAAGACGGCGACCCGGACGCAGAACGTCAGGATCACCACGGCGACCTCCGACGACAGCGGCGCCGAGCGGGCCATCGTCGGGATCTCCGCCGGCACCGACCACACGTTCCCGTTCACCATAGACATCAAGCTCGCCGACGTGGGCGGGCCGAGCGCCGGCCTGATGTTCGCGCTCGGCATCTACGACAAGCTCACCCCGGGCAGCCTCACCGGCGGGAAGTTCGTCGCCGGCACCGGCACGATCGACGACGACGGCAAGGTCGGGCCGATCGGCGGCATCGAGATGAAGACCGTCGGCGCCCGCGACAAGGGCGCCCAGTACTTCCTCACGCCCGCAGAGAACTGCGCGGCGGCCGCTGAGGACACCCCGGGCGGGCTCACGCTCGTCAAGGTCGACACCATCGACGACGCGCTCGCAGCGCTGCAGGACATCCGCGGCGGCGACACCGCCGACCTGCCGAAGTGCACCACGCAGTAGCCGCGCGGGGCGGCTCCGGCTACTCCTCGAAGGTCGCCGACAGCGCCTCCGCGAGGCCGGGCACCAGGCCGGCGCCCGTGAGGACCTCCGTCGGGGCGTCCTTCTCGCGCAGCCGCAGCGCCGACTCGCGGGTGCCGTCGCGCAGCACCGCGACCGTCATCCGCACCTCCTGGCGCTCGGGGTGGCGGGCCACCCACTGCGTCAGCTCGGCCTCGCCCAGCCCCTGCGGGACCTGCGCCTCCGCGGACGGCGGCAGCATCAGCCGCTCCACGGTCAGGGCGCAGCCGGCCACCGCGCCGGGCCAGGCGATCGTGGCCAGGAACTCGTCGAGCGGTTTGTCCGTTGGCACTTCGTCCTGCTCGATCGGGGTGAGACCGGTGATCTCGGACTCGTCCTCCAGACCGAGCTGGGCGGCGAGCGTGGGTTCCTGAGCCCGCAGCCGTGCGGTGTCTACGAGGGCGAAGAGGCGGGCGGGCTGGTCCCAGCCGAGGCCGGAGGCGTACTCGTCGATCTCGAGCACGGCCCGGGTGAGCGGGCTCGCCGCCATGGGAGTGTTGGACATGGTCACAATCCTGCCTCGTTCCCGGCCCGAATCGGGAACCGAGTAAACGGTGAGTAAGTTGCATAGGTGGGGGCCCACGAACACGGGGGGCCACCGAAGGCCCACGAACACGCGGGCCTGACGTCATCAACAGCGACTTTCGAGGTGCGCACCTTGGCTTTCCAGATGCCGGACCGCGGCGGAGGCCCGACGGGGCCGCGGATCAGAGTGGGCCGCCCGTCCCGGCGCGTCCGGACCCTGCTCATGACACTGGGCGTCCTTGCCGTGCTCGGCATGGCGTTCACCATGTTCGCAGGGTTCTGGACGGACTGGCTCTGGTACCGGTCGGTGAACTACTCATCGGTGTTCACGACCACCCTGTCGACCAAGATCGGACTCTTCTTCGTCTTCGGGCTGCTCATGGCCCTCGCGGTCGGCTTCAACATCTGGCTGGCCCACCGGCTGCGGCCGCCGCTGAGTGCCATGTCGATGGAGCAGCAGAGCCTCGACCGCTACCGCATGGGCATCGCGCCGTACAAGAAGTGGCTGCTGCTGGCCATCACCGCGCTGGTCGGGCTGATCGCCGGCGCGTCGGCGTCGAGCCAGTGGCGGACCTGGCTGATGTGGGTCAACGGCGTGTCCTTCGGGAAGAAGGACCCGCAGTTCCACCTCGACGTGTCCTTCTTCGCCTTCGACCTGCCCTGGTACCGGTTCCTGCTCGGCTTCGGCTTCGCCGCCACGATCCTCTCCCTGATCGCCGCCGCGCTCACCCACTACCTGTACGGCGGGCTGCGCGTCACGAGCCCCGGCGCCCGCGCCACGGCCGCGGCCACCGGCCACCTGTCGGTGCTGCTGGGGATCTTCGTCGCGCTGAAGGCGGTCGCCTACTGGCTCGACCGCTACGGCCTGGCCGTGAAGTCCAGCGACTTCAAGGCCACCGACAACTGGACGGGCCTGAGGTACGTCGACGCCAACGCCTACCTGCCGGCGAAGACCATCCTGTTCTGCATCGCCGTCATCTGCGCCCTGCTGTTCTTCGCCACCCTGTGGCGGCGCACCTGGCAGCTGCCGGTGATCGGCTTCGGTCTGATGGTGCTCTCCGCGATCCTCATCGGCGGCCTGTACCCGGCGATCGTCCAGAAGTTCCAGGTCCAGCCGAACGAGCAGGCCAAGGAAGCCCCCTACGTCGCGAAGAACCTCGCGGCGACGCGTGAGGCGTACGGCATCGACGGCGCGCAGGTCACCGAGTACTCGGGGACGAGCAAGACCCAGGACAAGACGACGCTGCGCGACGACGTCGGCACCACGGCCAGCATCCGCGTCCTCGACCCGAACATCGTGTCGCCGACGTTCCAGCAGCTCCAGCAGATGCGGAAGTACTACGCCTTCCCGACGAACCTGGACGTCGACCGCTACACCGTCGACGGCGCGGACCAGGACACCGTCATCGGTCTGCGCGAGCTGAACCTGGCGGGGGTCGACAAGCAGAACTGGATCAACAACCACTTCCGCTACACCCACGGTTACGGCGTGGTCGCCGCCAAGGGCACCACCGCCGACCCCGAGGGCCGCCCGGCCTTCACCGAGTCCGACCTGCCGTCCCAGGGCGTCCTCGGCCAGTACGAGCAGCGGATCTACTACGGCGAGAAGACGACCACGTACTCGATCGTCGGCGGTCCCCAGAAGGAGATCGACTACTCCGACGACGACGGTGAGAAGACCACCAGCTACACCGGCGACAGCGGGGTCAACCTCTCCAGCGCCGTCAACCGGGCCGCGTACGCGGCGGCCTTCGGCGAGCCGCAGATCCTGTACTCCGGTGCCATCGGCGACGGTTCGCGGATCCTGTACAACCGCACGCCGAAGGAGCGCGTCGAGGCGGTCGCCCCGTGGCTGACCATCGACGGCGACGCCTACCCGGCGATCGTGGGCAAGAGGATCCAGTGGATCGTCGACGCGTACACGACCACCAACGGCTACCCGTACGCCTCGCGGACGACCCTCGGTGACACGACGGCCGATTCGCTGACCGCCACCAACAACAACCGCGCAGTGGTGGCCCAGCAGAACCAGGTCAACTACATCCGCAACTCGGTGAAGGCGACCGTCGACGCGTACACCGGCGAGGTCAAGCTCTACCAGTGGGACACCGAGGACCCGGTCCTGAAGACCTGGATGAAGGCGTTCCCGGGCACGGTGGAGAAGAAGTCGGAGATCTCCGCCGACCTGATGGCCCATCTGCGGTACCCGCAGGACCTGTTCAAGGTCCAGCGCGAGTTGCTCACCCGCTACCACGTGAAGGACGCCACGACGTTCCTCAGCGGCAGCGAGGTGTGGCAGGTGCCGGACGACCCGACCAACAAGTCGGGTGACGCGGTGCCGCCGTACTACCTGAGCATGCGGATGCCCGACCAGAAGGCGCAGGCGTTCTCGCTGACGACGACCTTCACGCCCAACGGCCGGGACAACCTCAGCGCGTTCATGGCGGTCGACTCCGAGGCGGGCACCCCCGACTACGGCAAGATCAGAGTGCTGAAGCTGCCGACCAGCACGACCGTCGACGGACCCAAGCAGGTCCAGAGCCAGTTCAACTCCGAACAGGACATCGCCGAGTCGATCCGGCTGCTGCGAGGCGGCGACTCCGAGGTCGAGTACGGCAACCTGCTGACGGTGCCGCTCGACGGCGGACTGCTCTACGTGGAGCCGGTCTACGTACGCGGTGGTGGACTGAAGTACCCGCTGCTGCGGAAGGTGCTGGTGACCTACGGAGGCGTCACCGCCTTCGAGGACACCCTGGACGAGGCCCTCAACAAGGTCTTCGGCGCGCAGGGCACGGCACCGACGCCACCGGACGACGGCGGCACCACGCCCCCGCCGCCGGCGACCGGCAACGCCACGGTCCAGGAGGCGCTGAAGGACGCCCAGGAGGCCTTCACCGCCGGCCAGGAAGCCCTGAAGAAGCCCGACTGGGAGGCGTACGCCAAGGCGCAGAAGGACCTCGAGGCCGCGCTGAAGCGGGCCGAGGAGGCGCAGGCCGCGGCCGACAAGGGCGGCACCGCCGACAAGCCCGGCAGCAGCGCGAGTCCGAGCAGCAGTCCGAGTCCGAGTGCCAAACCCGGGAGTACGCCCGGCGCCACCCCGAGCGGCAGTCCCGGGGGCTGACCGGAAGGACCCCGAGGACAGCCCGGCGAGCGGCCCCCGCAAGGGGGTGATCAAGAGGCCTCCCGCGTCGTGGTACGGTTGTGGAACACGACGCGGGGTGGAGCAGCTCGGTAGCTCGCTGGGCTCATAACCCAGAGGTCGCAGGTTCAAATCCTGTCCCCGCTACTGCAAGCGAAGGCCCGGATCCGGAAACGGATCCGGGCCTTCGTGGTGTGCGAACGCATGTGCTCGACACATCGGTGGCCGCGCCGCCGTGGGGAGTTGGGGGAACTGTGTTTGACTTGTCTCTCTGTGGGCATGTCGACAAAACGCTGAAGTGACCTCACGGGCTGCGGTATACCAGGTGTACCCGGGTTGCAGGTGGTGCGACGATGGACGTTATGGGGGACAAGGCAACTCTGTTCGAGACAGGGCGATTTGTGCAGCCTTCCGGTGAGGAAGCCACCCCGGGCCACGATCTGGACGACAACCGGGACGTGAGGGACGAGCGGGTCGAACAGGACGACACGGGGGAGGCCGTCGAGGAGGCGCGCCGGCGACTCGCCGCCGAGGCGGGTGACGCCGAGGCGATGAGCGTCCTCGGCGCCATGCTGCTGCGCCGCGGCGACCTCGACGGAGCCGAGCCCCACCTGCGGGCCGCCACCGCGGCCGGTGACCGGGCCGCGGCCAACAACCTCGGTGTCCTCCTCCACCAGCGCGGCTACGCCGACGAGGCGGCCGGCTGGTGGCGGGTCGCCGCCGTCGCCGGCTCCGCGGCCGCCGCGCACGCGCTGGGCCGCCACCACCGCGAGCGCGGCGACGAGCCCGCCGCCGAGTACTGGCTGCGCCAGTCCGCCGAGCAGGGCCATGTGCTGGGCGCGTACGCCCTCGCCGACCTCCTGGAGCACCGCGGCGACCGCGCGGCCGAGCGCTGGCTGCGGGCCGCCGCCGAACGCGGGCACCGGGAGGCGGCGTACCGGCTGGCCAGGATCCTCGACCGCGAGGAGCCGCGGGACCGTGACACCGACGACGCGGCCCCCGTGTCCGCGGAGGCCGAGCAGTGGTACCGGCAGGCCGCCGCGCGCGGGCACCGCCGCGCCGCGCTGCACCTCGGGGCGATCCTGGAGAGGCGCGGCGACCTCAAGGAGGCCGGCCGCTGGTACCTGACGTCCGCCAAGGACGGCGAGCCCCGCGCCGCGTGCGCGCTCGGGTTCCTGCTGCGCGACGCCGGCGACACGGAGAACGCCGCCGTGTGGTGGCTGCGTGCCGCCCAGGACGGCGACGGCAACGCCGCCAACGCGCTCGGCGCGCTCTACGCCGAGCGCGGCCAGACCCAGACCGCCGAGCGGTGGTACCGGGCCGCGATGGACGCCGGGGACGTCAACGGCGCCTACAACCTCGGTCTGCTGTGCGCCGAGCAGGGCCGCACCGCGCAGGCCGAGCAGTGGTACCGGCGCGCCGCCTACGCCGGACACCGCGAGGCGGCCAACGCGCTGGCCATCCTGCTCCTGCGGGGCGGCGACACGACCGGTGCCGAGCCGTGGTTCTCCAAGGCGGCCGAGGCGGGCAGCGTCGACGCCGCCTTCAACCTCGGGATCCTCTTCGCGGGGCGGGGCGAGGAGACGCAGGCCCTGCGCTGGTACGAGCGGGCGTCCGCCGCCGGGCACACCGAGGCGGCCCTCCAGGTCGGCATGGCGCGGCTGCGCGAGGGCGACGAACAGGAGGCCGAACGGCATCTGCGGTGCGCCGCGGGCGGAGGCAGCGCGGAGGCGGCCTACCGGCTGGCGGCCGTGCTCGACGCCCGACGCCCGCCGTCCTCACCGCACGAGCTCGGCGAGATCGTGCACGAGAAGACCGAGTGCGAGGAGTGGTACGAGCGGGCGGCGTCCCAGGGCCACCGGCGGGCGCAGGTGCGGGTCGGGATGCTGGCCGCCGCCCGGGGCGACGTGGTCGAGGCGGCCCGGTGGTACCGGGAGGCGGCCGAGGCCGGATCGCGCAACGGCGCCTTCAACCTGGGCCTGTTGCTGGCCCGCGAGGGCAGCGAACCGGAGGCGGCCGTGTGGTGGACGCGCGCCGCTGACGCCGGTCATGGACGGGCGGCGTTGCGGCTGGCCCTGGTCTACGCGCGTCGGGGCGAGTTGGCGGAAGGACAGCGGTGGGCGGACCGCGCGGTGTCGCTCGGGCCGGCGGAGGTGGCCGAGCGGGCGGCACGGCTTCGCGACGCGCTGCGCGAGGAGTTGTCCGCGTGACACGGGTGGCGCGAGAGGCGGTGACCGGCGTCACTGCTATCGATTTGCTTCTGTCGGTGGCCTTGACGTAACGTTGCATTCATCGACGCGGGGTGGAGCAGCTCGGTAGCTCGCTGGGCTCATAACCCAGAGGTCGCAGGTTCAAATCCTGTCCCCGCTACTCCAGGCCGAGGGCCGGAATCCTGATCAGGATTCCGGCCCTCGGTGTTTGTACCGCTGGTCGGCAACTGAGGCCGCCGGACCGCCCCGGCCCCCTCAACTGTCCTTGAGCCGCTGCGAGGCGCCGTGGTGGTCCTGAAAAGCGGTGAGGCCCCGGCGCCTTCGTGGGAAGGTGCCGGGGCCTCGCGCGTCGGACAGTCGGGCGTCGCGTGTAAAAGGCCTACGCCGCCGTGCAGTTCGGGCAGATGCCGCGGTAGGTGACCTCGACGTCCGAGACCGCGAAGCCGAAGCGCTCGGAGTCGGGGAGGTCGGCCAGCGGATCGCCGGTCGGGTGCACGTCCCTGATCGAGCCGCAGCGGGCGCAGACCAGGTGGTGGTGCGGGCGGTGGGCGTTCGGGTCGTACCGCTTGGCGCGCTTGTCGGTGGCGACTTCGAGCACCTCGCCCAGCGAGACCAGCTCACCGAGCGTGTTGTAGACGGTCGCCCGGGAGATTTCGGGCAGCTTGGCGACAGCCCGCGCGTGGACCTCGTCGGCCGTCAGATGGACGTGTTCGCCGTCGAGGACCTCGGCCACGACGCGCCGCTGCGCGGTCATCCGCCATCCGCGTCCGCGCAGCCGTTCCAGAAGGTCACTCATGGCAGACAGTCTAGCAGCAGGGGCCCTCTATGTCCCGAACCGGTGTTAACTTGGATCTCTGCTTGACTTAGACTAAGTCTATTATATGATCGGTCCTGACTTCGGCCGTGGTGACAAAAACGGTCAGTAATGACGCGGGAGGCGCTCGTGACGCAGGGACCGCTGACGACGGAGGCCGGCGCGCCGGTCGCCGACGATCAGAACAGCGAGACCGCGGGCGTCGGCGGGCTCGGTGCTCGTCCAGGACCAGCTGCTGCTGGAGAAGCTCGCGCACTTCAACCGCGAGCGGATCCCCGAGCGCGTGGTGCACGCCCGGGGTGCCGGGGCCTACGGCACCTTCACGGCCACCGCCGACGTCACCCCGTACGCATCAACGCCGACCACCTGCCGGTCAACCGCCCGCACGCCACCGTGGCGCGCACCCACGCCCGGGACGGCCTGCTGTACGACGGCCGTCACGGCGGCGCCAAGAACTACGAGCCGAACAGCTTCGGCGGACCGTCGCAGACGGACCGTCCGCTGTGGCAGCCCGTCCCGGTGGCCGGTGTCACCGGCGGTCACGAGGCGCCGGTGCACGCCGAGGACGGCGACTTCGTGCAGGCGGGCGCCCTGTACCGCCTGATGTCGGAGGAGGAGAGGGAACGCCTGGTCGCCAACCTGGCGGGCTTTCTCGCGAAGGTCTCGCGCGGGGACATCGTCGAGCGCGCGATCGACAACTTCCGTCGGGCCGACGCGGACTACGGCAAGCGGCTGGAGGCCGCGGTCCAGGCCCTGCGCGGCTGAACTCCAGCACTGGACCGCTTGTCGTGAGCGGACGGGCCGGATCCCCATGAGCGGGGGTCCGGCCCGTCCGTGATGCTCCGCCCGTCGTTCAGAGGGCGGACGCGGGCTGCCGGGCCGGCGCCCAGCAGCGGATGATGTCGCGGACCGAGACGATGCCGGCGGGTTCTCCGCCGTCGAGGACGATCAGGTGACGGAAGCCGCCGTGGGTCATCGCGCGGGCGGCCTCCTCCAGGGTCCAGGTGGGAGTGGCGAAGACGACGTCGTTGGTGGTGTGGGCGTGGGCGCGTTCCGCGTCCGGGTCCTGTCCGAGGCCCACGGAGTCGAGGACGTCCCGCTCGGTGAGGATGCCGATGCCGCCGGCGTCCGGGTCGAGTACCACGGCCGCGCCGACGCGGCGTGCGGACATCAGGGCCGAGGCCTGACGGAGGGTGTGGTCGGGACCGATGGTGAGGACCAGGGTGGTCATCGCGTCGCGCACCAGCATGGGTTCGTCGCGTACCGGCATGGGTGTCGAGTCACCTCCTGGAACCGCTCGGACAAGTCGGCGGTTCACAAATTCACAAGTGGGGGTGCTCTCAGGGTCGCAGGCACAGCGGAGGGCAACAAGAGGGCGCACGCGGCCAATTGAGGGCGCGTGCGCTCATCTGTGAGGCTCAGGAGCGCTGGTTGAGGTACCCCAGCAACTCGTCGTGAAGCAGCCCGTTCGACGCGGCCGCGTTGCCGCTGTGCGGGCCCGGGCGGCCGTCGAGACCGGTGAAGGTGCCGCCGGCCTCCGTCACCACGATCGCCGTGGCCGCCATGTCCCAGAGCGAGAGCTCCGGTTCCGCGCACAGGTCCACCGAACCCTCGGCGACCATCATGTAGGGCCAGAAGTCGCCGTACGCGCGCGTGCGCCAGACCTCGCGGGTGAGGTCGAGGAAGCCGTCGAGCCTGCCCTGCTCCTCCCACCCCGAGAGGGACGAGTAGGCGAAGGAGGCGTCCGGGAGCCGGGAGACGCGCGAGACGTGCAGTCGGGTGGCCGAGGAGAGACTGCGGCCGGTGAAGGCGCCGTGGCCCTTCGCGGCCCACCAGCGGCGGCCCAGGGCCGGAGCCGAGACGACGCCGACGACCGGCTGGTAGCCGCCCTCCGCCGCCTCCATCAGCGCGATGAGGGTGGCCCACACCGGGACGCCGCGCACGTAGTTCTTGGTGCCGTCGATCGGGTCGATCACCCAGCGGCGCGGACCGGTGCCCTCCACGCCGTACTCCTCGCCGAGGACCGCGTCGCGGGGACGGGCGCGCTGCAACTGGCCGCGGATCAGTTCCTCGGCGGCCTTGTCCGCCTCGCTCACCGGCGTCATGTCCGGTTTGGTCTCGACCTTGAGGTCGAGGGCCTTGAAACGGTCCATGGTCGCGGCGTCGGCGGCGTCCGCGAGGACGTGCGCGAGGCGGAGGTCGTCGAGGTAGTCCGGCATGGGGGAACGCTATCCGGCCGGGCGGGCGCGGGGCCACCGGGGGCCGCTGCGCGGACCTGCGGGTCCGTCGGGAGCCGCGGCGCGGAAAGGGGTTTCGGCGGGCTCCAGGTCGGTACCGGAGGGGTGGGCCGCGCGGCCGGAGCCCTCGGGGCGCCTGCCGCGCGCCTGTGCCGTCCCGGGGGGACCTTCCGGCCTCTCGGGGCAGGGGGTGCGGCACGACCGACCGTCGTTCAGCGGCGACGCGCACCCTTGACAGTGCCCGCGGGCGCGTCAAACCTGGGCGCAGAGCCGCTCGCCCCCGGGAGGCGTTGATGCCTGCAGCGCGGGAAACCCTGCTGGACGCCGCTTTCACGGCGCTCGCGCGTCGGCCGTGGGCCGCCGTGCGGATGGTGGACGTCGCCGCGGCGGCCGGGGTGTCCCGGCAGACCCTCTACAACGAGTTCGGCAGCAAGGACGGGCTGGCCCGGGCGCTCGTCCGACGCGAGACCGACGGCTATCTCGCCGGAGTCGAACGGGCGCTGGCCGGACACGGCGACGTCCGCGAGCGGCTCACCGCGGCGGCCGAGTGGACCACCTCCGCCGCCCGCGGCAACGCCCTCGTACGGGCCCTGCTCACGGGCTGCTGGAGCGAACGCCTGCCCTCGCCGACGCTCTCGGCGGTGCCGTCCTCCTCCGCCGTCCCGGCGCAGCGGCGGGCGGACGGCCCGCTGCCCTCGCCCGGCGAGCTCGTGGCGACGGTCCGCGACCGTGCCGTGGCCGCGCTCGCCACCCCCGGCGCGGCCCGGTCGGACGCCGCCGACCTCGCCCGCTCCTGCGAGCTCGCCGTCCGCCTCGCGCTGTCCTGTGTGGCCGCGCCGCCGGAGGAGGAGGACGGGGTCGCCGACCTGGTGCGCGGTGTGCTGCACCGCAACGCTCCGGCCTGGCCGCGGGACGCCGCTAGTGAGCCGACCCCGACAACTGCAGGCCGATCACTCCGATGATCACCAGGCTGATGGAGACGATCTTCAGGGTCGACACCAGGTCGCCGAGGAAGATCATTCCGTAGATCGCGGTGCCCGCGGCGCCGATCCCGGTCCACACCGCGTACGCCGGACCGACGTCGAGCTTCTTCAGCGACAGGGTCAGCAGGCCGAAGCTGCCGAGGGCGAACACGCAGAACGCGATGGTCGGCCACAGCCGGGTGAAACCGTGCGACAGCTTCAGGCAGACGGCGAAGCCGGTCTCGAGCAGTCCCGCGACGATGACCAGCAGCCACGCCATGTGCTGTCCTCCCGTGTGTGCGGCTCGGTGCGATTATGCACCCAGAGTTCCGAACAGAAGGGGAGCCCGGCTGGCGGCGCCCGGCACGCACGCTCGCCGCGTTGCCGAAAGCCCCTGGCGGCTGCGCCACGAGGAGTTTTCCGGCGCCTTGCGATCGTACGCACCGGACGCCGCGAGCCGATCGGCCTCCCCTTGTGTTCGGAGCTCTTACCGGACTCACCCGCTCACAAACAACGCGGAGGTCAGTCCCCTTCGGTGCGTTCGCGCGTGGACAGCAGCCGGCGCAGCGAGTACAGCCGTGCCGGATCCGCGTGCCCCTCGGCGACCCACGCGTCCAGCGCGCAGTCCGGCTCGTCGTGGCTGCACGCGCGCGGGCAGCCCGTCGTCCCCGGCTCCAGGTCGGGGAAGGCGTGGATCACCCGGGACGGGTCGACGTGGTGGAGGCCGAAGGAGCGTACGCCGGGGGTGTCGATGACCCAGTCGTCGGTTCCCGCCAGGGGGAGGGCCAGGGCCGAGGTCGTGGTGTGGCGGCCGCGGCCGGTCACCGCGTTGACGTGGCCCGTCAGACGTCGGCGGTCCTCCGGGACCAGCGCGTTGACCAGGGTCGTCTTGCCGACGCCCGAGTGACCGACGAACGCGGTGATCCGGCCGGCCAGGTACTCGCGCACCCGGTCGGCCGCGTCACCGTTCTCCAGTTCGTCGCGACTGGTGACCACGTACGGGATGTCCAGGTCGCCGTACAGCTCCAGCAGCTTGTCCGGCGACGCCAGGTCCGACTTCGTCAGGACGAGCAGCGGCTCCAGACCGCCGTCGTAGGCGGCGACCAGGCAGCGGTCGATCAGACGCGGGCGCGGCTCGGGGTCGGCGAGGGCCGTGACGACGGCGAGCTGGTCGGCGTTGGCGACCACCACCCGCTCGTAGGGGTCGTCGTCGTCCGCGGTGCGGCGCAGCACCGAGGTGCGCTCCTCGATGCGCACGATGCGCGCGAGGGTGTCCTTCCTGCCGGACAGGTCGCCGACGAGGGCCACCCGGTCGCCGACGATCGCCGCCTTGCGGCCCAGTTCGCGGGCCTTCATCGCCATCACGATCCGGTCGTCGACCAGACAGGTCAGACGGCCCCGGTCGACGGTGAGGACCATGCCCTCGGCGGCGTCCTCGTGCTTGGGCCGGATGTGGGTGCGCGGCCGGTTGCCCTTGCGGTTGGGGCGGCTGCGGATGTCGTCCTCGTCGGTGTGCTTGCCGTAGCGGCGCATGGCAGAAGTCCTTACGCCCCGAGCATCCCGGTCCACAGTTCGGGGAAGTCCGGCAGGGTCTTCGCCGTCGTCGCCACGTTCTCGATGCGCACGCCCTCGACCGCCAGGCCGATGACCGCGCCGGCCGTGGCCATGCGGTGGTCGTCGTAGGTGTGGAAGGTGCCGCCGTGCAGCGGGCGCGGACGGATGTGGAGGCCGTCGGCGGTCTCGGTGACGTCACCGCCGAGTTCGTTGATCTCCTTCGTCAACGCGGCCAGGCGGTCCGTCTCGTGCAGGCGCAGATGGGCCACGCCGCGCAGGGTGGACGGGGAGTCCGCGAGGGCGGCGACGGCCGCGATGCCCGGGGTCAGTTCGCCCACGTCCGCGAGGTCGACATCGATGCCGTGGATCGCACCCGAACCGGTGAGGACCAGGCCGTACTCGGTGAGCTCGCAGGAGCCGCCCATCTCGGTGAAGATCTCCCGCAGCCGGTCGCCCGGCTGGGTGGTGCGGGCCGGCCAGTCGGGGATCATCACCCGGCCGCCGGTCACCAGGGCCGCCGCCAGGAACGGCTGCGCGTTGGACAGGTCCGGCTCCACGGTGAGGTCGCGGCCGAGCAGCGCGCCCGGCGTGACCCGCCAGACGTTCGGCTCGCCGCCCGACTCCGGGGTGTCGACCTGGGCGCCGACCGCGCGCAGCATGTCGACGGTCATCCGGATGTGCGGCACGGACGGCAGCGTGGCGCCGGTGTGGCGGACCTCGACGCCCTGGTTGAAGCGCGGCCCGGAGAGCAGCAGGGCACTCACGAACTGCGACGAGGAGGACGCGTCGATCCGCACCGGGCCGCCGTCCAGCGCACCCCCGCCGTGCACCGTCAGCGGCAGCGCGCCGCGGCCGTCGTCGTCGATCCGGGCGCCGAGCACCCGCAGCGCGTCGATGACGCCGTTCAGGGGACGCTCGTGGGAGCGGGGGTCGCCGTCGAAACGGACGGGGCCGTCGGCGAGCGCGGCGACCGGCGGCAGGAACCGCATCACCGTGCCCGCGTTGCCGACGTCGACCGTGGCCGGGCCGCGCAGCCCCGCCGGCAGGACCCGCCACGCCTCGCCGGTGCCGTCGGGGCCCACGCCCTCCTCGATGCCCACGCCCATCGCGCGCAGGGCGTCCGCCATCAGCAGGGTGTCGCGCGAGCGCAGCGGGCGGCGCAGCCAGCCGGGCTCGGAGGCCAGGGCGGCGAGGACCAGGGCGCGGTTGGTGACCGACTTGGACCCCGGCACGTGGACCGTCGCGTCGACGGCTCCGCTCGCGTGCGGGGCGGGCCAGAGGGCGGTGTGGGCGGGGTTCGGGGCCATGGGCTCCACTTTAGTGGGAGGCCGTCCTTCGGGTGCGTCGCCGTCGTGGCCCCCGGGCCCCGTCCCGCCCCCCCCGGGGCGGTCACCCCTCCAGCAGCCACCTGCCCCCGCCCATCAGCGAGCACAGGCTCACCGCGTGGAACAGGAACAGCCACAGCGCGGCCGGCACGTGCGTCAGGCGCGACAGCTGGTCCGCGTCGGAGTCGCCCGCGCCCTCGCGCGAGCGCTTCGCCTGGAGCTCGAAGGCGGGCCGCACCCCGCCCAGCAGCAGGAACCACACCACCGCGTACGCGAACGCCGCCTGCACCTGGGGGCCCGCCAGCCAGGACACCAGCAGGAACGTACCGCCCGTGACGATCACGGTCAGCGCCCCGTAGGCGTTGCGGATCATCACCAGCATCACCAGCAGCAGGGCCGTCGCCAGCCACAGCAGCAGGGTGATGCGCCCGGCGCCGAGCAGGGCGGCGCCGCCGAGGCCGAGCAGCGGGGGAGCGGTGTAGCCGGCGGCCGCCGTCAGGATCATGCCGATGCCGTAGGGCTTGCCGCGGCTGACCGTGAGACCGCTGGTGTCGGAGTGCAGGCGTATGCCGGTCAGGGTGCGGCCCGTCAGCAGGGCGACCAGGCCGTGGCCGCCCTCGTGGGCGATCGTGATGGCGTTGCGGGAGACCCGCCACAGCGGGTGCGTCGAGACCACGGCGAGCGCCGCGGCCAGGGTGGCCAGCACCACCCACAGATCGGGGTCGGGCTGTGTGCCGAGGAGTCGGTCCCAGAGGTCGGGCAGCGCGGTGGGGGCGGTGCTGTCCATGTGTCCGGTGGCTCCCTCTCGTCGTACGGAGTCTGGCAGTGTGGCACGTATGTGCGGACGGTATGCAGCGAGTCGCAGGCCCGAGGATCTCGCGGGAATCTTCGGCATCGAGAAGTGGGAGCCCGAGGAGACCCTGGCGCCCGACTACAACGTGGCCCCGACCAAGGAGGTCCATGCCGTACTGGACCGTCCTCTGAAGGACGTGGAGGACCCGCGTCCGGTTCGTCAGCTGCGGAAGCTGAAGTGGGGACTGGTCCCGTCCTGGTCGAAGACCCCCGAGGGCGGCGCCCGCATGATCAACGCCCGCGCGGAGACCGTCCACGAGAAGCCCTCCTACCGTCGCGCCTTCGCCGCCCGGCGCTGCATCCTGCCCGCCGACGGCTACTTCGAGTGGGTCACCGGCGCGCAGGAGCGGGACCTGGAGGTCGAGGGCAGGAAGAAGCGGCCCCGCAAGCAGCCGTACTTCGTGCTGCCGGCCGACGGATCGGTGTTCGCGATGGCGGGTCTGTACGAGTTCTGGCGGGACCGGACGCTGCCGGACGAGCATCCGCAGGCCTGGTGGGTCACCTGCTCGGTGATCACGACCGAGGCGGAGACCAGTCCGCTGGGCGTCGCCCCCGCCGAGGGCCCGCACTCCCTGGCCGAGATCCACCCGCGGATGCCGCTGATGCTGACCCCGGACCGCTGGGACGCCTGGCTGGACCCCTCCCGCACCGACGTCGAGGAACTGCGTGCGCTGCTGGAGCCCCCGCCGGCCGGCCTGATGCGCGCGTACCCCGTCACCACGGCCGTCAGCAACGTCCGCAACAACGGGGCGGAGCTGCTGAAGGAGCTGGAGGGGCCCGAGGAGGGCACACTCTTCTGACATGAGCGAGATCGTCGAGACGGACGCCGGCCCCGCCCGGATCACCTGGCACCGGGCGGAGAACCCTCGGCTGGTCCTGGCCGCCGGCCACGGCGCGGGCGGCGGCATCGAGGCACGGGACCTCCAGGCGCTCGCCCGGGTCCTCCCGGCGCACGACGTCACCGTCGCCCTCGTCGAACAGCCCTGGCGGGTGGCCGGGAAGAAGGTGGGGTCCGCACCGAAGACCCTCGACGTCGGCTGGCGCGGGATCTGGCCGGCCGTGGCCGAGCCCGGTCTGCCGGTGATCTCCGGCGGCCGCTCGGCGGGCGCCCGGGTGGCCTGCCGTACCGCCCGCGAACTCGGCGCGCACGCCGTCCTCGCGCTCGCCTTCCCCCTGCACCCGCCCGGCCGGCCGGAGAAGTCCCGCGCCGGCGAACTGCTCGGCGCCGGGGTGCCCACGCTCGTCGTCCAGGGCGGCAACGACTCCTTCGGGCGGCCGGACGAGTTCCCCGAGGGCGACTTCGCGCTCGTCGAGGTGCCGCACGCCGACCACGGGCTCGCCGTGCCCAAGCGGGCGGCCGTGAGCCAGGAGGAGGCGTTGGAGAGCGTCTGCTCCGCGGTCGTCGGGTGGGCCACGTCACTCGGGTGAAGACGCCGTGCGGGTAAAGAACGGGGAATGTTGCGGGGCCTTCACTGGTTGAGCCGGACAGAAGTGCTGAACGCAGCACGAACGTCGTGGGAGAGGAAGTCCGCCGCATGGGTTCGACTGTGTGCCCGAGCCGCAGCAGCCGCGCTGACCTGGACTGGACGGTGCTGCACGCGGCCAAGACCGCTCCTGTTCGAGCGGCGGCAGGCGCGGGTAGTCGTCTATCCTCCGATGCGAGTGGGACCGGCTTCGGTCCCGGCCGCGATCTTGAGGAGGTGGGTCCGGTCACCGGTACCGACGCAGGGACCGACAACGGCCAGGCGGAGCTGCCCGAGGGCCAGGGCGCGAGCATGGACCCGGGCGCGGAGACGACCGCCGAGCGCAGCGCGCGCTTCGAGCGGGACGCGCTCGAGTTCCTCGACCAGATGTACTCCGCCGCGCTGCGCATGACGCGCAACCCGGCGGACGCGGAGGACCTGGTGCAGGAGACCTACGCCAAGGCGTACGCGTCCTTCCACCAGTTCCGCGAGGGCACCAACCTCAAGGCCTGGCTGTACCGGATCCTCACCAACACCTTCATCAACTCCTACCGCAAGAAGCAGCGCGAACCCCAGCGCAGCGCGGCCGAGGAGATCGAGGACTGGCAGCTGGCCCGCGCCGAGTCGCACATGTCGACGGGTCTGCGTTCCGCCGAGTCGCAGGCGCTGGACCACCTGCCCGACTCGGACGTGAAGGAAGCGCTCCAGGCGATCCCCGAGGAGTTCCGCATCGCCGTGTACCTCGCGGATGTGGAGGGCTTTGCCTACAAGGAGATCGCGGACATCATGGGGACACCCATCGGTACGGTGATGTCCCGGCTGCACCGGGGCCGCCGTCAGCTGCGCGGCATGCTCGAGGACTACGCCCGAGAGCGCGGGCTGGTCCCGGCCGGCGCCGGAGAGTCGGACGAAGCGAAAGGCTCGGGCTCATGAGCTGCGGAGAGCCGCACGAGACGGACTGCAGTGAGGTCCTGGACCATCTCTACGAGTTCCTGGACCGGGAGATGCCGGACTCCGACTGCACGAAGTTCGAGCACCACTTCGAGGAGTGCTCGCCGTGCCTGGAGAAGTACGGCCTGGAGCAGGCCGTGAAGAAGCTGGTCAAGCGGTGCTGCGGGTCGGACGACGTACCCACCGACCTGCGTGCCAAGGTCATGGGCCGGATCGACCTGATCCGATCCGGCCAGGCCGTTCCCGAGCACGACGTGACGGCGACCCCGCAGGAGTCCTGACACTCCCGGCCGAGCCGGCCGCCGTCACCCGAATGTGCTAATCCGCGGCTGATACGCCCGCGACGCCGTCCCCCGCCGCCCTAGGCTCCGGAAACCTGGAGTAGGTGTGGCCGGGGGAGGGCGACATGGAGGGGATTCCGGCGCGGGCACGCGCGTACGTCGGCTGCGTCGCCCTCGGCGCGCTGCTCTGTCTGCTCCCGCCGCCGACGGCCCGCACGCCCTGGTGGGCCGTCCTGCTGCTCGCCGCGCTGTACGCGGCCGGCGAGCAGATCGCCCGGCGCCGGTTCGCCGGCACCTTCCACCCCGTGCTGCTCGCCGGGGCCTTCCTGCTGCCGCCGCCCGCCGCGGCGCTCGTGCCGCTGCCCGGCGCGCTGTTCCTGCTCGCCGGACAGCGGCCCGTCCTGCTGCGACGGATCTGCCGGGCCGCCCATCTGGCGATCGGCGTGTGGGCCGCGTCCCGGGTGCACTGCGCGCTGGACCCGCGGGACGCCGTCATGGCGTCCGACGTGCCCCGCGCCCTGCTGGCGGCCGGGGCCGCCGTCCTCGTCTTCTGCCTCGTCCTCGCCACCCTGGACGGCGCGATCCTCGCGCTCGCCGAAGGGCTGCCGCTGCGGCGGGTCTGGCGCGGACTGTTCCGGCGCCTGCTCGCCCCCGTGGCGGTGCACGGCCTCGCCGGGCTCATGATGGCCGTTCTGTGGCGCAGCCCGTACGGGCCGTTCGCCGCGCTGCTCGTGCTGTTCCCGATGGGCGTCTCCTGGTGGGTGTTCGCCCAGTACCACCGGGAGCGGGCCGCCCACCAGGCCACCATCCGCGCCCTCGTGCAGGCCGTCGACATCAAGGACGGCTACACCCGCGGACACAGCGAGCGGGTCGGCCAGGCCTCCATGCTCATCGCCCGCGAACTCGGCATGGACGAGGGGCGGGTCGAGGTTCTGCGCTTCGCCGGGATCCTGCACGACGTGGGCAAGCTCGGCGTGCCCACCCGGCTGCTGCGCAAGGACGGGCCGCTGACCCCCGAGGAACGGCGGGTGATCGAACTGCACCCGGAGTACGGGCACGAGATCACCCGGGGGATCTCCTTCCTCGGCGAGGCGCGCGCGGCGATCCTCCACCACCACGAGCGGGTCGACGGCAGCGGCTACCCCTACGGGCTGGTGGGCAGTCAGATCCCGGAGTGCGCCCGGGTGGTGGCCGTCGCCGACGCCTTCGACGCGATGACCTCGAACCGCTGCTACAGCAGGGCCCGGCCGGTGCCGGTGGCCCTGGAGGAACTCCAGCGGTGCGCGGGCGCCCACTTCGACCCGCGCATGGTCGAGGCGCTGACCCGGGTGATCGCCCGCGACGGCTGGCACCCGGTGGTGACCGCCGACGAGACGCCACCGGCCGTGCCGTCCCAGGCCCCCGCCCCCGACCGGCCCGGAGCCCACCGATGACCTCCCGCCGTCCGCTCGTCGCCCTCCACACCGCCGCCGCCGTCCTCGTCACCGCCTCCCTCCTCGTCACCTTCCGCGCGGGCGTCGAGGAACGGCCGGTCGCGCTCGCCTTCGGGGTGCTCGTCGTCGTCGGCGAGCTCACCCGGTGGAGCGGGCCCGGGCTGCGGGAGGCCGCGCCGCTCGGCGCCGCCGCCTCCCTGTCGTACGCGCTGCTCGGGGAGCACGCCGGACACGCCACGCACCACGGGGTGGCCCAGGTGGTGGCGGTCGTGGTCGCCGCCTCCCTGCTGGGCAGCGTGCCGCACGTCGCGCGCGGGGGGCCCGTCCTGGACCACCTCGTCCGGCGGGTCCTGGCCGTCGGCTTCGCCGCCGTGTGTTTCCAGCCGCTCTACAACCGCGGGGTGTTCGACCACTGGAGCGGCCCCGCGTACGCGCTGCTGCTGCTCGCGCTGCTCGTGCTGACCGCGCTGTGCGAGGCCGTGGTCGCCGCCGCGCTCGCCCACTCCCGCACCGGCTGGCCATTCGCTCCGCTGCTCCGCGACGAACTGCGGTCCGTGCCCGGGATCGGGTCGGCCGTGTGCGCGACGGGCGCGGTGATGGCGCTCGCCGTGGCCGTCGTCGGGCTGTGGGCGCTGCCCCTGTTCTGCGTGCCGCTGCTGCTCACGCAGATGTCGCTGCGCCGGTACGCGGCCGTCCGCGCCACCTACCGGCAGACCATGGCCTCCCTGGCCCGCGCCACCGAGATCGCCGGGTACACCCCGGCCGGGCACGCCCGCCGGGTCGCCGCCCTCAGCCAGGCCGTCGGCCGCGACCTGGGGCTCACCGAGCCGGAGCTGACCGTGCTGGAGTACGCGGCCCTCATGCACGACATCGGGCAGCTCAGCCTCGTCGATCCCGTCCCGGCCGGGGCCACCGCCGGTCTGCCGCCGGAGGAACAGCGCAGGATCGCACTGCTCGGCGGGGCCGTCGTCCGCCAGACCGGGGCGGGCGCGCAGGTCGCGGCGGTGGTGGAACGACAGGCCGACCCGTACCCGGAGCAGCCGCGGGCCGCGCGGATCGTGCGGGTGGTCAACGCCTACGAGGAGAAGGCCCGCGACGCCGGTCCGGGCGGGGCCCTGGCGGTCCTGGAGGAGCTGCGGCTGCGGACCGGCGGGGAGTACGCCCCCGAGGTGGTGGAAGCGCTGGCCAGGGTACTGTCGGAGCGGGGCGGCGGCGCGCCGGGTGCCGCCGCGGGCGTTCAGCCCCGAGGGAGCCTCGGTCACGGGGGCGGCGGGCGGCGCACGGGCGGTCTGACCTTGCCCTCGGGCGGGTAACCCATGGGTAATGAGCGCCCTTCCAGCCATACGTGGTTGGATGCGAGGGAGGAAGTGTCCGGGGGCACTGGCCAGCCCACGTCACGGAACTGGCAGGCGGGAATCGTGAGGATCTTCGGCAAGGGACGGCACCGGCCCTCCGCCTCCTGGCGGCAGGCCACCGATCGCGCGTTCACGCTGATCGGCGACGGCCGGTACGAGGACGCGGGCGCGCTGTTGACACGCGCCGCCGACCTGGAGCCCTGGCTGTCGGAGTCCTGGTTCAACCTCGCCCTGCTGCACAAGTTCCGCCACGACTGGGAGCAGGCCCGCACAGCCGGACTGCGCGCGGTCGCTCTCCTCGACCGGGAGACCGGCGCCCCCGACTGGTGGAACGTCGGCATCGCCGCCACCGCCCTGCAGGACTGGCCGCTGGCGCGCCGCGCCTGGCAGGCCTACGGGCTGCACGTCCCGGGCGGCGCCACCGCCGCCGGTGAGCCCGTCGGGATGAGCCTCGGCAGCGCCGTCGTACGGCTGTCGCCCGAGGGCGAGGCCGAGGTGGTGTGGGGGCGGCGGCTGGACCCCGCCCGGATGGAGGTGCTGTCGATCCCGCTGCCGTCGTCCGGACGGCGCTGGGGCGAGGTGGTCCTGCACGACGGGGTGCCGCACGGCGAGCGCACCACGTCCGCCGGGCACGCCTACCCCGTCTTCGACGAGATCGAGCTGTGGGCGCCCTCTCCCGTGCCGACCTGGGTGGTGCTGCTGGAGGCGGCCACCGAGGACGACCGGGACGCGCTGGAGCAGTTGGCCGCCGACGCCGGCTTCGCCGCGGAGGACTGGTCCTCGTCGGTGCGGTTGCTGTGCCGGATGTGCTCGGAGTCGCGGATGCCCTCGGACGAGGGCGACGGGGAGCACCTGGACCCGCACGACCACAGCGAACCCGGGCATCCGGGACCGCTCGGTCATCGCACGGACGGGCAGCTGTGGGTTCCCGAGCGGGAGTGCGGGATCGCCGCGCCGGCCTCCCTGGTGAGGGGACTGCTGGACGGATGGGTCGCCGACAGCCCCGATTCGAGGGACTGGCGGGATCTGGAAGAGGTCTGCTAGGGGGTGTTTCGAAAGTCCTGTGCGGTGCCCGCGGTGTCCGGTGCGTGCTCTCGGCGTGCCGGACGAAAGCGCTCGTACTGGGCGTACTCGGGCGTTCGGCCGGTGCGGCGAGAGGGCGTGCCGGGCGCCGTGGGTGCTGTGCGGGACTTTCGAAACACCCCCTAGAGGCGGCTGCGGGCCTGATCGCGGCTGCTCGCGCCCCGCGGTGGAGCCGCACGTCGACGCAGGACCGCCCCTCGCAGGGGCGCGCTGCCCGTACCCTGTATCGAGCATTCACCCCAGTCTGTTTGAGGAAGGCATACGTCGGTCATGGCCCAGCAGGACACCGATCAGCAGCACGCGGGCGTGCTCCCCGTGGACGACGAGGGCTTCGTCATCGACACCCAGGACGCCGAGGAGCGGGAGCGGGCCTACCGTGAGCGCGGCACCTCGCGGCCCATCACCGTCGTCGGGAACCCGGTGCTCCACAAGGAGTGCGCTGACGTCACCGAGTTCGACGACGAGCTGCTGAAGCTGGTGGACGACATGTTCGCCAGCCAGCGCACCGCCGAGGGCGTGGGTCTGGCCGCCAACCAGATCGGCGTCGACCGGAAGGTCTTCGTCTACGACTGCCCCGACGACGAGGGCGTGCGGCACGTCGGCGTGGTGTGCAACCCCCGGCTCGTCGAGCTGCCCGCCGAGCGGCGCCGGCTGGACGACAGCAACGAGGGCTGCCTGTCGGTGCCCACCGCGTACGCGCCGCTCGCCCGGCCCGACTACGCCGAGGTGACCGGCCAGGACGAGAAGGGCAACCCGATCAGGGTGCGCGGCACCGGGTACTTCGCTCGGTGTTTGCAGCACGAGACCGACCACCTGTACGGGTACCTCTACATCGACCGTCTCTCCAAGCGCGAACGCAAGGACGCGCTGCGGCAGATGGCCGAGAACGAGCCGCGTTACCCCGTGGTCGCCAACGACTGAACACCCTCCGCACTCCGACGCCTGGCCGGGATACCCCACGGCCAGGCGTCGTTCGTGTGTCCGACGCACGTTCGATCGCTTATGCACATCCACTGATCCATAACCAGTCACCCAAGGGGGAGTTCTCGGCTGGTTGACGTAGTGAATGAAGCGAATCCGTTCCCAGAGCGGTCAGTTGTAGTGCTGAATGGGAAGTGCGGGGATACGCAACGGCGCACGCCCGGCACGGCGGAAGGGGTGTGCGCCAACTGGCGGCTGAGAGGGGTTGTTCGTGCCAGCCTTCCCATACAGCACCACATACAGCACCACAGCGACGGTGACCGCGATCGCGGTCCCTCCCTCGCTCTCTCTTCCGGTCATCGAGACGGCCTTTCCCCGGCAACTGCATCCGTATTGGCCGCAGTTGCAGGAGAAGACGCGCTCCTGGCTGCTGGAAAAACGGCTCATGCCGGCGGACAAGGTCGCGGAATATGCCGACGGACTGTGCTACACCGACCTGATGGCGGGTTACTACCTCGGCGCCTCCGACGAGGTGCTCCAGGCCATCGCCGACTACAGCGCGTGGTTCTTCGTCTGGGACGACCGTCATGACCGGGACGTGGTCCACGGACGGGCCGCCGCCTGGCGGCAGTTGAGGTTCCGCTTGCACGCGGCGCTGGACTCCCCGGCGGAGCACCTGCACCACGAGGACCCGCTGGTCGCCGGACTCGCCGACAGCGTGGGCCGGCTGTACTCCTTCCTGCCGGACACCTGGAACGCGCGGTTCGCCCGCCACTTCCACGCGGTGATCGAGGCCTACGACCGGGAATTCCACAACCGCACCGAAGGGCGTATCCCGACCGTCGAGGAATACCTCGCACTGCGTCGGCACACCTTTGCGCACCAGATCTGGACGGACCTGCTGGAACCCAGCGCGGGACGTGAACTACCGGAATCCGTGCGCACCCACCCCGCATATCGGCGCGCGGCCCTGCTGAGTCAGGAGTTCGCCGCCTGGTACAACGACCTCTGCTCGCTCCCGAAGGAAATCGCGGGCGACGAGGTGCACAACCTCGGAATCAGTCTCATCACCCATGAGGGGCTGACCCTCGAAGAAGCGGTCGAAGAAGTCAGGCGGCGGGTCGAGGAATGCATATCCGAATTCCTGGTCGTGGAGCAGGACGTCCTGCGGCTGGCCGACGGGCTGGCCGACGGGACGGTCCTCGGAAAGGAACTCGGCGCCGCCGTACGGGCCTGTCTGGGAAACATGCGGAACTGGTTCAGCTCCGTCTACTGGTTCCACCACGAGTCCGGCCGCTACATGGTCGACAGCTGGGACGACCGGTCCACGCCCCCGTACGTCAACAACGAAGCGGCAGGTGAGAAATGACCGTCGAATCGGTGAAGCCCGAGACGACCGGGGCAGCGGAACTACGCGAGCCGCCCCTGGCCACGGGCGGGCTTCCGCTGCTCGGCCACGGCTGGCGGCTGGCCCGCGATCCGCTGGCCTTCATGAGCCGGCTGCGCGACCACGGCGGAGTCGTCCGCATCAGGCTCGGCCCGAAGACGGTGTACGCCGTCACCCGCCCGGACCTCACCGGGGCGGTGGCCCTCAGCCCCGACTACATCATCGCCGGACCCCTGTGGGAGTCCCTGGAAGGCCTGCTCGGAAAGGAGGGCGTGGCCACCGCCAACGGCCCGCTCCACCGCCGCCAGCGACGCACCATCCAGCCCGCGTTCCGGCTCGACGCCATTCCCGCCTACGGACCGATCATGGAGGAGGAGACGCACGCGCTCGTCGAGCGCTGGAAGGGCGGCGCAACCATCGACTGCACCTCGGAGTCGTTCCGCATCGCGGTGCGGGTCGCCGCCCGCTGCCTGTTGCGCGGGCGGTTCATGGACGAGCGGGCCGAGCGCCTGTGCACCGCGCTCGCCAGCGTCTTCCAAGGTATGTACCACCGGATGGTGGTACCGCTCGGACCGCTGTACAAGCTCCCGCTTCCGGCCAACCTCGAATTCAACCGGGCGCTGGCCGATTTGCATCTCCTGGTCGACGAGATCATCGCCGAACGCCGGGCATCCGGTCAAAAGCCGGACGATTTGCTGACGGCATTGCTCGAAGCGAAGGACGACAATGGCGACCCCATCGGGGAACAGGAGATCCACGACCAGGTCGTCGCGATACTCACCCCCGGCAGCGAAACCATCGCGTCGACGATCATGTCGCTCCTGCTGATGCTCTCGGCCCACCCGGAACACGCGGACAAAGTGCGCGCCGAGGTCGAGGCCGTCACCGGAGGACGCCCGGTCGGATTCGAGGACGTCCGCAAGCTGACGCACACCAACAACGTCGTCGTGGAGACCATGCGTTTGCTGCCCGCCGTATGGATATTGACGCGGCGGGCGGTCACCGACACCGAACTCGACGGGTATCGCATTCCCGCCGGGGCCGACATCATCTACAGCCCGTACGCGATACAGCGCGATCCGCGTTCCTACGAGCGGCACCTGGAGTTCGACCCCGACCGCTGGCTTCCCGAGCGACAGAAGGGCATCCCCAAGTACGCCATGCGGCCGTTCAGTGTCGGCAACCGCAAGTGCCCCAGCGACCACTTCTCGATGGCCCTGCTCACCCTGGTCACAGCGGGGCTCGCGGAGGCGTTCCGGTTCGAGCAGGTCGCCGGGTCCGACGACGCGACCCGGGTGGGCATCACCCTGCGTCCGCAGGGCCTGCGGCTGCGAGCCGTACCGAGGTGAGAACCCCGCCTCCGGCGTGCGTTCGGGCGGCCTCCGGTCCGCGGAACGTACGCCGGTAGGCGTTCGGCGTGGTGCCCAGCGCCCGCACGAACTGGTGCCGCAGCGCCGCCGCCGTACCGAACCCGGTACGCGCGGCGATCGCGTCCACCGTCTCGTCCGTGGCCTCCAGCAGCCGCTGGGCCAGCAGGACGCGCTGGCGCAGGATCCAGCGGTAGGGCGTCGTGCCCGTCTCCTGGTGGAAGCGGCGGGCGAAGGTGCGCGGGGACATGTGCGCCCGGGCGGCGAGCTGTTCGACGGTGACCTCCTCGTCGAGGTGAGCCTCCATCCACCCGAGCACCGCGCCCACGGTGTCGCAGGGCGACCGGGGCAGCGGCCGCTCGATGTACTGGGCCTGACCGCCGTCCCGGTGCGGCGGCACGACCATCCGCCGGGCGATCCCGTTGGCGACCTCGGGCCCCTGCTCCTTGCGGACGAGGTGCAGACAGGCGTCGATGCCGGCGGCCGTGCCCGCCGAGGTGATCACCGGGTCCGCGTCGACGTACAGCACGTCGGGCTCCACGATCGTGCGCGGGTACTGGCGGGCCAACTGCTCCGCGTGCCGCCAGTGCACCGCGCAGCGCCGCCCGTCCAGCAACCCCGCCGCGGCGAGCACGAACACCCCCGAGCACACGCTGAGCACCCGCGTCCCGCGGTCCACGGCCCGGCGCAGCGCGTCCAGCAGCTCCGGCGGGAACTCCCGCGCGGTGTAGGCGTCCCCGGCCGGGACGGCGATCAGGTCGGCGCTCTCCAGCCGCTCCAGCCCGTGGGTGGTGCGCAGCGTGAAGCCGGCGGGTGTGGCGAGCGTCGGCCCCTCCGCCGAGGCGACCGCGAAGTCGTAGACCGGCAGGCCCTCGTCGCTGCGGTCGATGCCGAACACCTCGCACACGACGCCGAGTTCGAAGGGGTGCACGCCGTCGAGGAGGATCGCGGCCACGTTCGTCAACATGCGGCCAGTGTGCCCCGCGCTGGCAGTAAATTGAAGGTGTGCGGCAGTCCTGCCACTGTCAGCAGTGTTCCCTGAGCACGATGCTTACCTCATGAACGCATACACCGATGTCCTCACGGTCCTGTTCGCCTTCCTCCTCCTGACGGGACCGGCGCTCGTGGGGCTGGCCCGCGAGCGCCGGATCGACCGCGAACTGCGTGCCGGGCAGCCTCAGAAGTCCTCGTCCAGGTCGACCGTGCCCTCCACGGCCACCTGGTACGCCGACGGACGGCGCTCGAAGAAGTTGGTCAGCTCCTGAACGCCCTGGAGCTCCATGAAGGAGAACGGGTTCTCCGAGCCGTACACCGGGGCGAAACCGAGCCGGACCAGCCGCTGGTCGGCGACGCACTCCAGGTACTGCCGCATGGAGTCGGTGTTCATCCCCGGCAGCCCGTCGCCGCACAGGTCGCGCGCGAACTGCAACTCCGCCTCGACGGCCCCCCGCAGCATGTCGGTGACCTGCTCCCGCAGCCGGTCGTCGAAGAGGTCCGGCTCCTCCTTGCGGACGGTGTCGACCACGTCGAACGCGAAGCTCATGTGCATGGTCTCGTCCCGGAACACCCAGTTGGTGCCGGTGGCGAGGCCGTGCAGCAGGCCCCGGCTGCGGAACCAGTAGACGTAGGCGAAGGCCCCGTAGAAGAACAGGCCCTCGATGCACGCGGCGAAGCAGATCAGGTTGAGCAGGAAGCGGCGGCGGTCGGCCTGCGACTCCAGACGGTCCAGCTTCTCCACCGAGTCCATCCACGTGAAGCAGAACTCGGCCTTCTCGCGGATGGAGGGGATGTTCTCCACCGCAGCGAACGCCGCCGCACGGTCCTCCGGGTCGGGGAGGTAGGTGTCCAGCAGCGTCAGATAGAACTGGACGTGAACGGCCTCCTCGAAGAGCTGCCTGCTGAGGTAGAGGCGGGCCTCGGGGGAGTTGATGTGCTTGTACAGCGTCAGCACCAGGTTGTTCGCCACGATCGAGTCGCCCGTCGCGAAGAACGCGACCAGACGGCCGATGAGGTGCTGCTCGGCCGGGCTGAGCCTGGCCAGGTCGGCGACGTCCGAGTGGAGGTCGACCTCCTCGACGGTCCAGGTGTTCTTGATGGCGTCCCGGTAGCGCTCGTAGAAGTCCGGGTACCGCATCGGGCGCAGGGTCAGCTCGAAGCCGGGGTCGAGAAGGTTCTGGTTGCTGGGCATCACTGGCAGGCCTCGCAGGACTCGGGGTTCTCAAGGGAGCAGGCGACGGCCTCGTCGGCGGCCGGCTGCTGGACGGGGACGGCGGCCCGGGCGGCGCGGGCGATGCGGGTCGCCGGGCGCGAGCGCAGGTAGTACGTCGTCTTCAGCCCGGACTTCCAGGCGTACGCGTACATCGAGGAGAGCTTGCCGATGGTCGGCGTCTCCAGGAACAGGTTCAGCGACTGCGCCTGGTCCAGGTAGGGGGTGCGGGCGGCGGCCATGTCGATCAGTGCGCGCTGCGGGATCTCCCAGGCCGTGCGGTACAGCGCCCGCACGTCCTGGGGGATCCAGGCGAGGTCCTGCACCGAGCCGTTGGCGTCGCGCAGCGCCTCACGGGTGCGGGCGTCCCACACGCCCAGCTCCTTGAGGTCCTGCACCAGGTAGGAGTTGACCTGGAGGAACTCACCCGACAGCGTCTCGCGCTTGAACAGGTTGGACACCTGCGGCTCGATGCACTCGTACACACCGGCGATCGAGGCGATGGTGGCGGTCGGCGCGATGGCGAGCAGCAGCGCGTTGCGCATGCCGACGGCCGCGATCCGCTCACGCAGCGCCGCCCAGCGCTCCGGCCAGGTGAACGCCACGCCGTAGTGGTCGGGGTGCAGCACACCGCGCGCCGCGCGCGTCTTCTCCCAGGCCGGCAGCGGGCCGCTGCGCTCGGCGAGGTCGGTGGAGGCCTCGTAGGCGGCGAGCATGATGCGTTCGGCGATCCGCGCGGAGAGCGCCTTGGCCTCGTCGGAGTCGAAGGGCAGCCGCAGCTTGAAGAAGACGTCCTGCAGGCCCATGGCGCCCAGGCCGACGGGGCGCCAGCGGGCGTTGGAACGGCCCGCCTGCTCGGTCGGGTAGAAGTTGATGTCGACGACGCGGTCGAGGAAGGCGACGGCCGTGCGGACGGTCTCGTCCAGCCGCTCCCAGTCGATGTCCCCGTCGACGACGAACGCGCCGAGGTTGACCGAACCGAGGTTGCAGACCGCCGTCTCCCCGTCGTCCGTGACCTCCAGGATCTCCGTGCAGAGGTTGGAGGAGTGGATGACGTGACCCGGCTCGGCCGTCTGGTTCGCCGTGCGGTTGGCGGCGTCCTTGAAGGTCATCCAGCCGTTGCCGGTCTGCGCGAGGGTGCGCATCATCCGGCCGTACAGCTCACGGGCCGGGAGCGTCCGGCGCGCCAGCCCCTCCGCCTCCGCCCTGCGGTAGGCCGCGTCGAACTCGTCGCCCCACAGGTCCACCAGCTCCGGTACGTCCGCCGGGGAGAACAGCGACCACTGCTCGTCGGCGTTCACTCGGCGCATGAACTCGTCCGGCACCCAGTGCGCGAGGTTGAGGTTGTGCGTGCGGCGGGCGTCCTCACCGGTGTTGTCGCGCAGCTCCAGGAACTCCTCGATGTCGGAGTGCCAGGTCTCCAGGTAGACGGCCGCCGCGCCCTTGCGCCGGCCGCCCTGGTTCACGGCGGCCACGGAGGCGTCCAGGGTCTTCAGGAACGGCACGATGCCGTTGGAGTGCCCGTTGGTGCCCCGGATCAGCGACCCCCGGGAGCGGATGCGGGAGTACGACAGTCCGATGCCGCCGGCGTGCTTGGAGAGGCGGGCCACCTGGTGGTAGCGGTCGTAGATGGAGTCCAGTTCGTCCAGCGGGGAGTCGAGGAGGTAGCAGGACGACATCTGCGGGTGCCGGGTGCCGGAGTTGAACAGCGTGGGGGAGGAGGGGAGGTAGTCCAGCCGGCTCATGAGCCCGTAGAGCGCGGACACCTCGTCGACCGACCGTGCCGTGTCGTCCTCGGCCAGACCGCTCGCCACCCGCAGCAGGAAGTGCTGGGGCGTCTCGATCACCTTGCGGGTGAGGGGGTGGCGCAGCAGGTAGCGGCTGTGGAGTGTGCGCAGGCCGAAGTAGCCGAAGCGGTCGTCGGCCGCCGGGTCGACCAACGCGTCGAGACGGGCCGCGTGGAGCCGGACGAACGCGGCGGTGCGGTCGGCGACGAGGCCCTCGCGGTGGCCGACGGCGACCGACTCGGTGAACGAGGTGACGCCTTGCGCGGCGGCCTCGGCGCGGATGCCGACGGTCAGCAGCCGGGCGGCCAGCTTCGAGTAGGCGGGGTCCTCCGAGATCAGGCCGGCGGCCGCCTCCGTGGCCAGCTCGCGCAGCTCCGTCTCGTCCGCCCGTGCGGACCGGCCGCGCAGCGCGGCGGCGGCGACCCGGCCGGGGTCGGCGTCGGGGAGGTCGGCGGTCAGCTCGGTCAGGGTCCGCAGCAGCGCGGCACCGGGACCGTCGTTCTCCGGCGCGGTGACGGAAGCCGGATCGGCTGGCGCGATGGTCACGTGGGGGCTCTCCCTCGCTGGGCACGGGGCCTTGCGAAGGGCGGGGGGCAGCACACGAGCGCACGCGGCGTCGCGTCCACCGGCCCATTCCGCGAGGCCCGGACGTCAGGGCACCCGGACCGGACGGCCGGGTGCGCTGTCGGCAGGACCTCGGACTGAACAGGCGTGCGGAAACACGCAAGTACACCGTTGCGGGACAGTTCCGGATTCGCACCGGATTCCCCTGCGGCGACAGCGAGCATGAGCATACATCTTGTGTCGGGGCGCGATGCCACCCCCAGATGTTGTGTCGCGCTGGTTTCAGAGCGTCAGTTCGTAGGTGAGGAGAGTGAGGTCGCCGAGGGCGGCGTACTCGGCGGGCTCCGCTTCTGCGATGAGCATGTCCATGGGGTGAGTGTTCACGACAACGGGCCGCCGTCAGTCCTGCTGCCGGCGGCCCGCTGCGGGGTGACGGGACCATCGGTCGGTGCACTGTGCCCCCTGGGCCGCGCGGCCTGGCGACGCGGCGGTGCACGTCACCGGACCACGCGGCCCGATCGGGCGCTCATGGTGCACGGACCCCTAATGCGTGGGCGTGCCCGCCGTGGCCGGCGGGAGTTCGATCTCGACGCCGGGGTCGCCGGCGTCGGCCGTGTAGTCCTCCGGCCTGGTCTCGTCGATGCCGTCGGGGGCGCCGGCGGCCCTGAAGGCGAAGGTGAGGACCACGGTGACGACCAGGTTGAGCACGAACGCCGTCAGACCGATGTAGCCGATCTCGCCGATGCCCGGGATCTCCTTCGACGAGCCGCCGAAGTGCTTCTGGGTCGGGGAGGCGACACCGTACGCGGCGACCGTGCCGTAGACCATGCCGACCGCCCAGCCGGCGAGCAGCGCCCAGCGGTGGAACCAGCGGGTGAACAGGCCGCCGACCAGGGCCGGGAAGGTCTGCAGGATCCAGATGCCGCCGAGGAGCTGGAAGTTGATGGCGACCGTCTTGTCCATGGTCAGGACGAAGGCCAGGGCGCCCACCTTCACCAGCAGCGAGACCAGCTTGGAGACCTTCGTCTCCTGCTCGGGCGTCGCGTCCGGCTTGATGAAGTCCTTGTAGACGTTGCGGGTGAAGAGGTTCGCCGCCGCGATCGACATGATGGCCGCGGGGACGAGCGCGCCGATGCCGATCGCCGCGAAGGCGACGCCCGCGAACCAGTCCGGGAACATGTTCTCGAACAGCTGCGGGATGGCCAGCTGGCCGTTGGTCACCTTCACACCCGCCGCGATCGCCATGAAGCCGAGCAGGGCGAGCAGGCCCAGCATCAGGGAGTACAGCGGCAGGATCGTGGTGTTGCGGCGGATCACCTCACGGCTCTTGGAGGACAGCGTCGCCGTGATCGAGTGCGGGTACATGAAGAGCGCGAGCGCCGAACCGAAGGCCAGGGTGGCGTACGTCCACTGGCCCGCCTCGGCCGGGATCAGACCGCCCGCGCCGGCCGCGGCGTACTTCTCGCCCGCCTTGGCGAAGATGTCGTCGAAGCCGCCCAGCTTGATCGGGATGTAGATGATCGCGACCGCGATGACGAGGTAGATCAGCGTGTCCTTCACGAACGCGATCAGCGCGGGAGCCCGCAGACCCGACGAGTAGGTGTACGCGGCGAGCACGCCGAAGGCGATCAGCAGCGGCAGGTCCTTGATGAACCAGTTGGTGTCCTCGCCGCCGCCGACGCCCATCACGTCCAGCACCGCCTGGATGCCGACGAGCTGGAGCGCGATGTACGGCATGGTCGCCAGGATTCCGGTGAGCGCCACCGCCAGTGACAGGCCCTTGGACCCGAACCGGCCGCGCACGAAGTCCGAGGTCGTCACGTACCCGTGCTTGTGCGAGACCGACCACAGACGCGGCAGGAACGTGAAGATCAGCGGGTAGACGAGGATCGTGTACGGCACCGCGAAGAAGCCGGACGCGCCCGCCGCGTAGATGGCCGCCGGTACGGCGACGAAGGTGTACGCCGTGTACAGGTCGCCGCCGAGCAGGAACCAGGTGATCCAGGTGCCGAACGACCGGCCGCCCAGGCCCCATTCGTCGAGGCTCTGCTCGTTCTCGGCCCTGCGCCAGCGCGCGGCCAGGAAGCCCATGACCGTGACGGCCAGGAAGAAGAAGACGAAGACGCCGAGTGCGACGCCGTTCACACCGTCCTTCATCGCGTGGCACCCCCGTCCGTAGCCTTGCGGGCGCGCTGGTCACGGTGCCACAGCGTGTAGGCGACCATCGTGAGCACGGTCGAGATCAGCACCCACGCCATCTGGTACCAGTAGAAGAAGGGGATGCCGATGAACTTCGGGTCGGCCTTGGCGTAGGAACCGACCCACAGCATCGCCACGAAGGGGGCGAGCAGACAGAGGGCGATGACGACGCGTACGGGCGTCACCACCGGCCCTCGGGACACTTCAGGCGCTTCTGACATCGATCGGATCCGTCCCCTCGCTGATCACGTGTGCAATGCACGCGAAATGTAGGTGACGGACAAAGCGCAGCGGAAGACCTCGTCCGCATATCGATCGACGAGTTCCGCGACGTCCCGCGGGCGCCTACTCCTGAGGGCGCTTCAGGCGGGCGACGAACTTGTACCGGTCCCCCCGGTACACCGACCGCACCCACTCGACCGGACGGCCCTCCTTGTCCAGGGAGTGCCGGGAGAGCATCAGCATGGGCAGGCCGACGTCGGTGCCGAGCAGGCCGGCCTCGCGCGGGGTGGCCAGGGAGGTCTCGATGGTCTCCTCGGCCTCGGCGAGATGGACGTCGTAGACCTCGGCGAGGGCGGTGTAGAGGGACGTGTACTTCACCAGCGACCTGCGCAGGGCCGGGAAGCGCTTCGCACTGAGGTGGGTCGTCTCGATGGCCATCGGTTCGCCGTTGGCCATGCGCAGCCGCTCGATGCGCAGCACGCGCCCGCCGGCGGTGATGTCGAGCAGGCCGGCGAGGCGGTCGTCGGCCGTGACGTAGCCGATGTCGAGGAGCTGCGAGGTGGGTTCGAGGCCCTGGGCGCGCATGTCCTCGGTGTAGGAGGTGAGTTGGAGCGCCTGGGAGACCTTCGGCTTGGCGACGAAGGTGCCCTTGCCCTGGATGCGCTCCAGCCGGCCCTCGACGACCAGTTCCTGGAGGGCCTGGCGCACGGTGGTGCGCGAGGTGTCGAACTCGGCGGCCAGCGTGCGCTCGGGCGGCACCGGCGTGCCGGGCGACTGCGTCTCCGTCATGTCGAGCAGGTGCTTCTTCAGGCGGTAGTACTTGGGCACGCGCGCGGTACGGACGGTCGCCCCACCCTCGTTCTCCGCACTGCTGACGTCGGTGCTCATGGCCCGCCTTCCCGGCTCCGGGTGCCGAAACGACCGACTCGCTCGTCGGCCGCGGCTCACATCGTGGCACGGGTTGCGGGGCGGGGTGTCCCGAGTGGGGTGACCTCGCCCGGCCCGTGATCCCCTCTGTATACCTCCGGGGCCCTTGTTGGTCTAGTCCAGCACGCCGAAGGCGGGCGGTGGTCCATCCCGCCGACAGGCCCCGTCCGGCCGCCCAGAAATTGAAAAGTCCCTGCATATCGCGGTCGCGTAACGGACGTCGCCGCCCCGGTTGAACACCCTTGACAGCCCTATTGGTCTGAGCCAAGCTCTCGGCACTGGTCTACACCATTGGTCCAGGTCCCGGCCCCGCGGACGGTACGCGTTGAGGCACCGCGGCGGGGAGGCAGGGGGGTTTGTGGCATCCCTGAGGAGGGTGGCGTGAAGCGCAAGCTGACAGCCGCGATCGGTATCGCGGGCATGATGGTCTCCATCGCGGCGTGCGGGGGCGGCGAGGACAACGGGGGCTCGGACAAGGGCGCCGACGCCGAGGAGCTGACCGTCTGGCTCACCGTCGACGCCCAGAACAACTGGCCCGACCTGGTGAAGGCCGCCGACGCGGCGGTGCAGAAGAAGCACCCGGGCGTCAGGATCACCCACGAGTACTACGGCTGGCCGGACAAGAACGCCAAGCTCGACGCGGTCCTCGCCACCGACAAGGCCCCCGACGTGGTCGAGATGGGCAACACCGAGATGCTCGGCTACATGGTCAAGGGCGCCTTCGCCCCCCTGGACGCGGCCGCGTTCGACAACTCCTCCGCCTGGCTGGACGGCCTCAAGGCCTCGGTGACCTACGAGGGCAGGACCTACGGCGTCCCGTACTACGCCGGCGGCCGCGTCGCCAACTGGCGCAAGGACGTCTTCGCCTCGGTCGGCGTGAAGTCCACCCCCAGGACCTACGCGGAGCTGACCGCCGCCCTGGACAAGGTCCAGAAGAAGGAGGGCGACACCTTCTCCTCCTGGTACCAGCCCACCCGCGACTGGTACGCGGCCATGTCCTTCGTCTACGACGCCGGCGGCTCGATCGCGGTCGAGTCGGGCGGCGAGTGGAAGGCCAACCTCTCCTCCGCCGAGTCCCTCAAGGGCCTGAAGGAGTTCAAGAAGGTCGTCGACACGTACATGCACGGCGACAAGACCAAGGACGAGTCCGACCGGTACATCGTCTACGGCCAGGGCAAGTCCGGCATGATCTTCGCCCCCGCCTGGGAGGGCGCGACCGCCGCCGCCCCGGAGAACGACAAGACCGGCAAGCTCAAGGGCAACGTCGAGAACTTCGTGATGCCCGGCCCGTCCGGCAAGAACCTCCCCGTCTTCCTGGGCGGCTCCGACCTCGCCGTCCCGGTGAAGTCGGACGCGCAGGCGCTGGCCGCCGAGTGGATCAACGCCTTCACCGGCCCCGCCGGCCAGAAGGGCCTGATCGCCAAGGGCAACCTGCCCAACAACAAGACCGACCTCGCGACCCTGAAGAACGACCCGGCGACGGCCGTCCCCGCCACCGCGGCCGAGGCCAACTGGTTCGTCCCGATGGCCCCCGGCTGGGGCCGGGTCGAGAAGGCCCAGGTGCTCCAGACGATGCTGCAGAGCATCGGCACCGGCAAGAAGACGGTCGAGGAAGCCGCGAAGGAAGCGGACGCCGCGATCGACAAGGTCATCAACACCAAGTGACCTTCGGCGGGGCTCCGTCGCGGCGGAGCCCCGCCGTCCGCAGACCTACGGGTCTTCGCCCCGTACGACCTGAGGGACCGCTGAGGAGCGCGCGATGAGTGCCGCAGACACGACCACCCCTGCCAAGGTGCCGCCGCCGCGGCCGGCACCGCCGCCGCCCGCACCGCGGCGGCCGGCCGGCAGACGGACCGCCGCCCCCGCCGCCACCCCCTGGCTGCTGCTCGCCCCCTGCCTGCTGGTCCTGCTGCTGGTCATGGGCTATCCGCTGGTCCGCCTGGTCACCCTGGCCTTCCAGAAGTTCGGACAGTCCCAGCTGTGGGGCTTCCAGCCGGCCGAGTCGGTGGGCCTGGACAACTTCACCCAGGTGCTGGGCGACGGGCAGTTCTGGGCGGTCGTCCTGCGCACGATCGTCTTCGCGGCCGGCTGCGTGATCTTCACGATGGTCCTGGGCATGCTCATCGCCCTGCTGCTCCAGCGGGTCTCCGGCTGGGTGAAGACCCTGGTCAACATCGCGCTGGTGGCCGGCTGGGGCATGCCGGTCATCGTCGCCACCACCGTCTTCAAGTGGCTCTTCGACGCCGACTACGGCATCCTCAACGCCGTCCTCAGCAAGCTGCCGGGCGTCGATCTGATCGGCCACAACTGGTTCGCGAGCGGTCCGCAGGGCCTCGCCGTGATCATGCTGCTGGTGGTCTGGGGAGCCGTCCCGTTCGTCGTGATCACCCTCAGCGCCGGCCTCACCCAGGTCCCCAGGGAACTGGAGGAGGCGGCCCGCCTCGACGGCGCGGGCGCCTGGGGCGTCTTCCGGTACGTCACCCTGCCCGTCCTCAAGCCGGTCATCGTGATGCTCACGACCCTGTCGGTCATCTGGGACATGGGTGTCTTCCCGCAGGTCTTCGTCATGCGCAACGGCCATCCCGAGGCCGAGTTCCAGATCCTGACGACGTACTCCTACGACCGTGCCTTCGTCGTCAACGACTACGGACAGGGCTCGGCGATCGCCCTGATCACCGTGCTGCTGCTCCTCGGGGTGGTCGCCGTGTACATGCGCCAGATGCTGAAGATCGGAGAGGTCGAATGAGCACGCCCGCTCCCCACCGGGGCTCCCGCGCGGGCTGGAACCTGCTCGGGCTCCTCGTCTTCGTCGTCGCCGGCTTCCCGGTCTACTGGATGCTCAACACGGCCTTCAAGCCGGCCAGGGACGCCATCGACCCCGACCCCAGCCTGCTGCCGACCGGCCTGACGTTCTCCAACTTCGGCCGCGCGCTGGACATCGCCGACTTCTGGGGCCCGGTCGGCCGCAGCCTCGTCGTCTCGCTCGTGGTCGTCGTGATCGGCATCGTCGTCGGCATGCTGGCCGCCCTGGCCATCTCCCGGTTCGCCTTCCGCGGCCGCAAGATCGTGATCGTCGGCATCCTGGCCGTGCAGATGGTCCCGCTCGTCGCGATGATCATTCCGGTCTTCCTGCTCCTGAACGACCTCGGCCAGTACGACCGCCTCACCGGCCTGATCATCACCTACCTGACCTTCGTCCTCCCCTTCACGGTGTGGACCCTGCGCGGCTTCATCGTCAACATCCCGAAGGAACTGGAGGAGGCCGCGATGGTCGACGGCTGCTCGCGCACCGGCGCCTTCGTCCGGGTCGTCTTCCCGCTCCTCGCCCCCGGCATGGTCGCCACCTCGGTCTACGCCTTCATCCAGGCCTGGAACGAGTACCTCTACGCCCTGATGCTGCTCAGCCAGAAGAACCAGACCGCGACCGTCTGGCTCGGCAACTTCACCACCAAGCACGGCACCGAGTACGCGCCCATGATGGCCGGCGCCACCATGATGGCCGTACCGATCGTCGTCCTCTTCCTCCTGGTCCAGCGCAAGATGGCCGCGGGTCTGACCGCGGGCGCAGTGAAGGGATAACGCCCCCGATGACGACACTCGCCAGCGGCACCGACACTCTGACGCGCGACGCCCTGACGGTCCTCCAGCCCGGCTTCCCCGGCACCACCGCCCCCGACTGGCTGCTGCGGCGCCTCGGTGAGGGCCTGGCCTCGGTCGGCCTGTTCGGCCGCAACATCGCCTCGCCCGAGCAACTCGGCTCCCTGACCGCCCAGTTGCGCGCCGAACGCGACGACGTCCTCGTCGCCATCGACGAGGAGGGCGGGGACGTGACCCGCCTGGAGGTGCGCACCGGATCCAGCTTCCCCGGCAACCACGCCCTGGGCGCGGTCGACGACACCGAGCTGACCGGGGAAGTCGCCGCGGAGCTGGGCCGCCGCCTCGCCGCCTGCGGGGTGAACTTCAACTGGGCCCCCTCGGCCGACGTCAACTCCAACCCCGCCAACCCGATCATCGGGGTCCGCTCCTTCGGCGCCGACCCCGACCTGGTCGCCCGCCACACCGCCGCCTACGTCACCGGACTGCAGTCGGCGGGCGTCGCGGCCTGCACCAAGCACTTCCCCGGCCACGGCGACACGGCCGTCGACTCCCACCTCGCCCTGCCGCGGATCGACGTCGGCCCCGAGGTCCTCGCCGCACGGGAACTGGCGCCGTTCCGCGCCGCGATCGCCGCCGGCACGCGGGCCGTGATGAGCGCCCACATCCTCGTCCCCGCCCTGGACCCCGACCGCCCGGCAACGTTGTCCCGCCGCATCCTCACCGACCTCCTGCGCGGCGAACTCGGCTACGACGGCCTGATCGTCACCGACGGCATGGAGATGCAGGCCATCGCGGCGACGTTCGGCATCGAGCGCGGCAGTGTCCTCGCCGTCGCCGCGGGCGCCGACGCCATCTGCGTGGGTGGCGGCCTCGCCGACGACGAGACCGTACGCCGGCTGCGCGACGCCCTGGTCCGGGCCGTCCGCTCGGGCGAACTGGCCGAGGAGCGCCTGGCCGACGCGGCACAGCGGGTACGGGACCTGGCACGCTGGACGGCGTCCCGGCCGGGCGCGGGGAACGTGCTCCCCGCCGACATCGGTCTCGTCGCCGCCCGCCGGGCACTGCGGATCACCGGCGAGGACTTCACCCCGCTCACCGAGGCGCCCTACGTCGCCGCCCTGACCCCGGCCGCGAGCATCGCCGTCGGCGACGAGACCCCCTGGGGGATGGCCGCGGAACTCGCCCGCCTGCTGCCCGGCACCGCGACCGGCAGCTTCAACGGCGACGAGGCGGGCCACGCTGCCCTGCGGGCGGCCGGCGACCGCCGTGTCGTCGCCGTGGTCCGCGACGAACACCGCCACCCCTGGATGACCAAGGCCCTCGACACCCTCCTGGCGGCCCGCCCCGACACGGTCGTCGTGGAGATGGGCGTTCCCCAGGCACCCGCCCGAGGCGCCCTCCACCTCGCCACCCACGGAGCGGCCCGCGCCTGCGGACGGGCGGCGGCGGAGGTCATCGCGGGGCGGTAGACGGACCTGCGGCGACGCCCGGCCGCGGAACCAGGAACGCCCGGCGGATGCCATGACGAAGGGGTCGTTGCACTGTGAGCGCCTGATCAGGCGCTCACAGTGCAACGACCCCTGAGAGCTCCGAACAAAAAGGGAGCCCGGCTCGCGGCGTCCCCTCTTGTTCGGAGCTCCAAGGCGCCGGACCCGCGCAATGCGGGGTCCGGCGCCTCCGCGGTGTGCCTCAGATGCCCTGCCAGGACGGCTTGTTCGCGTAGGTATGGCGGAAGTAGTCCGCGAGCTTCAGCTTGGACGCGGCGGGCTCGTCGACGACGACCGTGGCATGGGGGTGGAGCTGGAGGGCGGAGGCGGGACAGACGGCCGCCACCGGGCCCTCCACCGTCGCCGCGACCGCGTCCGCCTTGCCCTCGCCCGTGGCGAGCAGCACGAGGTGCCGCGCCTCCAGGATCGTGCCGATGCCCTGCGTGATCACGTGGTGCGGGACCTGCTCGATGTCACCGTCGAAGAACCGCGCGTTGTCCACCCGGGTCTGCTCGGTCAGCGTCTTGATCCGGGTCCGGGAGGCGAGGGAGGAGCACGGCTCGTTGAAGCCGATGTGTCCGTCGGTTCCGATCCCGAGCAGCTGGAGGTCGACGCCCCCGGCCCGCGCCAGCGCCGCGTCGTAGGCCTCGCACGCCGCCGGCACGTCCTCGGCGGTGCCGTCCGGGCCGAGGAACGCCTCCATGCCGATGCCGAGCGGCTCCAGCACCTCCCGCCGGAGCACCGACCGGTAGGACTCCGGATGGTCGGTGGGCAGCCCGACGTACTCGTCGAGCTGGGCGATCCGCGCCCGTGAGGTGTCCACGGCACCGGAGCGGACCCGGGCCGCCAGCGCCTCGTAGACGGGCAGTGGCGTGGATCCGGTGGCCACGCCGAGCAGGGCGTCGGGCTTGCGCCGCAGGAGCTGCGCCATGGCCTCGGCGATGATCTCGCCACCCGACCTGGCGTCCGGAACGATGACTACTTCCACGCTGGCCTGCCGATCTGAGGAGTGGTTTAGACCAATCTAACAGAACCGGCCCCGGCCGGCCGGGCGTCACTCCGGCACATCCCCCGACCGCTCCGGCCCCCGTCGCCCACCCGGCACCTGTCTCGCCTCCGGGTTCTCTAGCGTTCGCTATAAAATGTCGGCCATGGTCAGCACCGAGGACATGCGCCCCCGCGGCCGCCCGCGCTCCTTCGACCGCGCTGCCGCCCTGGAGAAGGCCGTCCTCGCCTTCTGGGAGCACGGCTACGAGGCGACCTCCGTCTCCGACCTCACCCGCCTCCTGGGCATCGGCGCCCCCAGTCTGTACGCCGCCTTCGGCGACAAGCGCACCCTGTTCGAGGAGGCCGTCCGCGCCTACGACGCGACCTACGGTTCCTTCGCCCGCCGTGCCCTGGAGGAGGAGCCGACCGCCCGGGCCGCGGTCCGGCGGCTGCTGCGCGAGGCCGCCGCCGAGTTCACCGCCCCGGGCCGTCCGCACGGCTGCCTGGTGATCCACGCCGCCGCCAACTGCTCGACGCCCGAGGTCGAGGAGGACCTGCGACGGCAGCGCAACGCCAGCCTGGCCCTCATCGAGAGCCGCCTCCGGGCGGGCGCGGCGGCGGGCGAACTGCCCCCCGATGCCGACGTCGCCGCCCTCGGACGTCTCGTCGGCGCCGTCTTCCAGGGCATGTCGCAACAGGCGCGCGACGGGGCGAGCCGGGAGGAACTGGTCGCGGTCGCGGAAATTGCCCTGACCATCTGGCCCCGCACGGGAACCCACACAGGCTAGGCTGCCTTGTGGATGCCGGTGCGTCCGAACAGCAGGGCCGGCCGGGGCGATCGGCCCCGCGCCCGACATGAACACACAACTACCGACGCATGGACACACGAAGTGGTCTAGTCCACAATGGTGTGTAGTCGTGCGAAGGAGCACCACCAGGCTTCCGCCTTCCCCGCACAGGAAGGCGGACCGAGGATCCGGAGCTCTCTGCCCTGACTGCCCCGGCTCCTCACCTTCGGCCGAGTCCGGGACCGCACACCCCGCGGCCGATATTGCTCCGGGCTGCGGTGCCGGGAGGGTTGAGGGTCCCTCCCAGGCGCCGCGGCCCGCGGGTGTTTTCGGACACTTCCCACACCCCGGGTACGCTCGCAACGTGCCCTCCATGAACGAACTCGTACGCCAGCACACCGCCCTCGACGACTCCGACCTCGAGTGGCTCCACCTGCTGGTCTCGGAGTGGCAACTGCTCTCCGACCTCTCCTTCGCCGACCTGGTCCTGTGGGTGCCCACCCGCGACGGCACCCGTTACGTCTCCGTCGCCCAGATGCGCCCCAACACCGGCCCCACCTCCTACCAGGACGACATGGTCGGCCACCTCGTCCCGCGCGGCCGCCGTCCCCTGCTGGACGCCGCCCTCGACGAGGGCCGTATCGTGCGCGAGGGCGACCCGGAGTGGCGCGAAGAGGTCCCCGTCCGCATCGAGTCCATCCCCGTACGGCGCGAGGGCCGCGTCCTCGGCGTCATCGCCCGCAACACCAACCTGCTCACCGTGCGCACCCCGAGCCGGCTGGAGCTGACCTACCTCCAGAGCGCCTCCGACCTCGCCCAGATGATCGCGGCCGGCGCCTTCCCGTTCGCCAACCAGCAGATGGACATGGACGCCGCCCCCCGCGTCGGCGACGGTCTGATCCGCCTCGACGCGGACGGCATCGTCCAGTACGCCTCCCCGAACGCGCTGTCCGCCTACCACCGCATGGGCCTCGCCTCCGACCTGGTCGGCCAGCACCTCGGCCGCATCACCGCCGAACTCGCCCCGACCCGCGGCCCCGTGGACGAGGCCCTCGCCAAGGTCGCCAGCGGCTGGGCGCCCCGCGAGTTCGAGATCGAGGCCCACGACGGCGTCATCCAGTTCCGCGCCATCCCGCTCAAACCCAAGGGCACCCGCATCGGTTCGCTCGTCCTGCTGCGCGACGTCACGGAACTGCGCCGGCGCGAACGCGAATTGATCACCAAGGACGCGACCATCCGGGAGATCCACCACCGGGTGAAGAACAACCTCCAGACGGTGGCCGCCCTGCTGCGCCTCCAGGCACGCCGCATCGAGTCCGAGCGGGGGAGGGAGGCCCTGGAGGAGGCGGTCCGCCGCGTCGGCTCGATCGCCATCGTCCATGAGACGCTGTCCCAGAACCTGGACGAGCGTGTCGAGTTCGACGAGATCGCCGACCGCGTCCTCGCGATGGTCGCCGAGATCTCCCCGGGCAAGGTCAGCGGCCGGCGCACCGGACGCTTCGGCATCCTGGACGCCGAGGTCGCCACCCCGCTGTCCATGGTCCTCACCGAGATCCTCCAGAACGCCCTGGAACACGGCTTCCGTGAGGGCGACACCGGCACGGTCGAGGTCTCGGCCGTCCGCGGCGGCACGACCAAGGAGGCCCGCCTCCTGGTCACCGTCCAGGACGACGGCGTCGGCCTGCCCGAAGGCTTCGACCCGCACACCTCCGGCAACCTCGGCCTGCAGATCGTACGGACCCTGGTCGAAGGAGAGTTGGGCGGAACCTTCGACATGGTCCGGGCGCCGGAGCGCGGGACGCGGGTGATCCTGGACGTCCCCGTGCGGGCGCAGAAGTAGCCTCCCGGCGGAGCGCAGCAAGAAGCCCCGGACCGTTCAGGGGTCCGGGGCTCGAATGCTCGTTGCCAGCGGGTGCTGCGCATCGGGGGTACTGCGCGCTGCGGCTCGGGGGCGGGGGAAGCGTACTCGCTGTACGCGCCGCCAAGCTCAGGCTGTGCGGGGCGGGTGTTGTCAGGCGGAGGCCTGACGGGCCCGGTTGCGGGCGGCGCGGCGCTTCATGGCGCGGCGCTCGTCCTCGCTGAGACCACCCCAGACGCCGGAGTCCTGGCCGGACTCGAGCGCCCACTGCAGACACTGCTCCATAACCGGGCAGCGACGGCAGACGGCCTTGGCTTCCTCGATCTGCAGCAGCGCAGGACCGGTGTTGCCGATGGGGAAGAAGAGCTCGGGGTCTTCCTCGCGGCAAACGGCGTTGTGACGCCAGTCCATGGCTGCTACCTCTCCTTGGTA
The DNA here is from genome assembly GCF_055573695.1 of Streptomyces sp. NPDC030143. Classification (NCBI taxonomy): domain Bacteria; kingdom Bacillati; phylum Actinomycetota; class Actinomycetes; order Kitasatosporales; family Streptomycetaceae; genus Streptomyces; species Streptomyces sp. NPDC030143. The sequence goes on from NZ_JBVIAY010000028.1 coordinate 82,806, forward strand.
TTACATGCAGGTTTGCTTGTGAATGTGAACGCTTTCACGAATCCCTCAACAAGTGAAGGGCCACCAGCCAGGTTCCCTGGCGCGGTCCTGTGAATTGAAGAGGGGTTCCGGTGATCAGTGGATGCCGGTGTTGCGGGCTGTCCCGATCGCCACGTAGAGACTCGCAAACCTCAGCGGCGGATACAACCCCTTCCGGAAAGTTTTTTTTGATTCCTCGGTGTCGACTAGGTCACAGCCGTACTTCCATGGGGTGGACCCTGGTCTAAACGTTCGAGTGAAAGGACTTTAGCCAGTTCTGCTCACACAATCACACGCAGTGCACGGCGTACGCCTGTGAACGTCACGCTGGTGCGCAGCCCCAGGTGGTCACCGTCCATCTGGAGGGGCAGCGGCACCTTCGAATGCAAGGTGAACTGGTCCAGGTCGTGCAACGAGACGGCGTGCTTGCCATGGGGTCCCCGCTGGGGGGACGAAGTGAGCAACTGGGTGCCATACCGGGCAACCGCGGCGGTGGACAGACGGCTCAGACCGAATACGTCGAGCCCCGTATCGAACGAGGCCTTAGGTGACGCGTATACCGGGCGATTGCCCAGATAGGTCCACGGAGCCGTGTTGCAGACTATGGACAGCACCAAATCGGTCACCGGGTCGGCGCCCGGCCGCTCCAGCGTGATCGACCCGTGGCGCCGGTGCGGCTCGCCCAGGAGTTGACGCACGGCCTGCCGTACGTAAAGAGCGTGTGTGGATTTCCTCCCGCGCTCACGGTGCTGCTCGACCCGGCCGACGACCCCCGCGTCGAAGCCGAGCCCGGCGTTGAAGGTGAACCAGCGGGAGGGAACGGCCTCGTCCTCCGTGCCCGACGTGCCCGACGTCAGCCCCAGCCCGACCGTGCGCTCACGGTTCTCGCGCAGGGCGTCCAGCAGCGCGCCGGTGGCCTCGACGGGGTCGTTGGGCAGGCCCAGGGCGCGGGCGAAGACATTGGTGGAACCGCCGGGGACCACGGCCAGGCCGGGCAGGTGCTCCGGGGCCGGGCCGGCGTGCAGGAGGCCGTTGACGACCTCGTTGATCGTGCCGTCGCCGCCGAGCGCCACGACCAGGTCGACGTCGTCGCTCTGCGCCGCCTGGCGGCCCAGGTCGCGGGCGTGCCCCCGGTACTCGGTGGTGACCGCCTCGAGCTTCATCTCGCTGGCGAGGGCGTGGATCAGGACGTCACGCGTCCGTGCACTGGTAGTGGTTGCTGCCGGATTGACCACGAGAAGTGCACGCATGGATTGCAGCGTACCTACTGGGGGGTACCGGGCACAGGCCGAGGTAGGGATCGGGTAAGACATCCCACATCGCGACCGGGCTACCCTTCTGGCGTGAGCAGTGAGCAGACTCCCGTCGCCCCGGAAGCCGCAGGCCCCCGCCCCCGCCGGCTGACCTGGGCCGCCGCGCTGGCTGGTGTGGAAGGGCTGGCGCTGGTCGTCGGCGGCGTGTGGATGCTCGTCCTCGGACTGGGCGGGGATCCCGACGACCGTCAGCAGGCCGTCACCGGCGGCGTCACGCTGATCGTGCTCGCGCTGCTGCCGCTGCTGGCCGCGCGCGGGCTGCTGGGGCGCCGCAGCTGGAGCCGGGGCCCGGCCGTGATCACCCAGATCATGGCGCTGCCCGTCGCCTACAACCTGCTCCAGGCTGACAGTGTGGCGATCCCGGCGGGCATCGCGCTGGCGGCCGTGGCGGTCGCCGCGCTCGTGCTGCTCGTCAACGCCGAGACGACGCGGGCCCTCGGGATCCGGGGGCCCGGCCGCACCGGGGACTAGTAGTGCTTCGTTACGTCGGGTGATCTTGCCTGGTGGTGGGCATCTTCTTGGCATGAGGCTGGGGGAGGTGGAACGACTCCGGGGTGAGTTA
>NZ_JBVIAY010000029.1:0-73199 GCF_055573695.1 Streptomyces sp. NPDC030143
CAAGGAACGGACGCTTCCTTTGTACTCACCCGAGAGACTCTCTCAGGCTTTCCTCCGGGCGCTTCCCTTCGGTCTTGCGTTTCCGACTCTATCAGTGTTTTTCCGCCTCTCTGACCATCCTTCCGCAGACATGCGGAAGCTGAGCCGGAGAGAGGATCTGACAAGTTGGTTGCTGCCCGGTTCAGCGCGCTTGTTCGCGTCGCTCACCCTCAAGCAGGAGTACGACTGTACACGGGGCCGCAGAGACCGTGCAAATCCACTAGGGTAGTGGTCTAGACCACGGTCGGGGCACTCGTGCGGAACCGGTACTTCGTCTGACATACCCTGCTGCACAGCGCGCCGTCCGGGAGTCGTAATGACGGCCCTGTACATCTCCATCCCCCGGGAGGTTTCCCATGACCACCGTGACGTCCCCGCTGGCAGGACGCGCCATCGGACTGGCCACTGTGCCGGATCCGGTCTTCTCCGGGGCCATGGTCGGCCCGGGCACGGCGATCGACCCGGTGCGCGAGCCCTCCGAGGCGGTCGCACCCGTGGACGGAGTCATCGTCTCCCTCCACCCGCACGCCTTCGTCGTGGTCGACGCCGAGGGGCACGGCGTGCTCACCCACCTCGGGATCGACACCGTCCAGCTCAACGGCGAGGGCTTCGAGCTGCTCGTGAACAAGGGCGACACGGTCACACGGGGCCAGGGCATCGTGCGGTGGAACCCCGCAGCGGTCGAGGAGGCCGGCAAGTCCCCGGTGTGCCCGATCGTCGCGCTGGAGGCCACGGTCGACTCCCTTGCCGACCTGCGTGAGGACGGCGACGTGAAGACCGGCGACGTTCTCTTTTCCTGGAACTGACACCGACGCCGTCGTGAAGACGGCACGCAGGACAACCATCGCGGCGGCGCGACCCGCCGCACTATCGGAGACGGGTGAGATGGAGACAACGCTGCGAGGCGTCGGCGTGAGCCACGGTGTGGCGATCGGCGAGGTTCGGCACATGGGAACGGCGGTGCTCGAACCGCCCGCCAAGCAGATCCCGGCGGAGGAGGCGGAGCGTGAGCAGGGGCGCGCCCGACAGGCCGTGGAGGCTGTGGCAGCCGACCTGATGGCGCGCGGCAACCTGGCGGGGGGCGAAGCCCAGGCGGTGCTCGAGGCGCAGGCCATGATGGCCCAGGACCCCGAGCTGATGGCGGACGTGGAGCGCCGTATCGCTGTCGGCAGCACGGCCGAGCGTGCCGTGTACGACGCGTTCGCCGCCTATCGCGAGCTGCTGGCGGGGGCCGGTGAGTACCTCGCCGGCCGGGTGGCGGACCTCGACGACGTGCGGAATCGTATCGTCGCCCGTCTGCTGGGCGTGCCAATGCCGGGTGTGCCGGACAGTGACGAGCCGTACGTGCTGGTGGCCCGGGACCTCGCGCCGGCCGACACGGCTCTGCTGGACCCGACGCTGGTGCTCGGCTTCGTCACCGAGGAGGGCGGGCCGACCAGCCACAGCGCCATCCTGGCGCGGGCGCTCGGTGTGCCGGCCGTCGTGGCCCTGCCGGGTGCCGGTGAGCTGGCGGAGGGCACGATGATCGCCGTCGACGGCAGCACCGGTGAGATCTTCGTGAACCCGGACGAGGACAAGAAGGCCCGGATGCGGGCCGCGGCCGCTGAGCGCAAGGCGGCGCTGGCCGCCTCGACGGGGCCGGGTGCCACCGCCGACGGTCACAAGGTGCCGCTGCTGGCGAACGTCGGCGGGCCGGCCGATGTGCCGGCTGCCGTGGAGGCGGGCGCCGAGGGCGTCGGGCTGTTCCGTACCGAGTTCCTCTTCCTCGACGACAGCAAGAACGCGCCGTCCGAGGAGAAGCAGGTCGAGGCCTACCGGCAGGTGCTCGAGGCGTTCCCCGAGGGGCGTGTCGTGGTGCGGGTGCTGGACGCGGGTGCGGACAAGCCGCTGGACTTCCTGACCCCGGCGGACGAGCCGAACCCGGCGCTGGGCGTGCGCGGTCTGCGCACGCTGCTGGACCACCCGGAAGTCCTGCACACCCAGCTGACCGCGCTGGCGAAGGCCGCCGAGGGCCTGCCGGTCTACCTCGAGGTGATGGCCCCGATGGTGGCGGACCGTACCGACGCCAGGGCGTTCGCGGAGGCGTGCCGGGCGGCCGGGCTGCGGGCGAAGTTCGGTGCGATGGTGGAGATCCCGTCGGCCGCGCTGCGCGCCCGTTCGATCCTTCAGGAGGTCGAGTTCCTGTCGCTGGGGACGAACGACCTCGCGCAGTACACGTTCGCCGCGGACCGGCAGGTGGGTGCGGTGTCCCGGCTGCAGGATCCGTGGCAGCCCGCGCTGCTGGACCTGGTCGCCCTGTCCGCCGAGGCGGCCAAGGCCGAGGGCAAGAGCTGCGGTGTGTGTGGCGAGGCCGCTTCCGACCCGCTGCTCGCCTGTGTGCTGACCGGTCTGGGCGTCACCTCCCTGTCCATGGGTGCGGCGTCGATTCCGTATGTGCGGGCGACGCTGGCGAAGTACACGCTGGCGCAGTGCGAGCGGGCCGCGGCGGCCGCGCGGGCGACGGACAGTGCCGAGGAGGCGCGCAGCGCCGCCCAGGCCGTGCTGTCCGGTGAGTGAGTGAGTCCAGGGGTCGCACCGCGCCGGTGATCGGCTCGTGAGAGGGGCGCTCCGCCTTCGGGTGGGGCGCCCCTCTCGTCGTGTCAGTGGCGGTGGGCGGAGGCCGGTCCCCCGTGCTCGTCCGGGAAGAGGTCGGGCGGGGCGCAGTAGTCGACGCCCGACTCGGGGGAGATGAGGTCTCCGGATTCGACGTCGGTGCAGTAGGCGTCGAAGACCTCGCCGGCCGTCAGGGGTTGCAGTTCGTCGCCGCGCAGCCGCCAGCCGTAGATCTGGTCGGGTGTGCCCTGGACGGTGGTGCGCATGACCAGGCCGCCGGGTCCCTGGGTGGCGAGGCCGAGGGCGAGGACGGTGGTGAACTCGAGGACCTCGGCATCGTCGAGCGGGATGGTGCCGCTCGCCGTCTCGTCGGCGTGGAGGACCGCGATGAGCGTTTCGGGTGTGCCGGTGACGCTGCAGACGAGGTGCCGGTCGCCCGCGGGCGCTGTGTCGAGGATGCGGGCGAGGAGGGCGGAGGCGCGGGCGAAGGCCGCGCGGCCGATGTCCTCGCCGCAGGTCGCGCAGGCGCCGAGGCGGGCCAGGAGTGTGGCCGCGTACTCCCAGGTCGCCTGGCGGACGGCCTCGTCGACGAGGGCGGGCACGAGGTCGGAGAGGGGTTGGCCCTCGTAGGGGAGTGTGGGTCCGGTGGTCGCGAGTTCGGCGGTGAAGCGGGAGCGGTGGGCCGGGACGTCCGGGTCGAGGCCTTTGGCGGTGCAGAACTCGGCGTACTCCTGGGGGTCGAAGAGGGCGATGGTGGTGTGGATGCCCTGGAGGGCTCGGGTCTTCAGGAGCGCCTCGACCTGCTGGAGGTAGGTGGTGTGGTCGTCGAAGGTGAAGCTGCGGTAGCGCCGCATGGCACGGAAGTCGTGCTCGTCGGTGAGCAGGCCGATGGTGCCCGCGATCTCACGGCGCAGCACGCGTCGCATGGTCTGGTGGTCGGTGTGTGTCATGTTTTCCCCCTGTGCACACAGTCGATCAATGCTCACTCACAGTAATCGACGGCACTGACAACGCGGCGAGTGGCACGGGCCGGGAAGCCGACAGCGCCGGTTCGTGCTGGTCGAGGGGGTGGCGCTGCCGGCGGGAGCGGGAACAGGCTGTCAGGCCCGCTTGTGTGCGAGTTCCTCGTAGAAGTGCAGCAGGTCCAGGTTGTCGATGGATCCCGGGTTGACCGCCTTCTCCAGGGGGGTGCCTTGGAGGAGGCGTTTGACGGGGACCTCGATGCGCTTGCCGGTGAGGGTGTGCGGGATTCCGGGGACTTCGATGATCTCGTCGGGGACGTGGCGCGGTGAGAGCTGTTCGCGGATGGCCTGCTTGATGCGGGCGAGGAGGGCGTCGTCGAGGACGGCTCCGGGTGCCAGGTGCACGAAGAGTGGCATCCAGTAGCCGCCGTCGGGCTGTTCGATGCCGATGACGAGGGACTCCCTGATCTCGGGGAGCCGTTCGACGACTTCGTAGATGTCGGCCGATCCCATGCGGACACCCTGGCGGTTGAGGGTGGAGTCGGAGCGGCCGTGGATGACGACGGAGCCGCGGGAGGTGACGGTGATCCAGTCGCCGTGGCGCCAGACGCCGGGGTAGGTGTCGAAGTAGCTGTCGTGGTAGCGGCTGCCGTCGGGGTCGTTCCAGAAGTGGACCGGCATGGAGGGCATGGGGTTGGTGACGACCAGTTCGCCGACCTCGTCGATCACCGGCCGGCCGTCCGGGTCCCAGGACTGCAGGTCGGTGCCGAGGCCCGGTGCCTGGAGTTCGCCGAGGTACACGGGGAGGGTGGGGACGGCTCCGGCGAAGCAGGAGCAGACGTCGGTGCCGCCGCTGACGGAGGCGATCCACAGGTCGTCGCGGACTTCGTCGTGCAGCCAGCGGAAGCCGTCGGGCGGCAGCGGGGAGCCGGTGGTGGCGACGCATCGGACCGTGGAGAGGTCGAAGTCACGGCCTGGGTGGACGTCCGCCTTGCGGCAGGCCATGACGTAGGCCGCCGACGTGCCGTAGAGGGTGGCTCCCGTGCGTTCGGCGACGCGCCACTGGGCGGCCGTGTCGGGGTAGCCGGGGCTGCCGTCGTAGAGGACGACCGTGGTGCCGGTGAGGAGGCCGGAGACCAGGAAGTTCCACATCATCCAGCCGGTCGAGGTGTACCAGAAGAGACGGTCCTCGGGGCCGAGGTCGCAGTGCAGGCCGAGCTGCTTGAGGTGTTCGACGAGGATGCCGCCCTGGGACTGGACGATGGCCTTGGGCAGGCCGGTGGTGCCGGAGGAGTAGAGCACCCAGAGGGGATGGTCGAACGGGACCTGCTCGAAGACGGGCTCCGCGTCCGCGGCGGTCAGGGCGGACCAGTCCAGGGCTCCCTCGGGCGCCTCGCTGCCCAGGAGGGGGATGTGCACCACGGCGCGCAGGGTGGGCAGCTCTCGGCGCAGTTCGGCGACGACGGCGCGGCGGTCGTGCTCCTTGCCGCCGTAGCGGTAGCCGTCGACGGTGAACAGGACGACGGGCTCGACCTGCTGGAAGCGGTCGAGGACGCTGCGGGCGCCGAAGTCGGGGGCGCAGGAGGTCCAGACGCCGCCCACGGCGGCCGTGGCGAGGAGGGCGACGACGGCCTGCGGGATGTTCGGCAGGTATCCGCTGACCCGGTCTCCGGGGCGGACGCCCAGGGAGCGCAGTTCGGCGGCGAGGGAGCCGACCTGGCGGCGCAGCTCGGACCAGCTCACCGGGCTTGGGGCGTGGGTCTCGTCGACATGGAGGAGGGCGGGTTCGTCCGCACGGGTGGCGCCGGCGCGCAGGGCGTGCTCGGCGTAGTTCAGCGTCGCCCCGGGGAACCACTCGGCGCCGGGCATGGCCCGGTCGCCCAGCACGCGCGTGCAGGGGGTGGAGAACCGTACGTCGAACCACTGTGTGACGGCCTTCCAGAACGTCTCGAGGTGGTCGACGGACCAGCGGTGCAGGGCCGGATAGCCGCCGTCGGAGGGGGCTCCGTGGTGTTCGGCGGCCCAGGTCTGGAACCTGCTGATCTGGGCCTGTGCGATGCGCTGCGGATCGGGCCGCCAGAGCGGCTCGGGGTTCTCGGTCGGCATGGGGCGGCTCCCGGACTGTGCGCGTCGTGTGCGTCGTCCGCGCACGTGCGGGGTGTGCGCGTGACACGGCTGACACGGACGATGCCATGTGATCGACTTCCGCACCAGGGCGTGCCCCACACAGTCCCTGTCGTGAAGATGTGGTCCCACCACGGGTGAACGGAAGTTGAACGACACGCGCGCGGGGAGCGGCGAGTGGCAGGGTGAGCAGCATGGACGGTCGTGACCTGGTGCGTTCGATGAAGGTGGTCGGTTCTGCGGGGGCTGCCCAGGGGTTGCGGACCGTACGGGCCGCGTGGCGCAGGAGGCGTGCCGACGCCACGGGGCTGCCGGCGCGGCGGGCCGAGCGGGCGCGGGTGCCGGGCACGGTGCGGGAGGTGGAGCCCGGGCCGGGTGGCGGGACGATCCGCTTCGGCCGTTCGGAGCTGCGGATCCATGTCGGCGTGAACGGGGCCGTGTTCTGGGGCTGGGACGGGGTCGGTCCGGAACCGTCGTACGCGCTGGCCGGGCGGTGTCCGGAGGCGGATCCGCGGGCGGTGCTGGAGCCGGACAAGGACGGTGGCTGGCGGGTCGTGGCCGAGCGGGTGACCGTCGTGGTCTCGCGGCACGGGGCGATCGAGGTGCTGACGCCGGGTGGCGTGGCCTTGAGACGGGATCTGCCGCCGCGGTGGTGGGAGCCCGAGGGGGGTGGCCCCGGGCGGTGGATGCAGCGCTCCGAGGTGGCGGCCGACGCGCGGTTCTTCGGGCTGGGGGGACGGGCGTCGGGGCCGCGGTTGCGGGCGGGGACGTATCGGCTGTGGAACACGGATCCGGGGCGGGCGTTCGGTCCCGGGGACGATCCGCTGTACCTCACGATGCCCGTGCAGGTGGTGGTGGCCGACGCGGCCACCCACCTGGCCTTCCACGACACGTCCTTCGACGGCACGGTGACGCTGCGGGAGGGCGAGGAGGGGGCCGGGTCGGGGCACGACCGGCCCGGTGTCTCCGAGCTGCGGATGGAGGGCGGCCCGCTGCGCTGCTGGGTGATGGTGGGCACCCCCGCGCGCGTGCTGCTCGCGTGGGCCTCGCTCACCGGGGCGCCGGCACTGCCTCCGGCCTGGGCGCTCGGTCATCACCACGCGCGGTGGGGCTTCGGCAGCGAGCAGGAGGTGCGGCGGATCGTGGCGGGCTACCACGAGCACGGGCTGCCGCTGGACGCCGTGCACCTGGACATCGACCACTATGACGGGCACCGGGTGTTCACGGTCGACCAGGAGCGGTTCCCCAAGCTGCCGGTGCTCGCCGAGGAGCTGCGGCGGGACGGGATCCGTCTGGTGTCGATCGTCGATCCGGCGGTCAGGGCGGAGCCGGGTGACGCCGTCCACGACAGTGGGGTCGCCGAGGACGTGTTCGTGCGGGACGCCTCGGGGCGGCTCGTGGAGGGGGTGGCGTGGCCGGGCGAGGTGGTCTACCCCGACTTCACGCACGCGCGGGTGCGTGCGTGGTGGGGGGATCTGTACGCGGAGCGGATCGGGCAGGGGTTCTCGGGTTTCTGGCACGACATGAACGAGCCCACGTCGTTCACGGCCTTCGGGGAGTCGACGCTTCCCAGGTCGGCCCGGCACGCCCTGGAGGGGCGGGGCGGCGACCATCGGGAGGCTCACAACGTCTACGGGCTGTGCATGGCCCAGGCGGCCTACGAGGGGGTGCGGCGGCTGTCGCCCGAGGAGCGCCCGTTCGTCTTCTCCCGTTCGGGCTGGGCCGGCCTGCAGCGGTACGGCGGGACGTGGTCCGGTGACGTGGCGACGGGGTGGCCCGGTCTGCGGGCGTCCCTGTCGTCGGTCATCGGTCTGGGGTTGTGCGGGGTGCCCTACTCGGGGCCGGACGTGGGGGGCTTCGACGGCAGTCCCTCGCCCGAGTTGTATCTGCGGTGGTTCCAGCTGGGCGCCTACATGCCGCTGTTCCGTACGCACGCGAGCCTGCGGGCGGGGCGCAGGGAGCCGTGGGAGTTCGGCCCGCAGGTGTTGGAGCACGCGCGTGCGGCCCTCCTGGAACGCAGGCGGCTGCTGCCGTACTTCATGACGCTGGCGCATCTGGCACGGCGTACGGGAGCTCCCTATGTGCGGCCGTTGTGGTGGGGGGCGCCCGAGGACCGTGCGTTGCGGGACTGCGAGGACGCGTTCCTGCTGGGTGACGCGCTGCTGGTGGCGCCGGTGCTCGACCCGGGTGCGGACCGGCGTGCCGTGCCGTTGCCGCGGGGGCTCTGGTACGACACGGCGACGGGGAAGGCGTACACGGGGCCGGGGCAGGTACTCCTCGAGGCGCCTTCGGCGCGGATCCCGGTGCTCGCGCGCGCGGGTGCCGTCATACCGGTGCAGGGGCGGGACGGTGGTCTGGAGCTGGAGGTGTGGGCGCCTGCCCCGGGCCGGGCGGGGGGCGGTCTGGTGGTGCAGGACGCGGGTGACGGCTGGGACGATCCCGAGATCGAGCGGTACGTCGCTCGCTGGGCGGGGGGCCGGGGCGTCGTCGTCGAGCGGGAGGGTGAGGACGGCGTGCGCGAACCGTCCCACCCTGTGCGCGTACGCGGGCTCGGCGGGCCCGCTCAGACGTAGCGGCCCTCGAAGAACGCCCGCACGGCGAGTGTGTGGAGCGGGAAGGCCAGCTCCTCGGGCCTGCGCAGGAGCTGCCAGCCCTCGGTCTCGTCGGTGGCGGCCGAGGTCGGCAGGCGGTCGGCGGGCCGTTCCGGCAGGAGGCCGAAGAGCAGGAGGTGGCCGTCGGGGGAGCTCATGGCGTCGGCGAGGCGCACGTCGCGGCCGGCGACCTCGATGCCGGTCTCCTCCTCGAGTTCACGGACGACGGCCTGCCGCCAGTCCTCGCGGTCGTCGATGTAGCCGCCGGGGAGTGCGATGCCCCCGCGCGCGGGCTCGACGGTTCGGGTGACGACGACCAGGGCGGTGCCCTTGGTGTCGTAGACGGGCTGGAGCGCGACGGCGACCGGCAGGGGGTTGCGGTAGGCCACGGCGGCGCAGGCCGGGCAGGTGCGGGGCCAGCCCGTGACGCCCTCCCCGTAGGGCGCTCCGCAGCTCGAACAGTGGGAGTCGCGGGGGGAGTTGGAAGTGGGGTGCTGAGTTTCGGACACGCGGCGGACTGTATCCGATCATGGGAGGACGTCGTACGGGGGTGCCCAGGGGGAACCGGTGAGCGATGCGGTGGAGACGGGGAAGTCGAAATACGTGTCCGGGTACGGCTCGGGTCGGAAGGTGTAGTGCCACCATTCCTCGGCGAGGTTGACGAAGCCGCGGCCTTCCAGGGTGCTCTTGAGGAGCAGGCGGTGGGCGCGTTGCTCGCCCTGGACGCGTGGGTCGAGAGTGTGGCTGAGGGTGTCGAAGCAGTCGAAGGCAGTGCCCATGTCGACGGAGTTGTCCGGGAAGCGCTCGGCCTGCGGCGCGTGGCACGGCACGAGGGGCCGGCCGGGGGCGTGGGGCCCGGTCGGTCGTGCCGGGAGCTTCACGAGGGTGACGTCGAGGGTCGAGCCGCGGCTGTGGCCGGACTTCTCGGCGATGTAGCCGTCCGCGAACAGGCGGGACTTGTCGACGTCGGGGTAGAACTCCCCCTTCATCGCCTGGTCGTCGAGGTCCTCGGCCCAGCGGACGAAGTGGTCGACGGCGCGCTGCGGCCGGTAGCAGTCGTAGACCTTGAGGGTGTATCCCTGGCGCAACAGCTTGGTCTGGGCCTTGTGGAGGGCTTCGGCGGCCGGGCGCGTGAGGATGCACAGCGGCCGGCGGTAGCCGTCGATGCGGGTGCCGACGAAATTGTGCGGGGTGGAGTAGCGCATCTCCTGGAGGATCGTCGGGTCCACGCTTCTCAGGGCGACGAAGTCTGCCGGGGCGTGGGGTTCGGTGTCCGTCCGGGCGTGGGGTTCGGTGTCCGTCCGGGCGGGGGGTTCGGTGTCCGTCCGGGCGGGGGGTTCGGTGTCCGTCCGGGCGGGGGCGGTGGCGGCGGTCACGGCCAGCAGGGCGGCGAGCGCGGTGAAGACACCGCGTGCGGCACGGGGAAGGCGTGTCATGTCTCCTGCGTCTATCAGGGCCGGAGGCCGTCGGGGAAGCGATCGCCCGGCGTCCGTTCCCGGGTCGGTGGCCCTGCCCATTTCGCGAGGGGCGTGCCACACTCCTGACGTTCCGTCAGATACAGACCGGGGAGGCACCTTGTCGCGAACACGCACACCTGTGGTCACCGGGTGGTTCACCGGGGACGGGGACGGGTTCAGGCTGCTCGGAACGCGCTGTTCCGCGTGTGGCGCGGTCTTCTTCCCCCGCGAGGACGCGCACTGCCGCAATCCGGGCTGCGCGGGCGGCGAGCTGGTGGAGGTGCCGCTGTCCCGGCGCGGACGGATCTGGTCGTTCACCGACTGCCGCTACCGCCCTCCGTCACCCTATGTGACCGATCCGGAACTTCCGTGGGAGCCGTACGCGTTGATCGCTGTGGAGCTGGAGGCAGAGCGGATGGTGGTGCTGGGACAGGCTGTTCCCGGGGTCACGACCGCGGGGCTGACGGTGGGCATGGAGGTGGAGGTCGTGCCCGGCGTGCTGTACGAGGACGCGGGGACGACCTGGACGACCTGGCACTGGCGGCCTACGGGGGTGCGGGGATGACGGCGGAGGTGGCGGTGCTCGGCGCGGGGATGCACCCGTGGGGCAAGTGGGGGCTCGGCTTCGTCACGTACGGCGTGGCGGCGGCCCGTGCGGCCCTGGCCGACGCCGGCCTCGACTGGCGGGACGTCGGTTCGATCGTGGGCGCGGACACGGTGCGTGGCGGCTATCCGGGACATGTGGCGGGGGCGACGTTCGCGAAGGCCCTCGGATGGCAGGGCGCCAGGGTCACGAGCGTGTACGCGGCGTGCGCGTCGGGGGCGCAGGCCATCGGGGCGGCGCGGGCGCAGATCCTGGCGGGGCTGGCGGACGTCGTGCTCGTGGTGGGGGCCGACGCCGCTCCCAAGGGTTTCTTCCGTCCGGCCGGCGGGGAGCGGCCGGAGGACCCGGACTGGCTGCGGTTCCGGGTGCTGGGCGCGACGAATCCGGCCTACTTCGGGCTGTACGCGCGGCGGCGCATGGCCGAGCACGGGGACACACCGGAGGACTTCGCCCAGGTCAAGGTGAAGAACGCCGCGCTGGGGGCGCTGAACCCGAACGCCCGCTACCGCAGACGGGTGACCGCCGAGGAGGTCGCCGCGTCGGCGGTGGTCGCCGATCCCCTGCGTCTGCTGGACATCTGCGCGACCTCGGACGGCGGGGCGGCCCTGGTGCTGTCCAGCATGGGGTTCGCACGCCGGCGGGGGGTGACGGATCCGGTGCGGATCCGGGCGGTGGCCACGGTGTCGCCCCGGTATCCGCAGACCGTGCTGGACCTGCCGGACATCGCGACGGACTCGGCCGCGGCGGCGGAGCCGTCCGGGGAGACGTTCCGGGCGTCGATCGCCGCCGCCGCGTACGAGGAGGCCGGCATCGGGCCCGAGGACCTGTCGCTCGCCGAGGTCTACGACCTGTCCACGGCACTGGAGTTGCAGTGGTACGAGGATCTCGCGCTCTGCGGACAGGGCGAGGGGGCCAAGCTGCTGCGGGAGGGAGTGACGGCGCCGGGCGGTCGCACGCCGGTGAACACGAGCGGCGGGCTGGCATCGTTCGGGGAGGCGGTGCCGGCGCAGGCGATCGCCCAGGTCTGCGAGGTGACCTGGCAGCTGCGGGGCCGGGCGGGCGACCGCCAGGTCAGCGGCGCGCGGGTGGGCATCACGGCGAACCAGGGGCTGTTCGGCCACGGATCGGCGGTGGTCGCCGTGCGCTGAGAGACGGAGAGGGGGCTCGGTGGGCGGTCGTGAGGAGGGGGCTCGAACCCCACCTGGCCCGGCATGCCGTGATGTTCCGTGACCTGACCGGAACCCTGCGTGAACGTCTCATGAACTGCGCCTCGGCGCGCGCCGGCGGGGCCATCATGCTCCCGTGCACTCCTGGACGGATACTCTCCGCTTCGCGTTCCAACCGGTGGTCAACCTCACCACCGCGGGAGTGGCGGGTCTGGAGATACTCGCCCGCCCGGAGACGGGTGACGTCCTCGCGGAGGCCCGGCGGGATCCCGAACTCGACGGCCGGCTCGCCGTGTCGGCGGTGCGGGCGGCAGCGTGCAAGGAGACGCTGTTGCCGCTGCACGTGAACGTGTTCGCTGGCACCCTGGCCGACCTCGGCGGACTCACTCCGCTGCACGAAGCCGTACGGGAGGCGGGGCGGCTGCCCTGGGAGGTGACGCTGGACGTCGTACCGCCGTACACGCATGTGCCGCGGACCGCGCTGGTGGAGGCGGTGGCCGCCCTGCGCGAGCAGGGCTTCCGGATCAGTGCGGACGGCGTCGGGGACGGGGACGTGCCGCTGCGGCTGCTCGTGGACCTGGCCCCGGACGTGGTGAAGCTGGACGCGTCCCTGCTGGCGCGTCCGGCTGCGGTGCGGGCCATGCGGACGCTCTGCGACGAGCTCGGAGCGCTGCTCGCCGTGGAGGGGGTGGAGACGGAGCTGCAGTGCGCGGCCGCGCGGTCGGCCGGGGCACAGCTCGCGCAGGGCGTCCTGTTCGCGCCGCCGGCGCGGCTGCCCACTGCCGAGGTGTATGTGCCGCCGCGTTCGCCGGGCACCGCGCCGGTGTCCCGGACGGGGCCCTCGGTGCGGGAGTTCGTCCGGCCGGCCGCGCTGCTGCCCGCGGGCGCCTCCGCGGGGCAGGTGCGGGCCCTGCTCACCGGGTCGCCGGACGTGTCCGGGGTACTGCTGGTGGACCGGGCGGGCATGCCCGTGCGGTCCGTGCACCGCTCGCGTTTCCTGCTGTCGATGTCCGGGCGCTACGGGCATGCCCTGTACGCCGACCGGCCCGCGGCCAAGCTCGGTGATCCCCCGCGCACGGTGGGCGTCGACGCCACGGCGTGGGAGGTGCTGGACGTGGTCGCCGTCGGGGACAGGGGCCGGACCTCCGACGATGTGGCCGTCGTGGACGACCACGGGCGGTGCGTGGGCGTCGTCCGGCTCGCGGACCTCGTACGGGCGCTGGCCGAGACGCGCGTCGAGGAGGCGGCGGGACTCAATCCGCTGACACGGCTGCCCGGTTCGGACGCGATCACGGTGGAGGTGGACCGGCGGATCACCGACGGGCGGGCGTTCGCGCTGAGCTGGCTGGACGTCGACCACTTCAAGCAGGTCAACGACGGTGCCGGCTTCGCGGCGGGGGACGAGCTGATCCGGTCCGTGGGGCGGGCACTGCAGGTCGCCGCCACCGGGGCCGCACGGGTGGGGCACATCGGCGGGGACGACTTCCTCGTCCTGGCCGACCCGGAGGACATGGATCCGCTGGCCGCCGCGGTGCTGGACGCACCCTGGTCGGCGGGCGGGCGCCCGGTCACCCTGTCGCTGGCCACCGTCGTGTGCCCGCCGGGCGGTGTGTCCGACCACCGTCAGGCGGCGGCCTGTCTGGCACCGCTGAAGAAGGCCGCCAAGGCGCTGGGCGGGGCCAGTTGGGTGCTGGGGCGTGCGGGGCTGCCGGGGCACGAGGTGCGGCGGGGGGGTGCTGCCGGCGGCCCGGACGGAAGCGGAGGTGGTGGGGGCGGAGCCGGGATCGGGGTGAGCGCGGGCGGACGCCGACCCGCGTGACCGGTGGTCGGCGTTCCGGTCCCTTCGGCCCTCCGCCGTCGCCTCCGGTGGCTCCAACCGTTGTCGCCGGCCTCCTTGACGGCCTCCGGGTGCCGGTGAACACTTCCCGGTGTCGGCCGACATCGCCGTACGTTCACGGCGTATCCAGGCACTGTGCCCTGCGGTCCCACCGGCCCCAGGGCCACTCCCCCGCAGGCGATTCGGCTCGGACGGCCCGCTCGTCACGGACGCCGGGCGGGGCGCGGGACCAGCTCGGCATCATCCGCACGGCGGACGAGATCGAGACGCTGGCGGCGAGTGTCGAGGACAACGGCGGCGCCTACGTCTGCCCGCGTTCTCGGGCCTGTTCGCGCCGTACCGGCGCTCCGACGCGCGCGGGATCGTCACCGGGCTGACCCGGTACGTCACGAGGGCCCACCTCGCGCGTGCGGTGCTGGAGGCGACGAGCTGGCAGACGCGGGAGGTCGTCGACGCGATGTTCCAGGACTCCGGGGTGCGGATCACGACCCTGAAGGTGGACGGGGGCATGACGAAGAACGACCTGCTGATGCAGCACCAGGCGGACGTCCTCGGGGTGCCCGTGATCCGGCCCCGGGTCTCCGAGACGACGTGCCTGGGCGCGGCCTACGCGGCCGGGCTGGCCACCGGGGTGTGGCAAGACCTCGACGAGCTGAACGCGCACTGGGAGCGGGACGCCGAGTGGACGCCGTCGATGGAGGCGGCGGTGCGCGACCGCGAGTACCGCAACTGGCGCCGGGCCGTGGAGAAGAGCTTCGGCTGGGTGCAGGACGGGGACGGCTGACCCACGCGCGCGTGCGGGGCGCGTCCGGACGCCACGGGGGCGTACGGAGCACGGACCGCACGCGCGCGTGCGGTCCGTGTGTGTGCGGGCCGGGCGGCCCGCGCGCGCCGGTGTCGCCCTTCGGGCCACGGCCCGCACCCCGGTCGGCGGGGGTGCGGGCCGTGCGCGGCGCTCAGGTGGTGACCGTCTGGCGGCGTTCGGTGCCGAACTCCATGGCGTGCTCGACGACCCCGACGAGGACGTCCCTGACCGACCGGCGGTCGCGGGCGTCGCACAGCACCACCGGGACGTCGTCGTCGAGGTCGAGGGCGCGCCGTACGTCCTCGACGGGGTAACGGGCCGCGCCCTCGAAGCAGTTGACGCCGATGACGAACGGTATGGAGCGGCGCTCGAAGTAGTCGACGGCGGCGAAGCAGTCCTCCAGGCGGCGGGTGTCGGTGAGCACGACGGCGCCGAGGGCGCCTTCGGAGAGCTCGTCCCACATGAACCAGAAGCGCTCCTGGCCGGGTGTGCCGAACAGATACAGCACCAGGTCCTCGCGCAGCGTGATGCGTCCGAAGTCCATGGCGACGGTGGTGGTGTGCTTGCGCTCGACGCCCGTGGTGTCGTCGACCGGGCGGCCGGCCTCGGTGAGGAACTCCTCGGTGCGCAGCGGTCTGATCTCACTGACGGCACCGACGAGGGTGGTCTTGCCCACGCCGAAGCCGCCGGCCACCAGGATCTTGAGCGTGACGGGCTCGACCGGGGGCTTGCCGCGCTCAGAACGCCCGAAGATCATCGATGTCTTCTCCTGCTCGATGGGGGGTCGTGGGGGTGATGGGCCGTGGCCTCACCTCGCTTCCGCGCCGCTCACAGCGCTCGGAGGCCGTTGATCACGTCGCGCAGAATACTCTCGTCCGGCAGTTCGGCCGGGGGTACCGGCCGGTTCACATGGACGAACTCGGCGTCCACGAGATCGCCGACGAGCACCCGGACCACGCCGATGGGCAGGTCGAGTTCCGCGGCGAGTTCGGCGACCGACTGGGGGGCGTCCCGGCACAGGTCCACGATGTCCACGTGCTCCGGGGAGAGCGACGGGTCCGCTTCCGGGTCGTCCGCGTGGGGTTCGGCGACGACGACCGCGATCAGGTCGAGACGGTGCTGGACCGCGCTGGTGGTGCGGCCGCGCGTCATGGCGTACGGACGCACGACCGGTCCGGCCTCGTCGTCGAACCAGTGGCTTCTTCCCTGACCGTCTGTGCTCATGCCACCCCACTACCCGCCCGAGGGCAGATCGGTACGCGGGGCGGTGCCCAGGTGTGTGCCGACCCGCTTCACCAGGAGGGTCATCTCGTAGGCCACGAGTCCGACGTCCGAGTCGGCGTCCGCCAGGACGGCGAGGCAGCTGCCGTCACCCGCGGCGGTGACGAAGAGGAAGGCCTCGTCGAGTTCGACGACGGTCTGGCGCACGGTGCCGGCCTCGAAGTGGCGGCCGACGCCCTTGGCGAGGCTGTGGAAACCGGAGGCCACGGCGGCCAGGTGCTCGCTGTCCTCCCGGGTCAGGTCCCTGGACACCCCCGTCGGCAGTCCGTCGCCGGAGAGCACGACAGCCTTGCGGATGCTGGCGACGCGGTCGACGAGCTCGTCGAGGAGCCAGTTCAGTTCGCCGTTGCCGTTCGTGTGGCCGGTCGCCTTCGGTGCGGTCATCGACCGTCCCCCTTTGTCGTTCCTCGTGGTGCTGTGCCGCTGGGGGCGTCTTCGCCCGCGGCGTTCTCTGCGCGGCCGCGCTGCCAGCCGCGCTGGAGCGAGGCCATGCGGCTGCGTACTTCGTCGGCGTCCCGGTCGGTCGGGTCCTTTCGGTCCTCGGCGCGCGGGTCGGGTCCCTGGCGCAGCTGCGGGGCCAGGTTCGCCTGCCGTACGCGCCGCGGGAGCGCCCCCGTCGGGAAGCCGGTGTCCTGTGCCGTCCCCGGGGTGCCGGCGGGTCCGCCGGCGCCGCCCTGCGGGTGCCCTGCCGGGCCCGCCGGCAGACTGCCCGGGCGTTGTCCCGGATCGTCGTGGCGGGGGCCGACCGGGGCCGGACGCGACCGTCGGGGCAGCAGCGGAGCCCGGGGCGTCTCGTCGGCGCCGGGTTCGGGGCGGTCGGCGGCGGGTTCGGGGCGGTCGGCGGCGCTGTTGCGCGGGATCTGCGCCGTCGTGCCGCGTCGGCGGGAGGGCAGCGGCGGCGGTGTGCCGTCCTGCGGCCGGCCTCCGCCAGGCCAGGAGGGGTCGTCGGCCGCTTCCGTGCGCCGCGGGCGCTGGTCGGTGACGGGCCGGCCGTGCGAGCTGACCAGCTTGGGGGTGCGACGGCTCGGCAGGGGTACGGGGGCGGCCGGGTCGGCGGGCGTCTCGCCGCGGACCTCGGGCAGGTGGCCGTGATGGTCGGCGACGCCGGTGGCCGGTGCGTCCTGCGGGCGGCCGAGGGAGCGGCGCGGGCGGAACAGGCCGTCCTGGTCGGCGTCCTCCTCGTCGAGGGGCGTCGCGAAGGCGTCGAGGGCGCCCAGGCCGACGGGGGCCTCCAGTTCGACCGGGCCGTCCAGCAGCGCGGAGGGGGCTCCCGGGTGCGGGCCCGCTGCCGGGGAGAGCACGTTCCTGCGGCCCTCGGCGGCCTCGCCCTCCTTCGGGGGCCGGGGGCGGTCGAGGCGGAAGCCGATGCCGTTGGTGTCGGGGACGTCGTCGGTCAGCAGCGCGTCGGGGATGAAGACGACGGCGGTCGTGCCCCCGTACGGGGAGGGCTGGAGGGAGACGCGGACGTTCTGCCGCTGGGCGAGCCGGCTGACCACGAACAGCCCGAGCCGGTCGGTGTCGGAGAGTTCGAACTCCGGCGTCTCGGCGAGCCGGAGGTTGGCCTCCAGGAGCGCTTCGGGGGCCATGCCGAGGCCGCGGTCGTGGATCTCCAGGGTGAAGCCGTTGGCGACCCGCTCGCCCAGGACCTGGACGGCGGTGTGCGGCGGGGAGAACACCGTGGCGTTCTCCAGGAGTTCGGCCACGAGGTGGGTGAGGTCGGCGACGGCCGGGCCGGTGACGGCGATGCGCGGCAGGCGGCGCACCTCGATCCGCTCGTAGTCCTCGACCTCGGCGACGGCGGCGCGCACGATGTCCATGAGCTGGATGGGCTTGCGCCACTGGCGTGAGGGCGCGGCGCCGGACAGGATCACCAGACCCTCGGCGTGCCGGCGCATGCGGGTGGTGAGGTGGTCGAGGCGGAAGAGGTCGGCGAGTTCCTCGGTGTCGTCGGTGCGGCGTTCCATGGTGTCGAGCAGAGTGAGCTGCTTGTGCAGCAGGACCTGGCTGCGGCGGGCGAGGTTGACGAAGACCTCGGAGACGCCGGCGCGCAGTTCGGCCTGCTTGACGGCGGCCTCGACGGCGGCGCGCTGGAGGGTGTTGAGGGCCTGGCCGACCTCGCCCATCTCGTTCTTGTCGTACTCCAGGTGCGGTACCTCGGTCTCGACGTCGACCTGTTCGCCCGCGGAGAGCCGGCGCATCACGCTGGGCAGGCGCACGGCGGACGCCTCGTGGGCCTCGACCCGGAGTTGGCGCAGGTCGCGGATGAGTGCGCGGCCGATGCGCACGGACAGCACCAGCGAGACGAGCAGGGCGATCAGACCGAAGACGCCGGCGACCACGGCCTTGACGATGACCTCGATCGCCACGGGGCGGACGCGGTCCTGGTAGCGGTCGTTCGCCTGCTCGTCGAGGGTGCCGAGTTCGTCGAGGACGTCGGCGGCGGCGGTGTCCCAGGACTTGGCGGTGACGCCACGGGGGAGGTCGCCGGGCGAGGCGGAGACGACGGCCTGTTCGGCCGTGCGCAGCGGGGCGGTGGTGGCGTTCTTCCAGAAGCGCTCGTAGCGTTCGCGTTCCGCCACGGGCAGTTGGGCGAGGTTGATGTCGTAGATGATGTCGCGCTGGGCCTCGAGGTCGGAGACCGCGCGGATCTCTGCCTGCGTGAGGTGGCCCACGACCAAGGCGGAGCCGAGCAACGCGTCCTCCTGGGAGAGGAGTTCGCGGGCGCGGGCGACGCCGACGAGGGCCCGGTACTGCTTGTCCATCTCCACGCTGTCGACGACGTCCAGGGTGGACAGCAGGGCGTAGCAGGGGTCGATGAGCCGGTTGTAGAGGTCCAGGGCCTGCGCCCGGGTGACGGTGCCCTCCTCGACGCCGGTGCGCAGGGAGTCGACGCCGTCGAAGGCGTCGAGCACCGCGGTCAGGCCCTCGCCGTCGTCCGGGTCCAGGACGTCGCGGACGTCGGGGTCCTCGGCGTTGGCGCGGATCTCGGCGAGCGCCTCGTCCGTGGCGGCCCGGGTGCGGCGCAGCGCGGACAGCGCGTTGGAGGCTCGGGGGTCGGCGAGGTAGACGAGGGTCTGGCGGCGCTCCTGCTGCACGACGCGGACGGTGTCCTCGACGGGGTAGCCGACCTTCTCCACGAGGTGCGACACGGTGAACAGGCGGCTCGCCTCGCGGCCCGTGAGCACGGTGGCGAAGCCCCAGACGGCGGTCAGGGACACCAGCGGCACGAGAAGAAGCGCCACGATCTTCCGGCGGATGGACTTCCCGCGAAAGCGCATGGTCTCCCCCAGCTCGAACCCCCGGCGACCGGGGGTACGCATGTGCGTCAACAAACGGCGCGAGCCTACTACCGACGCAACCGTAACTCGAAGACCGGTCCGGAACCTGAACGTCCGTATGGGCTTCCCGTCGGGGGGAGTTGTCCGGCCATTGGCGGAGATTGCCGCCCGGGAAACGGGTTTGCGGAGCGGGCCGGATCCGATCGACCCCATTGAGGAGTTGGCCAGATTTTTTCGAAGTTGGGGGAATCTTCGAGGTGTGTCGTGCGTCCTACTGATTGGGAACAGGGGGCGGAATCGGCCACAGGAGCCGCAGTCCGCACCCGGGCGGCGTAAAAGAACGCAAGCCGGGCAGCCACTGGGGAGCCGGTTCTTCGAACCGGGGAAAGCTGTCTGCCGACGGTGGGGAGTGACACGTTGATGGGCACGGCGGAGCGGCGCGGGGCGCCCCAGGACCGCACAGCGGCGCGCGGTACGGCACTGGGGGACTCCGAGGCGGCGGATCGCGACATCCCAGCGGACGGACACGGGTCGGGGGTCGTACGGGGAGTGACGCAGGGACAGATACCGGCGGGCGCGGGGGCCTTCGCCGGGCACGAGGAGTCCGGCCGCGGCGCGCGGGACGCGGCGTCCAGGGCGCGCGTCGAGGATCAGGAGCGAGCTGCGCGGCCGTTGTGGGTGGAGGAACCCGCGCGCCGGCGCCGGCTTCCCGACCCTGTCCGCACGGCGGCCGTGCGCGCGGTACTTCTCATAGCCGTGACGTTGCTCCAGGCCATGGTCGCCTTCCTGTGCACGCTGGCCGGGTCCTGGCTGGCGTTCCCGATGGTCATCAGCAGCATCGTCAGTACGGTGGTGGCGACGTGGGGCGCGCTGGACGTCTGGGTGACCCGGCAGGTGTGGAAGCAGCGGTACGGAGTGGTGTCGACGCCGAGCAGCACCGCGCGTGCGCTGCGACGCGAGCGGCGGCGCGCCCGTCGGCAGGCGCGGGCAGCGGAGAGGGCGCAGGAGCGGATACGTCGGCAGGGCGGCGGCGCGGGGCAGTTGTCGCACCCGTGAGCTCCGTCCGGCGCGCCGGT
Source organism: Streptomyces sp. NPDC030143 (assembly GCF_055573695.1). Classification (NCBI taxonomy): domain Bacteria; kingdom Bacillati; phylum Actinomycetota; class Actinomycetes; order Kitasatosporales; family Streptomycetaceae; genus Streptomyces; species Streptomyces sp. NPDC030143. The sequence continues at coordinate 19,813 of NZ_JBVIAY010000029.1, forward strand.
CAGGTCGCGCCCGACCGCACCTCTGCGGCGGTCCTCGGTGATCCGTGGGTCACGACGACGGTGAGCGGCGAGAAGTGCGCGGGTCTCCTCACAGCGGACGCCTGAGGGCGCCACAGCGGAGGGGCACGGAGGGACTGCGGGACCTTCATGGACGGTCGCGCGGTTCCCCGCGCCCCTGTCGGGGCGCTACTGCGGGCGCTTGTACATCCGCGTCGCGGTGATCTCGCTGTGTCCCGCTTCCCCGGCGGAAGCCTGGGGCAGTCCCGGGCGCAGGTGTTCCTCGACGCTGATGTACTTCAGGCCCGCCCTGAGGTCGGCGTCGTTGCGCAGCCGGATGACCAGCGGGAACTCCGCCAGCGCGGTGGTGTCGAACAGACCCGTGGTGTAGAGGAGCTGCACGCCGAGCGCGTCGGACACGGCCCGCTGGAGTTCCAGCAGGTACGTGGCGTTGGCACGGCCGATGGGGTTGTCGAGGAACAGCGTGCCGGCGTGCCGGTGCTTGTCGCGGCCCCGGTCGTTCGAGCGCAGCGCCGCCATCGTGCAGTACAGGGCGATGGCGGCGGTGAGCAGCTGGCCGCCGGAGAACACGTCGCCCATCTGCCCCACGGGCACCCGCTCGGCGCGCAGCACGGCGTCCGGCTTGAGGATCTCGACGGCGACACCTTTGGGCCGCAGGGCCGCCGCGACCCCCCGCAGCAGCAGCGACATGCCGTCGCGCCGCAGGTCGGAGTTCTTCTTCACGGCCGCCCGGGTCGCCTCGTCGATGACCTCGCCGAGCCGCTCGATGAGCGTGGCCTGGTCGGGTTCCTCGAAGCGGATGCGCAGGAACTCCTGCCCGGACCACTCGCCGAGGCCCTCCGGCAGCCGGGAGAGCCGCTGGGCGGACCGCAGCGTCGCGAGGGCGGACTCGACGAGGCCGCGCAGACGGTCCACGATCGAATCGCGGTTGCGCTCCAGTTGCTCCAGCTCGTCCGTGAGCACCCGCAGCCTGGGCGCGAAGGCGTCGGCCCACTTCTGGGCGTGCTCGGGCAGCGCGGAGGCGGGCAGCTCGCGGATCTGCTGCCGTGCGGGGGTGCGGACCTGTTCGTAGCGCGTGGAGTTGGCGTGCCGCACGAGCACGTCGCTCGCCTCGCGGACGGCTGCCTCGGCGGCCGACAGGTCGGCGGAGCAGCCGCGCAGCGAGCGGCGGGCCTCGGCGGCGGATGCGCGGGCCTCCTCAAGGCTGCCCGGGTAGGGCTCGGGCTCCTCCTGCTCCTCCTCGGGCGGGTGCTCGCGCAGCAGGTCGCGGAGCATCGCGGCGATCTCGTCGAAGCCTCCGGCCGCGTCCTCGGCGGCCCGGTGCGCCTCCAGCAGTTCGGCGTGCGCCTCGCGGGCATGGCTCAACGCCTCGGTGCGGGTGACGAGTTCGGCCGTCGCGGTACGCAGCAGCGCCTGCGCGTGATCGGCGTCGCGGGGCTGCTGGTCCTCAGGCAGTTCGGTGTGCGCCTCGCCGCCCTCAGGAGCGTGCCGCTCCGCCTCGCCGCGCAGCCGTCCGAGCTGCTCGCTCGCGCTGGACATCCGGGTCTCCAGGAGCTGCACCAGCTCCTCGGCGCGCGCGGCGGCGGCCTGCCGGGACGGTCCGTCGGAGCCGTCGGGCGACTGGAGCAGTTGCTCGGCACGGGTGCGGACCTTGTTGCTCAGCCGGTCCAGTTCGGCGCGGGCCGCACTCTCGTCGCTCTCCGCCCGTGCCTGTTCGGCGCGCAGGTCGGCGCCGACGCCGACCTTCTCGTACAGCTGGGAGGCGGCCCGGTAGGCCTCGCGCAGGGCGGGCAGGGACGCCTGGGGCGTCTCGGCGTCGTCCTCGGGCACGTCGTCGGGCGCGCCGGCGATCTCGGAGCGCTCGGCGCGCAGCGCCCGCGCGGTGCGGCGGGCGTCGTCGGCGGCGCGCTGGGCGGCCCGGCGGTCCTCGTCGGCGGCGCGGGCGCGTTCCAGGCAGGCCTGGGCGCGGGCTTCGGACTCGGCGGCCTCGTCGGCGAGCTCGCGCAGTCTGACCTGCCAGCCGGCGCGTTCGCGCAGCCGGAACGCGAGGCCGGCGAGGGCGTCGGCGGCACGCCGGGCCTTCTGGGCGGCCTCCTGCCGCTCGTCGCGGACCTGGGCGGCTTCGGCGGCGACCTCGTCGGCCTCCGCGCGCACCGTCCGCGCCTCGGCGAGCTCGGCCTCGGTCTCCTCGGCGAACGCGCGCGCCTCCCGGGCCGCCTCCGCCAGCTCCACCAGGCGGCCCGCGGGACAGCCCGTGCGCCAGGACGCGAGCCGTGCGGCCAGCTCGCGGTCCTTGCCGAGACGGGCCGCGAGCCGGCGGATCTCTTCGTCCCGCTCGGTCGCCCGCGCGCGCAGCGCCCGGCGCTCCTCGTCGGCGGCGTGCTCGTCGTGCATGGCCGGGTTCGGCGGGACGAGGAAGACGTCGCCGGTGTCGGCGTCGGGTGCCGGGGTCGGGGCGAGCAGGGCGGCGGCCGTGCCGACCGCGACGGCGGACCGGGGCAGCAGGGCGGCTTCGCCGAGCGCCTCACGCGCGCGGGCGTGCGAGGCGGGGTCGGTGATGATCACGCCGTCGACGAGTTCGGGCCGGGCGGCGAGCACGCGCGCGTGGTCGGCGGGGTCGACGGCCTGGGCGAGGTAGCGCCAGCCGGGCAGCGCGGGGATGCCGTGCTCGCCGAGGAACTCGACGGTCGCGAGCACGTCCGGGCCGGGTGGCAGCAGCCCGCCGTCGCCGAGGGCGCCGAGGATGCGGGAGTCGTCGGCGGCGGCCGTCCGCAGGTCGAACAGCTGCCGTTCGGCGGAGGAGACGGCGTCGTCGAGGAGTTCGCGCAGCTCGTCGGCGTAGCGGTCGAGGTCCTCGGGGGTCAGGCCGGGTTCGTCCGTCTCGCCGTCCTGGCGGGGGCGCGGGATGCTGCGGCGCGGGGTGCCGCCGGTGACGCCGACCAGTTCGGCGAGCCGCTCCTCGGCGGCGAGCGCCTCGGCGAGCCGGCGTTCGGCCTCGTACGAGCGTTGCGCCGCGGTCGCCGCGTCGGCCGCGCGGGCCGCGGTCAGTTCGGCGCGGGACTCGGCCGAGGCGGCCTCGCGCGCGTGCTCGGTGGCCCGGCGGGACGCCTCGCGGGCGGTGTCCCAGGCAGCGACGGCCGTCTTCTCGGCGTCGCTGGCGGCGAGGGCGGCACGAGCGGGGTCGGCGTCGGGCGCGCTGTCGTCCAGCCAGCCGGCGCGGACGGCCTCGGCGGTCTCCTGCTCGACCTCGGTGAGGCGCTGGCGCAGGTGTCCGCCCTCGCTGCGGGCGCGCTGCGCCTCGGTGGCGGCAGAGGTGGAGTCCCGGTGGGCGGCCTCGCCGACCTCCTGGAGCGCGGCGGAGCGCTCCTCCTCCTCGTTGGCGAGGTCCTCGGCGCGTCCGGCGGCCGCGTGCAGGGCGCGGACGAGGTCGACGGCGGCCTTGGCTCGTGCGGCGAGGGCGGGCGCGGCGTCGCGTTCGGCCTCCTGGATGGCGGCGGACACCCGTGCGGCCCGGTCGGCGGCGGCGCGGTGGCGCAGGACGACCTCGGCGGCCTGCCAGGCGGCGTGCAGGGTGCGGGCGTCGGCGAGTTCCCGCTTCTGTGCGGCGGTGGTCTTCTCGGCTGTGGCGAGCGCCAGCGAGGCGTGGCGGAAGGCGAGTTCGGCGGCGATCAGCGCGCTGCGCTCGCGGGCGCCCTCGGAGTGGGTGACGGCGTGGGCGGCGGCCGTGACGCGCTGGGCGAGGTCGGCGGCCCGCACCCGTTCGCGGGTGCCGCGCGCGGACAGCCGCCGGGCCAGGGCACGGGTGCGCCGTTCGGCGCCGGTGTGGACGTCACGCGCGCGTACCCGCGTGTCGGCGGCCTCCACGATCCGTCCCAGCAAGTCCACCGACCCGGCGGTGAAGTCGCGTTCGGCGATCAGTTCGGCGCGTCGGCCCAGCTTGTTGCCGAAGCCGCTGACGAGGTCGGCGAGCCCGTCGGTGTCCCGGGTGTCCGTCACCGCGCGCAGCAGCAGGTCGGTGAAGTCGGAGTCCTTCTTGACGGCGAACAGGCCCGCGGCTTCGCCCTCGTCGGCGTTCATCTCCCGCTGGTAGCGGAAGAGTTCGGGGTCGAGGCCGAGGTCGCCGAGGTGCTCGATCCACCGGTCGTGGATGTCCTCCCAGTGCACCTCCAGGTGCGGGTAGGCCTTCCCGGCCTCGGTGATCGCGTCTCGGAACCCCTTCATGGTCCGCCGCCGTCCCTGCGCCCCCGACTGGCCCTCCACGGGCGGCCGTACGGCGTTGGACTCGGCGACGGGCAGGTTGTCCAGGGTCAGTCCCGGTCCGGGCCGGAAGGAGTACCAGGCCTCCGCGAACTTCCGCGGGTCGTTGGACACCTGCCGTCCGCGCCACTCGCTGGCCTTGCCGACCACCACGCACTCACCGGTCAGCACGTGCTGCCACTCCAGCACGACGTGTCCGCAGTCGTCGGCGAGCAGGAACTTGCGCAGCACGCCGGAGCTGGCGCCGCCGAGGGTGTTGCGGTGGCCGGGCAGCATCACCGAGAAGATCAGCTTGAGCAGGACGGACTTGCCGCCGCCGTTCTCCAGGAAGAGCACGCCGGCGGGCGCGGGGCGGCGTGGCGGGCCGACCGGCTCCTCCTCGAAGAACTCCGCCTGCGTGGGGGCGGGATCGGGCACGACGTCTCCCACGCCCCGCAGGTCAAGCACGGTGTCGGCGTAGCGCGCACCGGCGGGCCCGATGGAGTAGAGGCGGACCCGGGACAGCTCGTACATGGCGGACTCTCGTAAGTCTTCGGCAGATCGGTGGGGGGCGGGGATCGCGGGGATCGTCAGGAGTGGAAGGGCAGTCCGGCGTCGGACACCAGTTCCAGGTCGTCGGTGTTCTCGGCGGGCAGCAGGGTGGGGGTGCCGTCGGTGACGGGGACGACCCCCAGGTCGAGCAGTTCGGCCATGGCCGCGCTGCCGGCCATGTCCCGCACCTGGAGCTGGTAGCGGGCCGTCGTGCGGTACGTGCCGCCGTTGTCGTCGCCGGTCCGTTGGAGGAAGCCCGAGTCGGTGAGGAAGGAGACGGCCTTGCCGACGATGCCGGTCGTCGAACCGGCGAGGCGGCGCGCGTCCTTGGTGGCGCCGGTGGCGCTGCGCCGGGCCCAGATCCGCCAGGCGGCCTCCAGCCCGGGCGCGTCGCTGACCGGGTCGGTGTTCTCGCCCTGCTCCTCGGCGCGCTCCTCCAGCCGGCGGCAGGCCTGACGCACGAAGGCGTCGACGCCGTTGACGCTGACGCGGCCGATGTAGGCGTCGTCCGCGAGGTCCTCGGGGCGCGGGAAGGCCATGGCGGCGACGGCGAGATGGGCGAGGCCGTGCAGGAACCGGTCGCCGCCGTCGGCGGACGTCCGGCGCGCGTAGTCGCCCATGCGCACGGCGAAGACGGAGTCCTCGGCCGCGGTGACGGCCATTCCCGCGCGCGGGGACACCTCCAGCACGACGAGGCCGAGCCCGGCGGCGACGGCGTCGGCGAGCCGTGCGAACGCCGGGTCCTCGCGGTGGCGTCGCAGCAGCTCGGCGTAGTCCTGGTCGCGGGCGGGCTGGAGCTTGGGCTGCAGCCCGAAGGCGACGAGCCGCGCCGCGTCGGCGGCGTCGGCGGGGGTGACGGTGTGGGGCACCGGCGCGGCGGCGGCCTCCGGTTCACTCCGGTCGACGTGCTCGGTCACGGTGTCGGCTCCTTGCTGCGGTGTTGCTCGTCCCTGCGGTTCACGGCCCGGTTCATGCCGCATCTCTCCTGCGGTTCACGACCCGGCTCATGCCGCTTCCGTCCTGCGGCTCACGACCCGGCTCATGCCGCTTCCGTCCGGTCGGCGGCCATGCCGGCCGCGTCCAGCAGGGCCGTGCCGACGATGAGGTCGGCCCCGCCGAACTCGTGGTCGTCCAGCTCCGTGCCGTCGTCCACGGCGAACAGCAGCTTCTCCTCGCCCTGCCGGTAGGCGGTGCCGACCGCCGGGCTGGCCGCGTGCACGGCCAGCAGCGCGACCAGGTACGGCAGGTCGGGGTCGGTGCGCCGCGCCTCGGCCAGCAGCCCGGAGAGCCTGCGCGGGGCGTCGGCGGGCAGGTCGAGGAGTTCCTTCGCGGCGGCGAGCTGCTCTTCGCTGAAGCGGCTGTCGTCCGGCGTCGCGATCAGGTCGGGCTCGGGCATCTCCGCCCCGAGGTGTTCGCGCTCCACCGGGGGCGTCAGCAGCAGCTCGACGAGGTCGCCGACGCGGACGGAGGCCGGTGCGCGCAGCCCGGTGCCGCGCGCGAAGAACGCGTCGGTGACCTTGACGGCCTGCTCCAGGGGCAGTGGCAGGACGGGCGCGACCAGATGGCCGTAGAGATCGATGCCGGAGGTCGTCAGGGGGGTGGCGAACGCCTGCCGGTCCTGTTCGGCGCGGAACAGCGGCCCGGCCTCCAGCAGCCGCGACTGCAACTGGGTGTGCCGACGGATGCAGTCCTTGACGATGTCGACGAGTTCGGCCGCGCGCCGCTTGTGCTCGGGGTCCTCGGACTCGTCGCGTGCCTTGCGGATGTTGGTGAGGATCGCGTTCTCGTGCCGGTAGCGGTCGGCGACATGGTCGAGGGCCTCGGCGATCATGTCGGGGACGGCGTTGAGCCAGTCGACGGCCCGGACGTTGCGCCGGGTCGCGTCGAGGGCCCTGCGCAGGGTCTCCGAGTACTGCACGGTCCGGTAGCGGGCCTGCTCGGCGGCGAGTTGGGCGTCGGCGAGGCGGCCGCGCCGGATGAGGACCTCGAGCTTGACCTCGGCGGCGATCTGCGCGCTGGTGACGTCGGTGTCGAGGGCACCGACCAAGACGTTCACCGCCTCGTCCGTGGTGCGGAGGTAGACCGCGCCGCCGTACCCGGGGACCTCCTCGATGAGCTTGAAGTCGTAGTCGCGGCGCACATAGGTGCCGTCGGCCGTGAAGGTGCCGTAGACGGCGCGGAAGCCGCGGTCGACGCTGCCGACGTTGACGAGGTTCTCCAGGACCCAGCGGGCCACCCGCTCGTGTTCCCCGGTGGGGCGCTGCGGGGCCTGCGCGGCGATGCGTGGGACGAGGCGGGCCACGATCTGGTCGTGGTCGGCGCCGGTGTCGAAGTCCATGTTGAGCGTGACGAGGTCGATGGCGGCGAGGGCGATCTCCGCCATGCCGTACACCGAGTACTCACCGGCCAGGTTGGCCTTGCGCGCGTCGAGGTCGTGCAGGGGCGCGGTGCAGGCGAGCGCGCGCAGGCGCCGCGCCAGTCCCTCGTCGGCGGCCGGACCCGGAGCGGGGCGCGGCCCCGCGCTGAACTGGGGCGGAACACGGTCCGTCGGAGCAGGCGATGTCACGGTGCACAGACTAGGTCCTCGGTCTGACAACGACCCAAACGGCGCAGAAGCGACCGTCGTCACGGAAACGCGAGACGGCCGCGGTCGCCGCGTCCCTCCGGCGGGAGGAACCTCAGGTGGCGCACCACGTATTGAAAGGCCTCGGTCGCCACGCACCACCGTACGGAAAGGCCTCGGTCGCCACGCACCCATCTGCGGGGAGGCCTCGGTCGCCACGCACCCGTCTGCGGGGGGCTCGTCGCCGCCCATCACCGTGCGTGAAGGCCTCGGCCGACGCCCCGGACCGAGAGGCTTCGGACGCCTCGTTCCACCAGGAGGATCGGCCTGGGTCGCCGCGCCCCTTCCCCCGTGGAGACCTCGGTCTCCGGCGCCTCCCCCGGGGAAACCTCAGTCGCCGCGCCCCTCCGCGCCCACCCGGCGCCGGTACACCTCGACGACCCGCTCCAGCGAGTCCTGGAGGTAGACCTCGAGGAGCCGCTCCGCGCCGCCCTTGTCGCCGGCCTCCAGGGCCTGGAGGATCTGGCGGTTGCGCATGAGGTAGGGCTCGTGCAGCCGCCGGGGGTCGTCCACGACGTGGAAGGCCAGGCGCAGCTCGGCGAAGACACTGCGCATCAGCTCGTCGGTGCGGGCGCTGCGGGCCAGGGCGACCAGCTCCCGGTGGAAGTGGATGTTGGCGGTGCCCAGCCCTTTCCAGTCGTTCTCGACGGCCGCGACCTGGCCCTCGGTGACGGCCGCCCGGAGCGCCCGGAGCTCGTACGGCGGTTCGCCGAGTCCGCGGACGACGGCGCACTCGACGAGCGCCCGCGTGCGGTAGATGTCCTCGACGTCCTCCACGGTCAGGACCCGCACGAACACGCCCCGGTTCAGTTCGTGGACGAGCAGGCGCTCGTGGGTGAGCAGCCGGAACGCCTCGCGCAGGGTGTTGCGGGAGACCCCGAGCGCCCCGCCGATGCTGTCCTCCGACAGGCGTGTCCCCGGCGGGAAGTAGCCCTCGGCGATGCGGCTCCTGAGGATGTCCGAGACGCGCTCGGCCGTGCTGGTGCGCCCCAGAAGGGCTCGGTCGTCGGCCAGTCCCGCCAGCTGCTCTGCCATGCCCGGAATTCAATCGCAGAGAGAAGAACGAAACAACAGGGGTATTGAAGGATCGTTCAACGATCCTCTACCTTGCTGGGAACGACGTCGCCCGTCCCTCGTCGCGGCGCCGCACGGCACGGCTCACTTCCCGCACCCTCCGTCATCCCTCTGCGAGGTGCCCCATGAGCACGACCCCTCCACCGCAGGCCCCACCCACCGGCACCCGGTCCGCGTCGACGGCGACCGACGACGGCGCGATGGCCTGGCTGCGCGCCCTCGGCCCGCGCGGTCGCCGCGCCTTCGCCGGCGCGTTCGGCGGCTACGCCCTCGACTCCTACGACTACTTCACCCTGCCGCTGAGCATGGTCGCGCTCTCGGCGTACTTCGGCCTGGACAGCGGCCAGACCGGCCTGTTCACCACGGTCACCCTGGTCGCGTCCGCCGTCGGCGGGGCCCTCGCGGGCGTGCTGGCGGACCGGATCGGCCGGGTCAAGGCCCTGATGATCACGGTGATCACGTACGCCGTCTTCACCGTCGCCTGCGGATTCGCGCCCACCTACGAGACGCTGCTGGTCTTCCGCGCCCTGCAGGGCCTCGGCTTCGGCGGCGAGTGGGCCGTCGGCGCGATCCTGGTCGCCGAGTACGCGAGCGCCCGGCACCGGGGCCGCACCCTCGGCGTGATCCAGAGCTCGTGGGCCGTCGGCTGGGGACTGGCGGCGATCGTCTACACCCTGGTCTTCTCGTTCTTCGGCGACGACGTCGCCTGGCGCGTGATGTTCTGGACGGGCGCCCTGCCGGCACTGCTCGTGGTGTGGATGCGCCGGCGGGTGCAGGACGCGCCGACCGCCGTCGCCGCGCGGGAACAGAGCGCGGGGAAGGGCTCGTTCAGGGCCATCTTCCGGGGCCGGCTGCTGCGCACGACGGTCTTCGCGGGCCTGCTGTCCACCGGCGTCCAGGGCGGCTACTACACGCTGGCGACCTGGGTGCCGACGTATCTGAAGTCCGAGCGCGGCCTGTCGGTGGTCAACACGGGCGGGTACCTGACGTTCCTGATCTCCGGCGCCTTCCTCGGCTACCTGACCGGCGGCCACCTGACCGACCGGCTGGGCCGCCGCCGCAACATCTGGCTGTTCGCCCTGCTGTCGGCGATCTGCATCCTGGCGTACGCGAACATCCCGAGCGGCGCCGACACCCTGCTGCTCGTGCTGGGCTTCCCGCTCGGGTTCTGCATGTCGGCGATCTTCAGCGGCTTCGGCTCCTTCCTGAGCGAGCTGTACCCGACGGCCGTGCGCGGCACCGGCCAGGGCTTCACGTACAACACCGGGCGCGCCGTCGGTGCCGTCTTCCCCACCACCGTCGGCTTCCTCGCCGACAGCTGGGGCGTGGGCGGCGCACTGGTCTTCGGCGCGATCGGTTACGGACTCGCCGCCCTGGCGCTGCTGGGGCTGCCGGAGACGCGCGGGAAGGAACTGGAGTGAACCGTCCGACCTTCACGACCTTCACGGAGGACCGCCCGGTGGCCCTCCTCGACGAGCACGCGCACGCGTGGAGCCCCACGACCGCCCGGGCCCGCTTCCGGGACGGGCTGTCGGGGCCCACGGCCGGCGTCGCGGCGGGCCACACCCAGGTCAACATGGTCTCGGTGCCCGCGGACTGGGCCTACGACATGCTGCTGTTCTGCCAGCGCAACCCCAAGCCCTGTCCCGTCCTCGACGTCACCGACGCAGGTTCCTGGACGACCGTGCTGGCCGAGGGCGCCGACCTGCGCACCGACCTGCCGCGCTACCGGGTGTGGCGGGACGGCGAGCTGGTGGACGAGCCGACGGACGTGCGCGCCCACTGGCGTGCGGACCTGGTGACGTTCCTGATCGGGTGCAGCTTCACCTTCGAGTGGGCGCTGTCCGCGGCCGGCGTGCCGATCCGCCACGTCGAACAGGGGCGCAACGTCCCGATGTACGTGACGGACCGTCAGTGCCGCCCGGCAGGCCGGCTGCACGGGCCGATGGTGGTGTCCATGCGCCCGGTGCCGCCGCAGCACCTGGCGGCGGCCATCCGGGAGAGCAGTCTGCTCCCGGCGGTGCACGGCAGCCCCGTGCACTGCGGCGACCCCTCGGGGCTGGGCGTCGACGACCTCGGGCGTCCCGACTTCGGCGACCCGGTGGACGCCGAAGCGGACGACATCCCGGTGTTCTGGGCCTGCGGGGTGACCCCGCAGGCCGCGGTGATGGCCTCGCGCCCGCCGTTCGCCCTCACCCACGCCCCGGGGCAGATGTTCCTCACCGACGCCCGCGACGAGCAGTACCGCGTGGCCTGATCAGGAGACACTGGAACCATGACCGCGATCGACCTGAACGCCGACCTCGGCGAGGGCTTCGGCCACTGGCGGCTGACCGACGACGAGCAACTGCTGTCCGTCGTCACCAGCGCCAACGTGGCCTGCGGGTTCCACGCCGGGGACGCGGCCACCATGCGGCGGGTGTGCGAGCTGGCCGCCGAGCGGGGCGTGACGATCGGCGCACAGGTCTCCTACCGGGACCTCGCGGGGTTCGGGCGGCGCGCGATGGACGTGCCGCCCGCCGAACTGGCCGCCGAGGTCGCCTATCAGATCGGCGCCCTGCAGGTCTTCGCACGGGCGGCGGGCGCCCGCGTGGCCTACGTCAAACCGCACGGCGCCCTGTACAACCGAGTCGTGCACGACGAGATCCAGGCCGGCGCGGTCGTCGAGGGCGTACGGCTCGCCGACGCGACGCTCCCGGTGCTCGGACTGCCCGGCTCGCGCCTGCTCGAGCTGGCCGCGGGGGCGGGCCTGCCCGCCGTCCCCGAGGCGTTCGCCGACCGCGCCTACACCGAACAGGGCACCCTTGTGCCGCGCGGCCTGGACGGGGCCGTGGTCACCGACCCCGAGGCCGTCGCCGAACGGTCGGTGAGCCTGGCCCGCTCCGGCACAGTCACCTCCCACACGGGCACGCCCATCGAGGTCCGTGCGCGTTCCCTGTGTCTGCACGGCGACACGCCCGGCGCGGTGGAGCTGGCCCGCCGGGTCCGGCGCCGACTGGAGGAGTCGGGTGTGCGCGTGGAGGCCTTCGCATGAAGGTGCTGCCCGTCGGCGAGGACGCCCTGCTCATCGAGGTGCACTCGGTCGAGGAGGCCCAGGCCCTGCACGCCGAGCTGCTCCGCCGCCGCGCGGAGGGCTCGCTGGCCGCCCGCGAGATCGTCCCCGCGGCCCGCACGGTCCTCCTCGACGGCGTGGACGATCCCGTCCGTCGGGTTTCCGAACTGACCGCGGCCGCCCTCCCGCCCGCTCCCCCGGCGTCGAGCGCGGTGATCGACCTGCCGGTGCGCTACGACGGCCCCGACCTCGCGGACGTCGCCGCGCACTGGGGCGTCCGCGCGGGCGAGGTGGCCCGCATCCACGCCGCCACCGAGTTCCGCGTCGCCTTCTGTGGCTTCGCGCCCGGGTTCGGCTACCTGACCGGCCTGCCGCCGCGCTACGACGTGCCGCGCCGGGGCACCCCGCGCACCGCCGTCCCAGCGGGTTCGGTGGCGCTGGCGGGGCCGTACACGGGCGTGTACCCGCGTTCGTCGCCGGGCGGCTGGCAGCTCATCGGCACCACGGACGCCGTGCTGTGGGACCACACGCGCGTGCCGGCCGCGCTGCTGACGCCGGGGGCGCGGGTGCGTTTCGTCCCGGTGGACCAGGAGGGCGCCGGATGACCGACCGTGCGCTCTACGTCGTCCGCGCCGGGGCCCTGACCACCGTGCAGGACCGGGGCCGGCCCGGCCACGCACACCTCGGGGTGCCCCGCTCCGGCGCCCTGGACCCGCCGGCCGCGGCGCTCGGCAACCGGCTGGTCGGCAACGGCGCCGACGCGGCCGTCCTGGAAACCCTGGTCACCGGCTGCGCCCTCAGGCCGCGGTGCGATGTGACGGTGGCCGTGGCGGGGGCGCCCTGCGCGGTCACGGTTGACGGTCGCCCGGCCGCCTGGGGTGCGCCCGTGCGCGTGCCCGCCGGGGCGGTGCTGGACGTCGGGGCCGCCGTCTCGGGTCTGCGCAGCTATGTGGCCGTCACCGGTGGCATCGCCGTGGAGCCCGTCCTCGGCAGCCGCTCCACGGACCTGCTCTCCGGCCTCGGTCCCGTCCCTCTCGCGGACGGCGCGGTCCTCCCCCTCGGGCCCCCGGGCCTCGCCCCCCGCGCGTACCCGGACGTCGCCCCGCAGCCGGCGCCGCCGGCCGAGCTCGTCCTGCGGGTGACCCTGGGGCCGCGCCACGACTGGTTCACCGAGCAGGCGCTGCGCACCTTCACCTCGCGCCCGTACCGCGTGTCGCCGGCCAGCAACCGCATCGGCCTGCGCACGGAAGGCCCCGCCTTGGAACGGGCCCGGCCGGGCGAACTCCCGAGCGAGGGCATGGTGCTGGGCGCGGTCCAGGTGCCCCCGGACGGCAGGCCGGTCGTCTTCCTGGCCGACCATCCCACCACCGGGGGTTACCCGGTGATCGGGGTCGTCCGTGCCTCCGACCTCCCGTCCGCCGCCCAGGCGATCCCCGGCACCCCGATCCGCTTCGTGGCGGTCCGCCGACGCTGACGGCCGGACCGGCCGTGGTCGCCCCTCTCCTCCGCGTCAGGGCGGGTGAAGTCGTCGGTGTCTCGCCGGCTCATCGGTGGGACCGGTCGCGTGCCCAGGGCCGCGTCCCGCTACCGCTCCGCCACCGGCGGCGCGGCCTGCGCCGCCGACACCGCCGCCGAGGCGGGCAGGCAGGCGGTGAGCAGGGTCCGCGCCCCTGTCCGGCCAGCGACCACGAACCGGACGGGACGGCGGGACAGGCCCGTCTCCCCGTCCCCGACGCAACGGCACAGTCCCGTCCCGACGTCCGCGCGGGGCGACGACACGGGTCCGTCCCGACGCCCCCGACACAACGGCACAGACCCGTCCTCACGCCACGGCACAACGGCACAGGCCCGCCCCGACACCCCCGACGCAACGACACAGGCCCGTCCCCTCGTCCCCGGGACGACGAACCGGGCCCGTCCTCCCGTCCCCCTCCCCGCGCCCGCGCCACAGCACCGTCGCGTCGTGTGCCGCGAGGAACGCCTCCACCGCCGTCCCCCATCCGAAGCACTCCGCACGCGCGCGTGCCCGCTCCCGGGTCTGCGCCCGGGGCTGCGTCAGTAGCGTCTCCACCGCGTCCGCGAACGCCTCCCCGTCGTCGGTGGCGACGGCCCCCGCGGCCCCGATCACCTCGGGCAGCGCCGACGAGGCGCTCACCACGACCGGGGTGCCGCACGCCATGGCTTCGAGGGCGGCGAGCCCGAAGGTCTCGGCGGGCCCCGGCGCCAGGCACACGTCGGCGGACGCCTGCAACGCGCCGAGCGCGTCCCGGTCGGAGACGTGCCCCAGGAAGGTGACCGGCAGCCCGCGCTCGCGTGCCCGCTGCTCCAGCCGCCCGCGCAGCGGGCCGTCGCCTGCGACGACCAGCACCGCCCGCGTCCCGCGCCGGACCAGGGCCTCCAGGGCGTCGAGCGCCGTACCGGGCCGCTTCTCCACGGAAAGCCGGGTGCACGTGACCAACAACGTCTCGTCGGCGCGCGCGTGACGGGCGCGCGTCCCGGGGTCGCGCAGCGCGGGGTGGCGTTCGACGAGATCGACGCCGAGCGGGGCCCGCACGACGTTGCGGACGCCGATCCGGACGAACTCCCGCTCCGCGAACTCGGTGGTGCACACCACGCGCGCGTAGGTGTGCGCCGTGCGGAGGTTGAGCGCGTCGGCGGCCCGCCGGGCCGCTGTCTCCGGCACGCCCCAGGTGCGCAGCACCCCGTCGGCGGTCTCGTGGGAGACCATCACGGCCGGTATCCGGGCCCGCCGCGCCCACTTGCCGGTCCAGCGCAGGGTCGTGCGGTCGGAGACCTCCAGGCGGTCGGGCCCGAGCTCCTCCAGCAGGCGGGCCAGGCGCCGCCTGTCGGTCAGGACGCGGTAGCCCCCGGTGCCCGGCAGCAGCGGCCCGGGCAGGGTGATGACCCGGCCCTGCTCGGTGTCGCGGTCGCTCGCCCGCTCACCGGGCACGATGAGCACCGGTTCGTGGCCCGCCGCCCGGTAGCCCCTGCCCAGCTCGCGCAGGGCCGTGCGCAGTCCGCCCGAGGCGGGGGCGACGAAGTTGGCCAGCCGCACGATCCGCAGCGCCCGGCCCGGTGCCGCGGGCCGCCCGCTCTCGACCGGCGGCCCGGCGGCCGTCCGATCCGTCACAGCGGTCACCGCTGTCACAGCCGTCCGAGGCGTCCCAGCCGTCCCGCCGCTCATGCCGCCACCACCGGTCGGCGAGCGGCGAGCACGTCCGCGTAGTGGCCGATCAGCTGGTCGCCGACGGCGGCCCAGGTGCGGCCCTCGACCGTGGCGCGCCCGGCCGTGCCGTAGGCGGTCCGCAGCGCGGGGTCGGCGGCCAGGGACCACACCGCCTCCCGCACGGCCTCCGCGTCGCGTGGCGGGACGAGCAGCCCGGTGCGTCCGTGGGCGACCAGGTCCAGCGGTCCGCCCGCGGCGGGTGCGACGACCGGCACGCCGCTGGCCATGGCCTCCTGGACGGTCTGGCAGAACGTCTCGAACGGGCCGGTGTGCACGAAGACGTCCAGTGAGGCGAAGATCCGGGCGAGGTCGTGGCCGGTGCGACGGCCGAGGAAGACGGCGCCGGGCAGGGCCTCGGTCAGGTGGGCCCGGCTGGGGCCGTCGCCGACGACCACGACCTTCACGCCGTCCAGGCCGCACGCCCCGGCGAGCAGTTCGACCTGCTTCTCCGGGGCGAGGCGTCCGACGTAGCCGACGATCGTCTCGCCGTTCGGGGCGAGTGCGCGGCGCAGTGTTTCGTCGCGGTGTCCGGGGCGGAAGCGGACGGTGTCCACTCCGCGGGCCCACAGTTTGACGCGGGGGACACCGTGGGTCTCCAGGTCGTGCAGTGCCGGGCTGGAGGGGGCGAGGGTGAGGTCGGCGGCGGCGTGGACGGAGCGTATCCGCCGCCAGGCGGCGGCCTCGCCGGCGCCCATGTAGGTGCGGGCGTAGCCGGCGAGGTCGGTCTGGTAGACCGCGACGGCGGGGATGCCGAGCCGGGCGGCGGCGGTCATGCCGCGGACGCCGAGGACGAACGGGCCGGCCAGATGGACCATGTCGGCGCGGTGGCCGGCGAGGGCGGCGGCGACACGTCGGCTGGGGAGGGCGACGCGGACCTGGGGGTAGCCCGGGAGCGGGAGGGAGGGGACTCGGACGACGGGGCACGGCGCCTGGGCGTCCTGCCCGGTCCCGGCGGCGGTGGCCGGGGCGACGACGAGCGGGTGGTGACCGCGCTCCACGAGGTGGCGGGCGGTCTGGAGCGCGCAGTGGGCCACGCCGTTCACGTCGGGGGGAAAGGATTCGGTCACGATGACGACACGCATACGGGTGTTGTCGCCGTGCTGGACGTGGCCGCGTCAAAGGGGATCTTTCCGGATGCCGAACGTCCCGTGAGCGTTGCGGGGCGCACCCGCGCGGGTCAGACGGTGTCCATGCCCGTCCGACCCGCGGGTCATCCCCTGTTCACCTCGCGGGCACAGGTCGGCCCGTCCGGGTCACTTGGCGGAGGCGGTGTCCGGTCCGATCCTGCTGCGCACGGCCGTCTGCACCTCGGCCTCCTCGGCCGGGTCGGCGGCGAGCCTGCGGAGCCGTTCGACGACGCGGGCGTCACCGGTCTCGGCGTGCCGGGCGGCGATCTCACGGGTGGCCTCTTCGCAGTCCCACAGGCATTCGACGGCGAAGCCGGTGGCGAAGGAGGGGTCGGTGGCGGCGAGGGCGCGGGCGCAGCGTCCGCGCAGATGGGACGAGGCGGTCTCGCGGTAGATGTGGCGCAGGACGGGTGCCGCGCAGGCGATGCCGAGCCGCCCGGCGCCGTCGACGAGGGTCCACAGGGTCGGCGCGTCGCAGCCCTCGCCGCGCACGGCCTCGCGCAGGGCGCCGAGGACGAGGTCGCTGTCGCGGGCGGCGCCCCGGCAGGCGAGCATGCGGCCGGCGGCGGCGCCCAGGGCGTCGGGCCGGTGGACCCAGCCGCGGGCCCGGTCGACGGCGGCGACGCTGCGCATGCGTTCGAAGGCGTCGACGGCGGCCTCCACGACGGCCGTCGTGCCGGTGGTAACGGCGCCCTCGACGAGGTCGAGGGCGTCGGGATCATTGCTGTCGGCGAGGTAGCGCAAGGCGGTACACCGGGCTCCGTCGGTGCCGTCCACGGCCGCCCGCAGGATCTGTGGCCGGTCCTCGGGTCCGGCCACGGCGGTGAGGCAGCGGGCGGCGGGGACATGGAGTGCGGCGCCGCGCTCCAGACCCTGCTGGGCCCACTCGAACACGGCCTGGACGCTCCAGCCGGGGCGGGGGCCGCTGGGACTCATCTGGCGTTGCCAGCGGTCGAAGCAGCCGGTCTCGTGGGCGGCTCGCACGCGCGTGGAGATGTACTCGCGGGGGTCCTCGGCCCACAGCCGCCAGGGCCGTGGTTCGAAGGCGTCCCGTACGGCGACGGCCAGCTCGGCCTCGCCCTCGGCGTCGGTGGCGAACCGCGCGAGGACGGGCGCGGCCAGGGAGCGCAGGCCCGCGTCGTCGTCGCGCAGGGCGAGCTCGTCCAGGGCCCAGGCCCAGTTGGAGCCGGTGGCGGCGTACCGGCGGAGCAGTTCGAGGGCGTCGCGCCTGCCGTAGGAGGCGAGGTGGCCGAGGACGGCCAGGGTGAGGCCCGTGCGGGACTCGTCGGAGTCGAGGACGTCCTCGACGTCGAAGAGGTGCGCCTCGATCTCGTCCAGTTCGCCGCTCAGGTCGAGGAAGAGACGGGCGTAGTACAGGGAGCGGTTCTCCACCTGCCAGTCGTGGCGGGGGTCGCGCAGCACACAGTGGTTGAGGGCCGCGAGAGCCTCGCGGCGGGGAGCGGTGAGCGCGTGCAGTGTGCCGTCGCCACGGCCCCGTTGGAGGAGGCCGAGCAGCGTGCCGCTGGGCGCTATGACCGGATCGAACATGGGAAACAGCCTCACATCAAGCGTCGACGCAACCGGGGACGTGCACTACCTGGCCGCGTGACAACACGTCGGTGCGCCCGCCGTTTCCTGCTTGCTGTAGACCATCTTCCTCTGCCTCTCGTCGGTGGCCCATGCGGACCGCATCACGGCCCGCGCGGTGCGGCAACGCCTGCCCGGCCATCGCGTCCGTGAATCACGACGTCATGATGACCCGGCTGTTCTGCCTGCCGCGACCGAAATTTCCGGCGGCCTTGTACCGCCTCCCCCGTGGTCGTTGATTTGCCTGCTCAGAACCTGTGTTTTACCTGATCGGAGCGGCCCGCGTCACGATGCGCCGAACAATTCGACCAACTCGGTGCGGCCGAACATGCGGGCCGTGTCGACGGCCGAGGGGGTGCCCGCGGACGGGTCGGCGCCGGCCTCCAGGAGGGCCTGGATGACCTCCGTCTCCCCCTTGAAGACAGCCCCTGCGAGGGGGGTCTGCCCTCGGTCGTTGACGCGGTCGGCCTCGGCGCCGCGGGCGAGGAGCGCCCGGACCGCGTCGGCGTGACCGTGGTAGGCGGCGAGCATCACGAGCGAGTCGCCGCGGTCGTTGGTGAGGTTGGCCGGAACGCCCGCGTCGACGTACGCCACGAGCGCCTCGGTCTGTCCCCGGCGGGCCAGATCGAAGATCTTGGTCGCCAGCTCCACGACCTCGGGGTCGGGGGCCTCGGTCATCGCGGACCGCCTTTCGTCACAGCCGTTCAGGTGAATCGCCAGGGTACTGGCTCGACGGGCACATGGCCGGACCGGTCGGAGGCAAAGATCACCGCGAGACCGGTCCGGCGCAACTCGCCCGAGAGGGCAGCACTCCCGAACTTCCGCCACACGGGGGAAATCTCCGCTTTTTCACCCAGTTGCACCTTTTATCGTATAGATACATCCTGTGAGCCTGGAAGTACTCAGGGTGACTGTCCCCACCAACCAGGAGAACTCAAATGATCCTGTCCATCTCAGGCGTGGTCCTGCTCGGCATCATCGTCTTCCTGTTCTTCCGCAAGGACGGGCTCAAGGCGTCGCACGCCCTGGTCTCGGCCCTGTTCGGTTTCTACCTGGCCAGCACGGCCATCGCTCCCAGCATCAAGGCGGGCGGCGAGAGCCTGGCGAGCCTCCTCGGCGGCATCAAGTTCTGACGCCGCGCCCTCCGCCGTCCCCCCAGGACTGAGCCAGGTTCCGTCCCGGGGACCCCCTCGTCCGTTCCCACCGTCAGGAGACAGCAGTGGCCCGGCGCCCCCTCCCCCGCATCCTGAGCCAAGGCAGCGCGCAGATCGCCCGGAGCCGGGAGCTGGCCCGCACGGCGGCCGACAGCGCCACCGACGTCCTCCACCCGCTGATCACGGTCACCCGCGGTCTGCGCCGACTGGCCTCGGCCGGGCGGCGCAAGTGGGCCGAGACCCCCAAGGACAAGCGCGGGCCGCTGCTGTTCCTGGTGGCCTCGGTACTGCTGGCGGTGGCACTCGCACCGTACGGCCCCCTGCTCGCCGTCATCACACTGATGGCGGCGGCGGCCTGGCAGGGCCGGGACCGCACCCCACCGGATCCCGAAGGCCCCGACGAGTCGCAGACCCAGCGGCTCCAGGCACTGTACGAGGCCCTGGTCCCGTTCTTCTCGACGACCGAGGACCCCTCCCCTCTGTACGCCCACGGCGGCGAGTGGCAGAAGGTCTTCCCCTCGTTCGAGTTCGACGACTCGGGCCGCATCGCCCACCTCGTCGTCCACTACCCCGCCTACTTCCCGGACGGCGAGGCCGAACCACGCGCGCGGGTGGAGCATCTGCTCGCGTCCAAGGCGGGGCGAGGCCGCGAGTACCTCTTCGACTGGGACGAGGAGGGCAACGAGCTCACGATCAGCGTCCTCGCCCCCCTCCCCACCGACATCGCCGCCCAGCGCTTCGTGACCGCGCCGGGCGAGACCGTGCTGGGCTTCACCGACCCCTCCGAGGTCCAGCGCACCCTCCCCCTCACCCACGGCGAGGAGCTGCGGGACGTGCCGCCGGTCGTCTGGCGCACCGGCATCCGCTCCACCGAACCCCACCTCCTGGTGGTCGGCCAGCCCGGCACCGGCACGTCCACCCTGCTGCGCTCGATCGCCCTCCAGGCCCTGCAGTACGGGGACGTCCTGATCGTCGAGGGCGGCGGCACCGGCGAATACGCCTGCCTCACCGGCCGGGACGGCGTCCTCGGGGTCGAGGTCGGGCTCGCCGGGGCCATCGCCAGTCTGGAGTGGGCGGCGAGCGAGACGGAGCGTCGGCTCGTCGCCGCCAACGAGGCCCGTCAGGCCGGTCACGCGCCGCCTGACGACACAAGGCGCCCCCTGTGGATCCTCCTCGACCGCCCCACCGCGTTCACCCACCTGGCCGAGGCGGAGGGCCGCAAGGACCCGCAGTCCTTCCTCCAGGTCCCCCTCCGGCACGGCCGCGCGGCCCACGTCACCGTCGTTGTCGCGGAACAGTTCGACAGCCTCGACGCGCTGAGCGACGCGGTACGCCAGCACACGCGCGCACGGGTCGTGCTCGGGCCCGCGCCGACCCGGCTGCTGGAGCCGCTCCTGGGCGCCCGCCCGCACACCACCCCCGTCGACCACTTCCCGCCCGGCCGCGGCTACGCCCGTCTCGGCACCGGCCCGGTGCGCCGGCTCCAGGTGCCGGCGACCCCGGACCCCTACGACGACGCGACGAGCGACGCACACCGCCAGGCGGTCCTGGACCTGCTGCCCCCGCGGACGACCCCGGCGGACGGCGAGTCCCTGCCGGTACCGGTCGAGGCGGCGGTGGCCGAACCCACCATGTGACCGTCCGCCGACGCACCCCCGCCCCCGAGCGCACTCCCGTGGCGCGGCCCGGGCCGGCACAGTGCAAGGACTCCTCAGGCGCCCGCCTACGCCACGAACGTCCGCAGCGGCTCGCCGCCCGCCGTTCCCCCGCTCCGCACCACCCGCGCCGCCGCCGCCAGACGTGCCGCGGCCTCCTCGGCCACCGCCCCCTGCACGGTGAACGGCAGGCGCACATAGCCCTCGAAGGCGCCGTCGACGCCGAAGCGGGGACCGGAGGGGACGCGTACGCCGACCCGCTCCCCCGCCTCGGCGAGGCGCGAGCCCGACAGGCCCCCGGCCCGCACCCACAGGGTCAGCCCGCCCTTCGGCACGGTGAACTCCCACTCCGGCAGCTCCCGCCGCACCGCCGCGACCAGCGCGTCCCGGTTCTCCCGGGCCTGGACGCGCCGCAGTTCGACGGCCTGCTCCCAGCCGCCGGTGGCGAAGAGCCAGTTCACCGCCAGCTGCTCCAGCACCGGGGTGCCCAGGTCGGCGTACGCGCGGGCGGCGACCAGGCTGCGGACGACGTCCGGGGCGGCACGCACCCAGCCGATGCGCATGCCGGCCCAGAAGGCCTTGCTCGCCGAGCCGACGGTGATCACGGTCGAGCCGGCCGCGTCGAAGCCGCAGACCGGCCGGGGCATGTCGACGTCGTCGTCGAGCCACAGCTCGCTCATCGTCTCGTCGGCGACCAGCACGGTCCCGGCCGACCGGGCCGCCTCCACCAGCCGTCGCCGCTGGTCCTCGTCGGCGAGCGCGCCGGTCGGGTTGTGGAAGTCGGCGACGACATAAGCGAGGCGCGGGGCCGCCTCGCGCAGCACCTGGCGCCAGCGGTCGAGGTCCCACCCGGCGAGCCCCTCGGCCATGGCGACGGGCACCAGCCGGGCGCCCGCCTCGCGCATCAGCTGGAGGATGTTGGCGTACGAGGGCGACTCCACGGCGATGCGCTCGCCCCGCCCGCCGAACAGGTGGCAGATCGCGTCGATCGCGCCCATCGCGCCCGTCGTCACCATGATCTGTTCGGGCATGGTCGGGATACCGCGCGCGGTGTAGCGCTCGGCGATCATCGCGCGCAGCGCGGGCAGCCCGGCCGGGTAGTCGCCGTGGGTGTGCGCGTACGGCGGCAGTTCCTCCAGCGCCCCCTGGACGGCACGGGTGAGCCAGGGCTCGGGCGCGGGCAGCGCCGCACAGCCCAGGTCGATCAACGAGCCGAGGGCCTCAGGGGGCAGAGGCTCCAGCCCTCGCGCGGGCAGCGGGTTGCCCGCCGGGACGGCCGTCCAGCTCCCGGCGCCGCGCCGCGACTCCAGGAAGCCCTCGGCGCGCAGCGCCTCGTAGGCGGCGGCGACGGTCGTCCGGCTGACGGTCAGGGACTGGGCCAGTTCGCGCTCGGCCGGCAGCCGGGCGGCCACGGGGACGCGTCCTTCCAGGACGAGCAGCCGGATGCCGTCGGCGAGCGCGCGGTAGGCGGGCGGCCGACGCGTTCCGGGGCCCGCCGGGCGGTCCTGCTGCGACTTCAGCAGCCGCGCGAGCTGCGCGGCCCCCACCGCGGAGGTCCACTGCGTCATGACTCCAGTCCACCTTCCCGGAATTGGACCTGGATGGCCGGTCCCTTCAAGCCACAGAGTGACACGGGTCAGGCCACTACCACCACCCCGGGGGACCCCTTGTCCGCACCACACCGTCAGGTACGACGGCTGATCCAGCTGTACGCCGGCCTCGCGCTCTACGGCGCCAGCTCGGCGCTCCTCGTCCGCTCGGGTCTCGGTCTGGAGCCGTGGAACGTGCTGCACCAGGGGCTCGCCGAGCGGACCGGGCTGTCGATCGGCGTCGTGTCGATCGTGGTGGGCGCGGCCGTCCTGCTGCTGTGGATCCCGCTGCGCCAGCGCCCGGGTCTCGGCACGGTCTCCAACGTCTTCGTGGTGGGCCTCGCCATGGACGGCACGCTCGCCCTGGTCCCCGGGGCGCATCCGCTGTCCGTCCGGCTGCCCCTCCTTGTGGCCGGCATCGTCCTCAACGGCGTGGCCACCGGCCTGTACATCGCGGCGCGCTTCGGGCCCGGGCCCCGCGACGGGCTGATGACCGGCCTGCACCGACGCACCGGTCGCTCGATCCGCCTGATGCGGACGGCCGTCGAGGTGGCGGTCGTGGCGACCGGCTTCGCCCTCGGCGGCACGGTCGGCGTCGGCACGGTGCTGTACGCGGTGTCGATCGGTCCGCTCGCCCAGCTCTTCCTGCGGGTGTTCGCCGTTCCCGCGGCATCCGACGGCAGCACGGTCGTTGCCACCGGGTCACCCCGGGGAGCGATACTGCGTCCGTGACCACTCCCGTACGCCACCCCTACCTCGACCACCCGGTGCCGATCGCGTTCGCGCACCGCGGCGGGGCCGGGGACGGTCCGGAGAACACCGTGGCGCAGTTCCGGCGCGCGGTCGAGGCGGGCTACCGCTACATCGAGACCGACGTGCACGCCACGCGGGACGGCAGGCTCGTCGCCTTCCACGACGCGACGCTGGACCGGGTCACCGACGGTGCCGGCCGTATCGCGGACCTGCCCTGGTCGGACGTACGGCACGCGCGCGTGGGGGGCGGGGAGCCGGTCCCGCTGTTCGAGGAACTGCTGGAGACCTTCCCCGAGGTGCGCTGGAACGTCGACCTCAAGACGGAGGCGGCGCTCCACCCCTTCCTGAACCTCGTCGCACGCGCCGACGCCTGGGACCGCGTCTGCGTCGGCTCGTTCTCGGAGGCCCGGGTGGTGCGCGCCCAGCGGCTGGCCGGGCCGCGGCTGGCCACCTCGTACGGCACCCGGGGGGTGCTGAACCTGCGGCTGCGGTCCTGGGGCGTGCCCGCGGCGCTGCGCGCGTCGGCGGTCGCGGCGCAGGTGCCCGAGACGCAGTCGGGCATCCAGGTGGTGGACCGGCGGTTCGTGCGCGCGGCCCACGCGCGAGGGTTGCAGGTGCACGTGTGGACGATCAACGAGGCGGATCGGATGCACCGACTGCTGGACCTGGGCGTCGATGGCATCATGACCGATCACATCGACACACTGCGCAAGGTCATGGAGGAGCGCGGCGTCTGGGTCTGACCCACTGCGCCCGCCCCCGCCGCCCTCGCGCGCATCATCGGCGGGGAAGCGAGGGCACGGGTGGGCACCGACACCGTGCGGACGGCGGCGTCCGACGACGCGGCCGGGCGGCGGCGCGAGCAGCGCGGCTGGTACTTCTACGACTGGGCGTGCTCCGTCTACTCGACGAGCGTGCTCACCGTGTTCCTGGGGCCGTACCTCACGTCGGTCGCCAAGGAGGCCGCGGACGCCGACGGCTATGTGCACCCGCTGGGCATCCCGGTCCGCGCGGGCTCCTTCTTCGCGTACTCGGTGTCGCTGTCGGTGATCGCGGCCGTCCTGCTGATGCCCCTGGTGGGCGCGGCCGCCGACCGCAGCGGCCGCAAGAAGCCGCTCCTCGGGGCGGCCGCCTACGTGGGCGCCGCGGCCACGACCGGCATGTTCTTCCTCTCCGGCGACCGCTACCTGCTCGGCGGCGGGCTGCTGATCGTGGCCAACGCGGCGCAGTCCGTGGCGATGATGCTCTACAACTCCTACCTGCCGCAGATCGCCCCGCCCGAGGAGCGTGACGCGGTCTCCTCACGCGGCTGGGCCTTCGGGTACGCGGCGGGCTCCCTGGTCCTGGTCGTGAACCTCGTCCTCTATCTCGCCCACGAC
This sequence comes from Streptomyces sp. NPDC030143, assembly GCF_055573695.1. Classification (NCBI taxonomy): domain Bacteria; kingdom Bacillati; phylum Actinomycetota; class Actinomycetes; order Kitasatosporales; family Streptomycetaceae; genus Streptomyces; species Streptomyces sp. NPDC030143. The sequence goes on from NZ_JBVIAY010000029.1 coordinate 43,838, forward strand.
TCCTTCGGCGTCTCCGAGTCGACGGCCGTGCGGATCTGCCTGGCGTCGGCGGGCCTGTGGTGGGGCGGCTTCACGCTGATCCCGCTGCTGCGGCTGCGCGACCGGCCCTCCGCACCGCGGGAGACGACGGCCCCGGGCCTGCGCCAGCTCGCCGCGACCCTGCGCGACATGCGCCGCCACCCGCTGACCCTCGCCTTCCTGCTCGCGTATCTCGTCTACAACGACGGCATCCAGACGGTGATCTCCCAGGCCTCGATCTACGGCTCCGAGGAACTCGGCCTCGGCCAGTCCACCCTGATCGGCGCCGTACTGCTGGTGCAGGTCCTGGCCGTGGCGGGCGCCCTGACGATGGGACGCCTGGCGCGCGTCTACGGGGCCAAGCGCACCGTCCTCGGCTCGCTCGTGGCGTGGACGCTCACGCTCGGCGTGGGGTACTTCCTGCCGGCCGGGGCGCCGGTGGGCTTCTTCCTGCTGGCGGCCGCGATCGGGCTGGTCCTCGGCGGCAGCCAGGCCCTCTCCCGTTCCCTCTTCTCCCACCTGGTCCCGCCCGGCAAGGAGGCCGAGTACTTCGCCGCGTACGAGGTGAGCGACCGGGGGATGAGCTGGCTCGGCCCGCTGCTGTTCGGGATCACCTACCAGCTGACCGGGAGCTACCGGGACGCGATCATCTCGCTGGTGGCCTTCTTCGTGCTCGGGTTCGTGCTGCTCGCCCGGGTCCCGGTGCGGCGGGCGATCGAGGCCGCGGGCAATCCGGTACCCGAAAGGATTTAGCACTCAGGACGAAAGGGCGGTAGTGTACGCGTTTGGCCTGCCAGGCGTACCGTTACTGCGCGTCAAAGATGCCGAAACGCTGGGTGACATCTCCTTTCAGATGTGACAAACCGGGCGCCGGTGGGTACTGCACTGGTTGACAAGGCTGCGGCTACGACGGCGACGCATGACCCGGAACGGGACACGGAACGGGAATCTTTACCGCCGACCGGACGTTGACCGGATGACGACGACAGCGACACCTGTCCTGTGGGCGACAAGCCCGGGAGGCACGATTCATGAGTGAGCGAGCTCTTCGCGGCACGCGCCTCGTGGTGACCAGCTACGAGACGGACCGCGGCATCGACCTGGCCCCGCGCCAGGCCGTGGAGTACGCATGCGAGAAGGGGCACCGCTTCGAGATGCCCTTCTCGGTCGAGGCGGAGATCCCGCCGGAGTGGGAGTGCAAGGTCTGCGGAGCCCAGGCACTCCTCGTGGACGGCGACGGCCCTGAGGAGAAGAAGGCCAAGCCCGCGCGTACGCACTGGGACATGCTGATGGAGCGGCGGACCCGTGAGGAACTCGAAGAGGTCCTCGAGGAGCGGCTGGCGGTACTGCGGTCCGGGGCGATGAACCTGGCGGTGCATCCCCGGGACAGCCGCAAGTCCGCATAGCCGGATGCCGGCGCATCAGCGCACACATTACGACCGCGGGCGCCGTACGTGATCCACGTACGGCGCCCGCGGTCGTCCGCGTCTTCGGGCGGGACGATTGTCAGGGGGTCAGCGGCGGGCGCTGCTCCCCGGGCGCCCGCTCCGTCTCGTCGTCCCTGATCACCTCGCCCTGCACCACCTTGCCGTCCGGCCGCTGCATCCGGGCCTGCTGGAAGGCGTCGCCCAGGGAACCGGGGACGGCCTCGCGCAGCTTCCGGTCGACCGTGCGTTCCGCGTACCGGCCGACGGCCTGCTGGACCGGCGGCAGCAGCAGGAGCAGACCGAGCGCGTCGGAGACCAGACCGGGGGTCATCAGCAGCAGGCCGCCGAGCATCACGAAGCCGTTGCCGCCGCCCCGGGACGGGGGTGTGCCACGCTGGACGGCCTCGTTGAGGTTCTGGAAGGCGCGTCGGCCCGCCCGCTTGACCACGACCGAGCCGAGCACGAGCCCGGCGACCAGCAGCAGGAAGACCGTGAGCCCGCCGGCCGCGCCCGCGACCAGGGTGAGCAGCCAGATCTCCAGCACCAGCCACGCGGCGAAGCCCAGCGGCAGCAGCCGCCACCGGCGGGAGCGCCGGGGCGGGGCGGAGTACGCGGGAGGAGAAGCGCCAGTCGTCATGCCCCCCAGTGTGCCCGCACCCGGCTCAGAGCCACGTAAGGGGGCGATCAGCCGTCCCTGCGGGACGTGGAGGGCGCGTCGGGCCCGCCGGGACCCTCGGGGGCCTTCTCCGCACCGGTACCGGTGGACGTCGCAGGGGCTTCGGCCGCGTCGCGAACGTCAGAGGACTCGAGGCCTTCAGTCGTGTCACGAACGACGGAGGACCCAGGAGCTTCGGCCGCGTCGCGAACGGCAGGGGCCCCAGGGGCACCAGCGGCGTCGCGAACGGCACCGGACACCTCAAGGCCGGCCGCTTCGGAGGCATCGGCCACGTCAGGGCCCTCGGGGGCGGAGGCCTCGGACACCTCAGGGACCTCGGGCGCTTCCGCCGCCTCCACCGTGTCGGACGCGTCGACCGCCTGGGCGTTGCCCCGGGGGTCGGGGGCAACGGACGTCGTACCGTCCGGCCCGGCGGACGCCTCGACGTCCTCGACGTCCTCGACGGCGGTGGCGGCTGCCCTGACGCTCTTGACCGCCTCACCACCCGGCGCGGCAGGCGCCCCGGTGTCCGAAGCGGCGGGCACCTCACCGTGCTGACCCGTCCGGCCGGCGATCTTGCCGACCCGCTCCCCCACGCCCCAGGCGGTGACCCGCCACAGCGCCTCGACGAGGATGTCGCGGCTCATCTTGGAGTCGCCGTGTTCGCGCTCGACGAAGGTGATGGGCACCTCGACGACGTGGAACCCGGCCTTGACGGCACGGCGGGCGAGGTCGACCTGGAAGCAGTAGCCCTGGGAGGCGACCTCGTCGAGGCCGAGGCCCTCCAGGGTCTCCCGGCGGAAGGCCCGGTAGCCGCCGGTGATGTCGCGCAGCGGGAGGTCCAGGGCCAGGCGCGAGTACAGGCTGCCGCCACGGGAGATGATCTCGCGGGACCTCGGCCAGTTCACGACCCGGCCGCCGGGCACCCAGCGGGAGCCCAGGACGAGGTCGGCGCCTTTGAGGGCGGTCAGCAGCCGGGGCAGTTCCTCGGGCTGGTGGGAGCCGTCGGCGTCCATCTCGATGAGCACGCCGTAGCCGTGCTCGAGGCCCCAGCGGAAACCGGCGAGATAGGCGGCGCCCAGCCCCTCCTTGCCCTTGCGGTGCAGCACCTGGACGTGGTCGTCCTCGACGGCCAGCTCGTCTGCGAGCTTGCCGGTGCCGTCGGGGCTGTTGTCGTCGGCCACGAGCACGTGGGCCTCGGGGACGGCCTTGCGCACCCGGCCGACGATGGCCTTGATGTTCTCCGCCTCGTTGTAGGTCGGAATGATCACCAAGGCCGTGCCGAGCGGACCGAACTGCCTGTCCCGGGCCTGTGCCCCGGGAGTCCCGCCGTCGTTCACTGCTGCCCCTTCATGTCCGTACGCAGGGGACCACCATAGTGGCCGCCGCCTGCGCTGACGTGACGGGACGTTCGTATGGTGGTGTCGTTTTCAGAAAAGCGGGGTATGGATGCGCTTTTCGGCTCGTACGGACGAGGCTACTGCGGACGGCATGCCGCGATCCTGCGGATGGGGGCCCGGCGCTCTTCGGGCCGACCTGGGGCCCGCTGGCTGCGGGTCGACCGAAAGCCGTTGTCTACTGAGCGCCCGGGCCCCACCCGGGTCACACCTCCCCGACCGGCCGGAACGTTCCCCCGCTGCGGCGCGGGCGCTGAGCCTGGCTCCCAGTGGCGGCGCCGTGCGGCGACCGTCCTGACCCAGCGGCGCCGCGGCGAGTCGCGACCGTTCCCCGGCGGGGCGTCCGGTGGTGGACCCGGCCGAACCTACCGGCCCCCCGCCGTCGGCTGTCAATAGCCGTTCCACCTGCGGCTCTTCTGACAACGCGCTGGTCAGCGGGGAAGAGAGGATGGTGGTTCGGCGGCGCGCGGACGGGTGATCTTCGTCGGGCGGGACCGGCAGATCACTCGCCCGGCCGTACGAACACCGTCCGCCCGCCGACCACTGTGCGCAGGCAAACGGGCAGGTCGGCGCCCGGAGTGAGGTCGGGCAGACCGGGGGTGCCGGATCGGGGGTCGGTGGACCAGCGGGCGACCCGGTCGTCGGGGGCCTGGACCACGAGGGCGTCGGTGCGCCACACCGCGTAGTCGGCGGGCGCGCCGGGCACCAGGACACCGGCGTCGTCGCGTCCGACGGCCCGCCAGCCGCCGCGCGTGTGGGCCGCGAAGGCGGCGCGCACGGAGACGCGGTGCTCGGGGGTGTGGTGGAAGGCGGCGGCCCGGACCGTGCCCCAGGGGTCGAGGGGCGTGACCGGGCTGTCGGAGCCGAAGGCGAGCGGGACACCGGCCCGCAGCAGCGCGGCGAACGGGTTGAGGGCGCGGGCACGCTCGGCGCCGAGGCGCTGGGCGTACATGCCGTCCGCGCCGCCCCACAGGGCGTCGAAGGCCGGCTGGACGGAGGCGGTCAGGCCCAGCTCGGCGAAGGCGGCGATGGTCTCGGGCGTCAGCATCTCGGCGTGCTCGACGCGGTGACGGGCGGCGCGGACTCGGGCCGGGCCGACCTTCTCGGCGGCGGCGCGCACGCCCTCGACGACGGCGGTGACGGCGGCGTCGCCGATGGCGTGGAAGCCCGCCTGGAGTCCCGCCTCGGTGCAGGCCGTGACGTGCGCGGCGACGTCGGCCGCGCTCAGGTAGGCGGTGCCGGTGTGGTCGGCGTCGCTGTAGGGGGTGTGCAGACAGGCGGTGTGGGAGCCGAGGGCGCCGTCGACGAAGAGATCGCCTGCCGCGCCGGCCGCGCCCAGCTCGCGCGCCTTGTCGACATCGCGTTCGGCCCAGTAACCGACCACCCGCGGGCCCGTCTCCTCGGCGGCGAGCCGCAGCAGGCTCGTGAAGTCGTCCTCGGAGGAGATCTCGGGGCCGCCGCACTCGTGCACCGAGCCGATGCCGAGGGAGGCGGCGTGGGCGAGGGCGGCGCGCTGGGCCTCGGTGCGCTGGGCGGGCGTCACGGCCGCGAACGCGGCGGCGCGCACGGTGTGGTGGGCGTCGGCGGTGAGCGGGCCGTCCACCGGACCCACCGACGTCAGGTCCAGCAGGGCGGTGGTGGCGACCGCCGAGTGGACGTCGATGCGGGAGAGATAGAGGGGACGGCCACCGGTGGCCTCGTCCAGCTCGGCGCGCGTCGGGGGGCGGCCGCCCGGCCAGCGGGAGGCGTCCCAGCCGTGGCCGAGAAGGACCTTGTCGTGCGGACGGGCTGCGGCGAAGTCCCGCACCCGGGCGAGGGCGGCCTCCAGGGAGGGCGCGGTCGACAGGTCGAGTCCGGTCAGGGCGAGGCCCGTGGAGGTGGTGTGGACGTGCGCGTCGGTGAAGGCGGGGGCGACAAGGGCGCCGTCGAGGTCGACCACCTCGTCGACGCCGTCCGCGAAGGCGTCCGCGGCACCCTCGGAGCCGACCCAGGCGACCTGGCCGCGTTCGACGACCATCGCGGTCGCGAAGGGGTCGGCGGGGCTGTGGACCTCTCCGCGGCGGAGCAGGACGGTCTTCGGCTCGGGCGTGCGCTCACTCATGGGGAACAGTGTCGCGTCTCACCGGGCCCGTCGGGCACGCGGTCCCCTCAGATCCGCGGCGGCCTGGCCTCGTACGGCGTGGACAGCACGACCGTGGTCCGGGTCGAGACGCCGGCGAGTGCCCGCAGCCGGCCCAGCAGCTCCTCCAGTTCGTGCGGGGTGGCCACGCGCACCTTGAGGATGTAGTTCTCGTCGCCGGCGACGCTGTGGCAGGCCTCGATCTCGGGCACGCCCGCCAGGCGGTCGGCGATGTCGTCGGGGGCGCTGGGGTCGAACGGCTTCACCGAGATGAAGGCGGTCATGGGCAGCCCGACGGCCTCGGGGTCGACGACGGCCGCGTAGCCGCGGATGACGCCACGCTGTTCCAGCCGGCGCACCCGTTGGTGCACGGCAGACGTGGACAGGCCCGTGGCCTTGCCCAGGTCGGTGTAGCTCATCCGCCCGTCCTTGACGAGCAGCTGCACGATTTGTCGGTCCAGCTCCTCCATGACGCAAGAACTTACCGTGCGCCCGATCTGTTCGTATACCTATGCAGCCCAGGTCATACCCGGTTCGTGATGTGACGGGGAAGCGGCCTGTGCGCCGTCCGCGTGCGCGGGCGTGCGACCGGGGCACCTGCGGATGGCATGTGACGAACGCCACAGGATCTGTCAAGTCTCCGTGATGGTCTCGTGATTACCCCCGAGACGGGCTGGGAAGTGCTTGCTGTGGTCGAGGCCGCAGTGCCTTCACGGCCCAGCCCGAGGGGGAGAATCCCATGCAGAGTCTTAAGCGCCCTGGTCGCACCGCGCCCAAGCGGTTCCAGCCGGTCGTCGTCGAACCCGAGCCGGAGGGCGTCGAACCCGACTTCGACACCGACGACACCGCGGAGTTCGACGCGTACGACACCTTCGAGATGTACCGGGTGATCTGCCCGGACTGCGCGCAGCCCATCGCCCTGCTGGCGGACGAGGAGGTCCTGCCGGAGCACGCGCTGTGCGCCTCGCCGTGGAACCCGTTCGGGCTCACGGTGTGTGCCGGCACGGGACGCGCGGCGGCCGGGTCCCGTCCCGCGGACGAGTCCATCGAGCCGCAGGAGCAGGACACCGCGCTGCTGTTGACGCTCCCTCAGGGACTGGACTGGCGCACCCAGCCCTTCTCGCACGTCGGCGGCCCGGGTTCGCGCCCGATGCGCATGCCGACGATGCGCCGCCAAGCGGCCTGAGCGTCAGCGCCCAGCACCCCCGTAGCCCCGCCTGCACCGCGGCCGCTGGCCGTGCCGTGGTGCGGGACCGGTGTGCCCGGGCGGGCGTCCGCCGGCCGGTGCGACCGGATCGGCGTCTGTGGATCCAACGCGTTCCACCCCCCGAACGGAAACCCGACCGCGCGATCCGGTGACCCCGCGTCACGCGCCCGCGTTGCCCGGGCATGACCCTCACCTCTTCGGCGCCGGGGCGTCACCGTCAGCTCTTCGTCCCCCTCCCCATGCCCGCAGTATCGGTTCCGCGCTCGGGGGGAATCGCTCCGCCGCCCGTGCCGGACCCGCCGATCTATCGCGATCTGCTCCGCGTCTGGGCCGAGCGGGGCCGTGCCCTGCCGGGCCGGCACGACCCGGAATGGGTGCGGCTGGTGGCGCCTCCGGTGCGGCCGGGGCAGTTCAGCGGGTCTCCGGACCCAAGGTCCGACGGGCGATGACCATCCGCTGGATCTGGTTGGTGCCCTCGACGATCTGCAGCACCTTGGCCTCGCGCAGATAGCGCTCGACGGGGAAGTCGGCGGTGTAGCCGTAGCCGCCGAGGACCTGGACGGCGTCGGTGGTGACCTGCATCGCGGCGTCGGTGCAGTACAGCTTGGCCATGGCCGCCTGGGTCACGAACGGCCGCCCGGCGTCCCGCAGCCGGGCCGCCGCCAGGTACAGGGCCCGGCCCGCCTCGATCCGGGTGGCCATGTCGGCGAGCAGGAAGCGCAGTCCCTGGAAGTCGGCGATGGGCCGTCCGAACTGCCGCCGCTCGCGCGCGTAGGCGACCGCCTCCTCGAGGGCCGCCCGGGCGAGCCCGACCGCGCAGGCCGCGATGCCGAGCCGTCCGGAGTCCAGCGCGGCCAGGGCGATGGCGAAGCCCTGGCCCTCGTCGCCGAGGCGCCGCGTGTCGGCGATCCGCACCCCGTCGAAGTGGACCTGGGCGGTGGGCGAGCCCTTCAGCCCCATCTTCCGCTCCGGCGGAGCGACGTCGAGCCCCTCGGCGTCGCCGGGGACCAGGAACGCGGTGATCCCGCGCGGCCCCTCGCCGCCGGTGCGGGCCATGACCGTGTAGAAGTCGGCGATCCCGCCGTGCGTGACCCAGGCCTTGGTGCCGGTGATCACCCAGGTGTCACCGTCCCGCACCGCCCGGGTGCGCAGGGAGGCGGCGTCCGATCCGGAGGCAGGTTCGGACAGGCAGTACGCACCGAGCAGCCCGCCGCCGAGCAGGGCGGGCAGGTGCGCGGCGCGCTGCGCCTCGGTGCCGTGGGCGGCGAGCGGGTAGCAGGCCAGCGTGTGCACGCCGGCCCCCAGCCCTACGGTGAGCCGGGCGGCGGCGAGCTCCTCGATGACCTGGAGGTAGACCTCGTAGGGCTGGTCGCCGCCGCCGTACGCCGTGTCGTACGGCAGGCCGAGCAGTCCTGATGCCGACAGGAGGGTGAACAGCTCGCGCGGGAAGCGGCCGGCGTCCTCCTCCTCGGCGGCCCTCGGAACGATCTCGCGGCGGGCGAGGTCCTCGACGAGCGTCAGCAGGTCCCGGGCCTCGGGCGTGGGCAGGAGGCGGTCCACGTGTGACAGGGGTCGGTCGGGCATGACGACGTTCTCCCTCCCGGAACGGGGCCGGACCGCAGCAGCGCGCTGCGCGCTGTGAGTATGCCCGCGCGCGGACGGGCCCGCACGGGAGGGGACGATCCGGATCGGTCCGCACCACGGACCGCACCGGTCCGGTCCCCCTACCTCCCGGCTTCGCGTTTCCGCGTCCCTGTCCATCGGCGCGCGTCGCCGAGGACGAAGCGCCCGGCGAAGGGAAGGTGGCCGGTCCGGTCCACGCCGGTGCGGTCCACGCCGGTGCGGTCCACGCCGGTCCGGTCCACGCCGGTGCGGCAGCGACGGGTGAAGCCACGGCACCCCGCGCGACCGTCGCGACCAGGATGACGTCGAGAACCGGCAGGGACTGGGCGGGACCTTTCCCCGGAAGCCGAGCCGGGACAGGCCGGCGGTGAGCTGGTCGAGGCCATCGACCAGCCGTCCGCGAGGGCACTGGGGCGGGGGACCATGAGCCTCCTCCGCCCCTCGTGCGGGTGTCGACGGCGTCAGGCGTCCCGGCGGGCCGATCGGGGGGCCGGGAAGGCGGGGTCGAGCTCCTCGATGGCACGCAGGGCGCCGCCCAGGGTCCTCACCAGGAGATCGCGCATGGTGTCACGCGAGAGCTCGGGGCGGTCGATCCACTCGAGGGTGGCGCCCTCGACGCTGCACACCCAGGAGACCAGGGCCATGCGGGGCAGCGCCGCGATGTCGCTGCGTCCGTACGCGCCCTCGGCGATGGTCGCGACGATCGCCTCGCGCACCTCGTCGCGGATGGCGTGCACCTCGGCGTCGAAGCCGACGCCGCCGCTGACGATCGTGCGGTAGGCGGCCTGGTGGTGCTCGGCGAAGCGCAGATAGCTGTCGATCGTGCGGTGGACCCGGTCCACCTGCGGCAGTTCGATTCCGCTCGCGGCGAAGGTGACCAGGTCGGCGACGGAGTCCTGGATGATCGCCAGGTAGTAGCCGCGCTTGGACTGGAAGTAGTAGTAGATCAGCCCCTTGGCGACGTGCGCCTGCCGGGCGATGTCGTCCATCGAAAGAGCGTCGTAGGACGTGTCGGCGAACAACTTACGCCCGATGGCGATGAGTTCGGCACGACGCGCCACGGAGCGCTCGGTGCCGCGGGCTCTCGGGCGGGCGGCGTCGCGCTGTTGACTGATATTCAATTTCGACCCTGGTCTCCAACGGTCGGCGGGACGACGTCAGTATGTCAGGTCGAACAGTGGGTCACGTCACAGCGCAGGGGCAACTCCCGGCTCCTGGGTCACAGCAGTCCCAGCTGCGTCACGAGCATGGCGACGACGGCGACGAGGACCCAGCCCATCACGTGCTCGAGGACCTTCGGACCGTCGTCCTGGGGGCCGCCGGTGCGGGCGCGGGCAAGGGTGGCTGCGTGTGCGGTCATGGCGTCTCGCTGAAGTCGGAGGTACAGGTTCCGGTCTGTCCACCTTGCCACCCGTCAGGGCCTTTGCGGCCGAGACCTTGCTCACACGAGCGGGAGGCCGGTCGCCCGGCGCGAGGGGCCTCCCGCTCGTCCGTTCAGCGCACCCCCACCGCCGCGAGCGCCGCGCGCCGGCGCGCTGAGGGCCGTGTCGGGAAGTAGAGGTAGCAGACGCCGCCGGTACCTGAGACCACCTTGCCGCTCGCGTTGTACCGCCTGGTCCGCAACCAGACGTTCTCGAACTCGCGCCGCGGGTAGACGCGCCGCACGGCCTCGTTGGTCGCCGCGGAGGGGTCGTTGGCGATCACGTCGCCGTCCGCGGTGAAGCCGATCACCGTCATCAGATGACCAGAGGTCCCGTACCCCGCCCCGGTCAACTCCCCCTTCAGGAACGACTGGGACGTCACGACCGGGATGCCGGCCGCGACCAGCGTCTCGAGGTCGGTGAGCGAGCCGAGCCGGGTGACCACGCCCTCGAGGCCGGGGAAGGTGGCCGCGTAGGCGGCGTTGAACGGCCAGTTGCCGCAGCCGCCGTACTGGTGGTCGTAGGTGAAGCGGGCCGCGTGGCACACCTGCGGATCGGTGTAGGAGGGGTCGACCCAGGCGAGCTGGTCGGGGGTGAGACGGCCGCCCCAGTACTCGATGACCATCTGCGAGGAGGTCGGACTGCACCAGGCCTCGCCGCCGTTGTCGTACTCGGGGTACCGGCCCGCGTGGACCTCCTGCGAGTAGCGCGGGACGGCCAGCTCCTGTGCGAGCCCCGGCGCCGAGGCCGGGACGGTGAACCGGTCCGGGACGGCGGAGCCCATGGCCCCCAGCCGCCACACGGTGGGCGTGGCCTTCGTGCCGGGCCTGCGGTACAGGGTCAGCCGGACCCGGTGGGAAGCAAGACGCAGGCCCGTCGCGGCGTCGTCGACGGCGAGGGTGTCGGTCCAGACGGTGCTGCGGCCGTCGGTCTGGCCGTCGACGGAGGTCCGCCGGATGTCCTGGTCACCGGACGCCCAGTGTCCCAGCACGTACCAGGGCGTCTCCGTTCCGTCGGAGTAGGTGGCCCTCAGCTCGACCTGGAGCCAGGTGCCGGCGGGGGTGCTCGCGTTCCACGAGGGGATCACCTCGGTCGCGGGCACGGCGAGGCGGTGGACCGGTGAGGTCCAGGTCGCGTACTCCCAGGCCGCGGTGGTGCCGGTGTGGGGGTCGGTGTGGTCGACCGTGCCGAGCGGGGTGCCGACGACGAGGCCCGGCCGCGGTCCGGCGACGGCCCGGGTACCGCGGGCGGTGCCGGCCCGCCAGTCGGCGTAGGTCGTCCAGGAACGGTGTTCGACGGTCCCGGCGGGGGCCGCCTCGGCGCCCGCGGTGCCCGTGGTGTCGGCCGGGGCGGCCGTCGCCGGTCCCGCGCCGCCCGCCATGGCGGCCGTGACCGCGGCGGCGAGGAGGCTCCTGCGGGAGGGCCGGTCGGTCGTGCGGGAGGGCCGGCCGGTCGTGGGCGACGCGCATTCGGCTCCGCGGGACGGCTGTTCGGCTCTGCTCATGGGCGGAAGACCCCCAGGGTCCGAGTCGGGACGGTCCGGTGCACGGTGGTGACCCACTATGGACGCACGCGTCCCCGCCTTCCAGCACTTCGGCCCGCGCCGCGCCCGGACGTGTCCGCCACCGGCGTGACGTCCGACGGCGGCCGCACCGGGCCGCCCGCACCGCACGCCCGCGAGGACCCGCACCGCTCACCGCACTACACTGACGCGTCGCACCCCCGAACACCCACCCAGGACCCGCCATCCACCAGCTCGCCGCCCGGCTCCGCCGCCTCCCGCCGTCCTGCGGGCCGGTCCGCCTCATCGGTGTCGACGGGCACGCCGGCTCGGGGAAGTCGACGTTCGCCGCACGGCTCGCCGAAGCCCTGGAGGGCGAGGCCCCGGTGTTGCACCTGGACGACATCGCGAGCCACGGCGAGCTGTTCGCCTGGACCGGACGGCTGCTGACCCAGGTGATCGAGCCCCTCGGTCGCGGGGAGACGGCGCACTACACCCCCTACGACTGGCGCACCCGCCGGTTCGGGCCGCCCCGGCCTCTGCCGCCGGCTCCGGCGGTGCTGATCGAGGGCGTCGGGGCGGGCCGCCGCGCCCTGCGCCCGCACCTCGCCTGCCTGCTGTGGATGGAGGTGCCCGCCGAGGAGGCGTGGGCGCGAGGGCGACGGCGTGACGGAGCGGAGCAACGGGACTTCTGGGACGGGTGGGTCCGCGCCGAGCTGCGGCATTTCGCCGACGACCCGTCGAGGCCCCATGCGGACCTGCTGGTACGGCAGTTGACCGAGGGGTACGAGGTGTCACCGGGGCCGGTGTGAACGCGCCCCGCGGTCCGCATCATCACCCAGAGTGAGGAACCCCTCATGGTGTGGTGAACTTGTGAAGGGTCTTGCGTTCGAACTTGGCCAAGTGCTTCAACTCGGCTTGACCGGCGGCCCGGACAGGACTTACGTTCTCAATGTGCGGCAATCGAAGCCGCCCTCAGGACGCGAAGCCCCCGGTTGTTCCCCCGTGACCGGGGGCTTCGTTCTGTCCGCACCCCGCGTTCCGCGTCGAATCTGGACGCGATGTGATGCTTCCTCCTCACCCAGGGTCACCGTGCACACGTGCGCCCCCCGCGCTCCCACCTCGCCGAACGGCTGGTGCGGCACCCTTCGGCGGGTGACATCCCCGCGGGTACGATGCCCTCGGTGCGACCCAGGACGGCTGCTGCGCGCACCTTCAACTCCGGTCGGCGGCACAGCGTTTCGACCGGGGCGGCCGGTGGGCGCCGGCCCGGCGGCATACCGACGGGGGCACGGTTTGTGGGGGACGTGACGTGATGGACTTCGGCACGCGGGGCCCCGAGGCCCCGGCCGACCTCGCCTGGCTGAGAGGCGTGGACGCCTACACCATGGGCGCCTACCCCCAGGCGGAGGAGGAGTTCCGCACCGCGGTGCGGATCGATCCCGGGATGGCCGACGGCTGGCTCGGACTGCACGCGCTGCGCGTGGACACGACCACCGCGCTGCTGCGCATGTTCCGCCACCGGGAACGGTTCGGCGAACAGCGCACCCGGCACCGCCGCAACCTCAACTCCTGGTACTGGCTGGGCTGGTGGGTCCAGCCGGTGCTCGAAACCCCCCGCGACCTGCTCCTCGCGCACGCCTCGCACTGGCTGGACGGCCGCCATGTGCCCGAGCTGGACCGGGCACTCGCCGGACTGCCGCCCATCGACACCGACCACCAGGTCCGCTTCCTGCACGCCTGCCGCGCCTACCTGGTCAAGGACTGGGAACAGCTCGTACGGCACACCGACCCGCTGCTCGACGACACCCTCCTCGGCATCGAGGCCGGCCTCTTCGGCGGCATGGCGCGGGTCCGCCTGGAGATGTACGGGCAGGCCGAGCCGCTGCTGTCCGTGGCCCTGATGCGCTGCCGCAGCGAGCAGCCGCAGCGCAAGGAGCTGCGGTACTGGCTGGCCCGCGCCCACGAGGGCACCGGACGGTCCGCGGCCGCGCTCCCCCTCTACCGGGCCGTGCACCGCGTCGACCCCGCCTTCATGGACACCTCGGCCCGGCTCGCCGCGATCGCCGAGGGCGACGGCTACGACGATCCCTCCGACCTCGCCGCGATCACCCTCACCGGAGCCGGACAGGACGGCGGGGACGGACCGGACACCCTCGACCCGCTGTTCGGCGCCGAGGGCCGCGATCTGAAGCTCACCGAGCCCGTCGACCTGCCGCCCGCCGGTCCCCTGCCCTCGGTGACCGATCCCGCGGTGCGCCACAGGACACTCCCGCCCCCGGCCCTGCCCGCCGGGCCCACCGACCCCGTCCTCCTGGAGGAGGCGCTCGCCGAACTCGAGCGCATGGTGGGCCTGGAGCCGGTGAAACGCCAGGTCAAGGCATTGTCGGCGCAGCTGAACATGGCCCGGCTGCGGGCTGGACAGGGCCTCCCGGTCCAGCCGCCCAAGCGGCACTTCGTCTTCTCCGGCCCTTCCGGCACCGGCAAGACCACGGTCGCCCGCATCCTCGGCCGGGTCTTCTACGCCCTCGGCCTGCTCGGCGGCGACCACCTCGTCGAGGCCCAGCGGGCCGACCTCGTCGGCGAGTACCTCGGGCAGACGGCCGTGAAGGCAAACGAGCTGATCGACTCGGCTCTCGGGGGCGTCCTCTTCGTCGACGAGGCCTACTCGCTGTCCAACTCCGGCTACGGCAAGGGCGACGCGTACGGCGACGAGGCACTGCAGGTGCTGCTGAAGCGGGCCGAGGACAACCGGGACCACCTGGTGGTGATCCTGGCCGGCTATCCGGAGGGCATGGACCGGCTGCTGACCGCGAACCCGGGGCTGTCGTCGCGCTTCACGACCCGGGTCGACTTCCCCTCGTACCGGCCCCTGGAGCTGACCTCGATCGGTGAGGTGCTGGCCGCGGAGAACGGCGACGTGTGGGACGAGGAGGCGTTGGACGAGCTGCGGTCCATCGCGGGGCACGTGGTGGAGCAGGGGTGGATCGACGAGCTGGGCAACGGGCGGTTCCTGCGCACGCTGTACGAGAAGAGCTGCGCGTACCGGGACCTGCGGCTGTCGACCTGCCCCGGCACGCTGTCCCGGGACGACCTGTCGACCCTGCGCCTCGCCGACCTGATGCAGGCGTACGGCGAGGTGCTGTCGGGGCGGGGGCCGCAGGATCCGTCGGCGATGTGAGGCGTTCGCCCTCCCCAACGCTTCCGCGGCCTGGTCCGCACCCGAGTCCGGGGCCTGTCGCGCGGATCGGGCTGCAGGGCGGCGACGGTGCTGTTCGGTGCCGGTGAGCGGGGTCCCGTGCGTGCGGCTGCCAGGCGGAGGAGGGCGTCGACACGATGGGGTCCCCCCGCGCAGGGCTGTTCGAGCGGGGGGAAGTCGGCACCCGACGACGCCGCTGCGGACGCGCGTGCCGGACCCCGCGAACGCGGCAGGGTCCGAACGACGTGCTAGGGGGTGTTTCGAACGTCCCGTGCGGTGCCCGCGGTGTCCGGTGCGTGCTCTCGGCGTGCCGGACGAAAGCACTCGTACTGGGCGTACTCGGGCTTTCGGCCGGTGCGGCGAGAGGGCGTGCCGGGCGCCGTGGGTGCTGTGCGGAACTTTCGAAACACCCCCTAGGTGGCCATCACCACTTCGGGCACCTCCCGGTGGGCCGGGTCCCGCACCTCGCCCACCAGGAGTTCCAGGACGTCCTCCAGGGCGACGAGTCCGAGTATCTTCCCGGACGCGTCCGCGACCTGGGCCAGGTGCGTGGCCGCCCTGCGCATGACAGTCAGCGCGTCGTCCAGCGGCAGTTCCGAGCGGAGCGTCGTCATCGGGCGCCACAGCTGCTGGGGTACGGCCCGCTCGGACTCCTCCAGGTCGAGGACGTCCTTGACGTGCAGATAGCCCATGAAGGCGCCGGTCTCCGCGGCGACGGGAAAGCGGGAGTAGCCGGTGCGGGCGGTGAGGTCGACGATCTCGCCGGGGGTGACCGACGGGCTGACGGTCACCAGCGACTCGCGCCGCAGCAGGACGTCCGTCACCGGGCGCGAGCCCAGCTCCAGGGCGTCCTCCAGGCGCTCCTGCTCCTCGGGGTCGAGCAGACCGGCCTGGCCGGAGTCCTCCACCAGCCGGTTGAGCTGCTCGCTGGTGAAGACGGCCTCGACCTCGTCCCTGGGCTCGACGCTGAAGAGCCGCAGGATGCCCTGGGCGCAGGCGCCGAGGGCGGCGGTGACGGGCCGGCAGAAACGGGCGAAGTACACCAGGCCGGGGCTGAGCCACAGCGCGGCCCTCTCCGGGGCGGCCATGGCGAGGTTCTTCGGGACCATCTCGCCGATGACGAGGTGGAAGAAGACCACGGCCGCCAGGGCGATCACATAGCCCAGCGGGTGGATCATGCCGTGCGGCAGGTGGATCCACTCGAAGACCGGCTCCAGCAGGTGCGCGACCGTCGGTTCGGCGACCGCGCCGAGGGTGAGCGAGCAGATGGTGATGCCGAACTGGGCGGCGGCCATCATCTGCGGCAGGCGTTCCAGACCGTAGAGGACCTGGCGGGCCCGGGCCGTGCCCAGCGGTTCGATCTGGCTGCGGCGGACGGAGACGAGCGCGAACTCGGCGCCGACGAAGAATCCGTTCGCCAGCACGAGGAGGCCGGCGAAGGCGAGTTGGAGGACGCTCATCGGGCGACCTCCACGACCACGCCGGTGCGCACCAGCCGGACCCGTTCGGCCCGGTAGTGGCCGACGCGGCGCACCGAGAGCCGCCAGCCGGGCAGCTCGGCCCGGTCGCCGACGGCGGGGATGCGGCCGAGCAGGTCGGCGACGAGCCCGGCGACCGTCTCGTACGGCCCCTCCGGGACGTCGAGGCCTATGCGCTTGAGGGCGTCGACCCGGCAGCTGCCGTCGACGTCCCAGGCGGGCCTGCCGTCCTCGGGCGGGGCGGCGGCGAGTTCGGGGGTGTCGAGCCCGTCGTGCTCGTCGCGGACCTCGCCGACGATCTCCTCGACGATGTCCTC
Source organism: Streptomyces sp. NPDC030143 (assembly GCF_055573695.1). Taxonomy (NCBI): domain Bacteria; kingdom Bacillati; phylum Actinomycetota; class Actinomycetes; order Kitasatosporales; family Streptomycetaceae; genus Streptomyces; species Streptomyces sp. NPDC030143. The sequence goes on from NZ_JBVIAY010000029.1 coordinate 60,200, forward strand.
CAGGGTCACCACACCGGCCGTGCCGCCGTACTCGTCGACGACGACGGCGATGGGCTGCTCGCTGCGCAGCCGGGCCAACAGGGGCTGGACGGGCAGGGTCTCGGGGACCAGCAGCGCCGGACGGGCGATGCGGGCGGCCGGGGTGCGCAGACGCTCGTGGACGGGGACGGCCAGGGCGTCCTTGAGGTGGACCATACCGACGACCTCGTCGATCTTCTCGCGGTAGACGGGGAACCGGGACAGGCCGGTGGCGCGGGTCAGGTTGACCACGTCCTCGGCGGTGGCCGAGGACTGCAGGGCGCTGACCTTCACGCGCGGGGTCATCACGTGTTGCGCGGTCAGCTCGGCCAGGGACAGGGTCCTGACGAACAGGTCGGCCGTGTCCTGTTCGAGGGCGCCTGCCTGCGCGGAGTGGCGGGCCAGGGAGACGAGTTCGCCGGGGGTGCGGGCGGAGGCCAGCTCCTCGGTGGGCTCGACGCCCAGGGCGCGCACGAGTCGGTTGGCGACGGCGTTCAGTCCGGCGATGACCGGACGGAACAGCCGGGCGAAGGCATGCTGCGGGCCGGCGACGAAGCGCGCGACCTGCATCGGCTTGGACACCGCCCAGTTCTTCGGGACGAGCTCGCCGATCACCATCTGCACGGCCGAGGCCAACAGCATGCCGATGGCGACGGCGACACCGGAGACGGCCGGCTCGGGGACGCCGGTCGCGGTGACGGGGCCGTCCAGCAGCTCCGCGAGCGCCGGTTCGGCGAGCATGCCGACGACGAGGGAGGTGATGGTGATGCCGAGCTGGGTGCCGGAGAGCTGGAAGGACAGCTCCTTGAGCGACTCGACGACCGTACGGGCCCGTCGGTCGCCCTCGGCGGCGGCCTTCTCGGCGTCCGGGCGTTCGACCGTGACGAGGCCGAACTCGGCGGCCACGAAGAAGCCGTTCGCGAGGATGAGCAGGAACGCGGCTGCGAGGAGCAGCAGGGGGGTGGTCATGATGCCGCCGCCTCCGCGTGGGAAGGGGCGGCGCAGGTACTACAGGACGATCCGTCCATCGCCGGAGAGGGTCACTCCTCGGGTAGCAGGAACCCCTGTGCACCCGGCAGGGCACCACAGGGGCGAAGACGCGCAGGGGGCGTCTCCGTCACCAGATTAATCAAGACAGGCGCTTTCGCGGCAGGGTGGAGGGCCCCGAGTCAGCCCTGATCCTGCTCGGGGGGCGCCTCGGGGTCGTGGATCGCCCTGGCCTCGGCGAGTGCGCGCAGGGTGCGGGCGTCGGCGATGGCCTGCTGTTTGTCGATGCCGGGCTGGATGCCGAGCGCGGGCAGACTGGTGCCGTCGCTGAGGTCGAGGAAGACCCAGGGGTCGCCCGGACGGAGGTTCACCCGGAGGATCTGCGCCCAGTCCAGGCGCCGCCGGCTCGCGATGTTCACGACGGTGACGCCGGAGTCGTCGGCGAGGACCCGCACCCGGGCGAGCCGGGCCAGCACCCAGAAGATGAGCGCGCCGGTCAGGACGAAGCTGAGCCGCTCCCCCGGGCCGAGCTGTTCCAGGGCCATGGCGACGGCGGAGATGACGAGGAAGATCGCCACCCCGGCCGTGAGCAGCACCGCGCGGGTGCGGCCGGGCCGGAAGGTGACGGGAAGGGCGGGCAGGTCGGACATGTTCCGGGGGGACCTCAGAGGCGGCAGGCGTGGATGGCCGTGGTCAGGATGGCTCGGGCGCCGATGTCGTACAGGTCGTCCATGATGCGCTGGGCCTCCTTGGCGGGGACCATGGCGCGGACGGCGACCCAGCCCTCGTTGTGCAGGGGGGAGACGGTCGGCGACTCCAGGCCCGGGGTGAGCGCGACGGCCTTCTCGAGCTGTTCGACGCGGCAGTCGTAGTCCATCATCACGTACGTCCGCGCGACGAGGACGCCCTGGAGGCGACGCAGGAACTGCTGGACCTTGAGCTCCTCGGCGTCGGCGCCGGTGCGGCGGATGACGACGGCCTCGGACTTCATGATGGGCTCGCCGATGACCTCCAGGCCCGCGTTGCGCAGGGAGGTGCCGGTCTCGACGACGTCCGCGATGACCTCGGCGACGCCGAGCTCGATGGCGGTCTCGACGGCGCCGTCGAGGTGGACGACGGAGGCGTCGATGCCGTGGTCCGCGAGGTGCTTGGCGACGATGCCCTCGTAGGAGGTGGCGACCGTCATGCCGCCGAGGTCCTCGACGCCCTTGGCGGTGCCGGGCTTGGTGGCGTAGCGGAAGGTGGAGCGGGCGAAACCGAGCGGGAGGATCTCCTCGGCCCTGGCACCGGAGTCGATCAGCAGGTCGCGTCCGGTGATGCCGATGTCGAGGCGGCCGGAGGAGACGTAGATCGCGATGTCGCGGGGGCGGAGGTAGAAGAATTCGACCTCGTTCTCCGGGTCGACGATCCGCAGTTCCTTGGACTCCCGGCGCTGCAGGTAGCCGGCCTCATGCAGCATCTCCGCCGCAGGGCCGGACAGGGAACCCTTGTTGGGGACGGCGATGCGCAGCATGAGGCGAGCTTCCTTCGTTCGTACGGGGAGGGGGGACGGGTGCGGCTCAGAGGTGGGCGTAGACGTCGTCCAGGGAGATCCCGCGGGCGACCATCATCACCTGGACGTGGTACAGCAGCTGCGAGATCTCCTCGGCTGCCGCGTCCTTGCCTTCGTACTCGGCGGCCATCCAGACCTCGGCGGCCTCCTCGACAACCTTCTTGCCGATGGCATGGACGCCCTTCTCGACCAGTTCGGCGGTGCGGGAAGTGGCGGGGTCGCCGGTGGCGGCCTTCTGCTGGAGCTCGGCGAAGAGCTCCTCGAACGTCTTCTTGGACATGGTGGCGCCCACTTTACGCGCTGTGCCCACCGGCCTAACGCCACGGTTCGGATACTGAGCGGAGGGTGGCCGCGGTCGCCACCGCCGCCGTCACCGCCTCGTGGCCCTTGTCCTCGCTGGAGCCCTCGATACCCGCCCGGTCCAGGGCCTGTTCCTCGGTGTCGCAGGTGAGGACGCCGAAGCCGACGGGGACGCCGGTCTCGACGGAGACCTGGGTGAGGCCCTGGGTGACGCCCTGGCACACGTAGTCGAAGTGGGGGGTGCCGCCGCGGATGACGACGCCGAGGGCGACGATCGCGTCGTAGCCGCGTCCGGCGAGGACCTTGGCGACGACGGGCAGCTCCCAGCTGCCGGGGACCCGCAACAGGGTCGGCTCGTCGATGCCCAGGTCGTGCAGGGCGCGCAGGGCGCCGTCGACCAGACCGTCCATCACCTTCTCGTGCCACTGGGCCGCGATGACGGCGACGCGGAGGTCACCCACATTGCGTACGGACAGCTCCGGTGCACCCTTGCCGCTCACGTTCTCGTGTCTCCTCAGTGCTGTGCTTACTGGTTGCCGCAGGGGGACACGGGGGCCGTGTCCAGCCAGGGCAGGTCGTGTCCCATCCGGTCCCGCTTGGTGCGCAGGTAGCGGATGTTGTGCTCGTCGGCCTGGACGGGCATCGGCTCGCGGCCGGAGACCGTGAGGCCGTGCCGGACGAGGGCGTCCGTCTTCTCGGGGTTGTTGGTCATCAGGCGCACGCTGCGCACGCCCAGGTCGTCGAGGATCTGCGCGCCGGCGCCGTAGTCGCGGGCGTCGGCGGGCAGGCCGAGTTCCAGGTTGGCGTCGAGGGTGTCCCGGCCGCGTTCCTGGAGTTCGTAGGCCCTCAGCTTGGACAGCAGGCCGATGCCGCGCCCCTCGTGTCCGCGCAGGTAGACGACCACGCCCCGGCCCTCGGCCTGGATGCGCCGCAGGGCGGCGTCGAGCTGGGGGCCGCAGTCGCAGCGGGCGGAGGTGAAGACGTCGCCGGTGAGGCATTCGGAGTGGACGCGGACCAGGACGTCCTCGCCGTCGCCGATCTCGCCGTGGACGAGGGCGACGTGCTCGACGCCGTCGACGACGGAACGGTAGCCGTAGGCGGTGAAGGTGCCGTGGGTGGTCGGCAGGTGGACCTCGGCCTCGCGGCGGACGGTGGGCTCGGCGGTGCGGCGGTAGGCGATCAGGTCCTCGATGGAGATGATCGTCAGGCCGTGCTTGCGGGCGAAGGGGATCAGCTCGGGCAGCCGCAGCATCCGGCCGTCCTCGCCGGCGATCTCGACGATCGCGCCGGCCGGGCGCAGGCCCGCGAGGCGGGCGAGGTCGACGGCGGCCTCGGTGTGGCCGTTGCGCACGAGGACGCCGCCGGACCTGGCGCGCAGCGGGAAGATGTGGCCGGGCCGCACGAGGTCGGACGGCTCGGCGGTGCCGCTCGCCAGGAGCTGGAGGGTGGTGGCGCGGTCGGAGGCGGAGATGCCGGTGGTCACGCCGTGCGCGGCGGTGGCGTCGACGGAGACCGTGAACGCGGTCTTCATGGACTCGGTGTTGTCGGTGACCATCTGCGGGAGTCGGAGCCGGTCGAGTTCGCCGCCCTCCATGGGGGCGCAGATCAGGCCGCGGCACTCGCTCATCATGAAGGCGACGATCTCGGGCGTGGCCATCTCGGCGGCGACGACGAGGTCGCCCTCGTTCTCGCGGTCCTCGTCGTCGACGACCACGACCGGGCGGCCGGCCGCGATGTCGGCGATGGCCTGCTCGACGGGGTCGAGGGCGAGGTCCTCGATGTCGTCGGAGCTGTACAGGACGGGTGCGGCGCTCATGCCGGCGCTCCTTCCAGGGTGGGCTGCGGGCCCTTGCGGGAGCGCAGCCACCAGTCGCGCATGCCCCACAGGACGAGTGCGCCGTAGATGACGTAGACGAAGCCGGAGAAGGCGTAGCCGTTGGCGAAGTTGAGGGGGACGCCGACGAGGTCGACGAGGAGCCAGGCGAACCAGAACTCGACCATGCCGCGGGCCTGGGCGTACATGGCGACGATGGTGCCGACGAAGATGTACGCGTCGGGCCAGGGGTCCCAGGAGAGGTGGGGGTAGGCCTTGAAGAGGAGGGCCACCGCCACCGTGCCGACCGCCGCGGCGGCGACCATCGCGGCGCGCTCGGGCCAGCTGGCGAACCGCGGGGTGATGTGTCCGTCCGCGGATCCGCCCCTGCCGCGGTTCCACTGCCACCAGCCGTACACGGCGACGGCCATGACGACGGCCTGCTTGCCGGCGCTGCCGGTGAGATGCCCGTAGAAGGCGCCGAAGAGGATCAGGCCGGAGAGGAACTGCACGGGCCAGGTGATCAGGGAGCGCCGCCAGCCGAGGGCGAGGCCGACGAGGCCGAGTATGTTGCCGACCATGTCCGACCACAGGATGTGCTGGCCGAAGAGGACGAACGCCTCCGAGTTCAGCCAGTTCACCGCGTCGCTCCCCGGCTGCTCGCGAGCAGGCGCTCGACGTACTTGGCGACGACGTCCACCTCGAGGTTGACCGGGTCGCCGGGCTGCTTGAGGCCCAGGGTGGTCAGGGCGAGGGTGGTGGGGATGAGGCTGACGGTGAAGTAGTCCGGGCCGGCGTCGACGACGGTGAGGCTGATGCCGTCGACGGTGATGGAGCCCTTCTCGACGACGTACCGGGCGAGGTCGGCGGGGAGGGAGACCTTGACGATCTCCCAGTGCTCGGACGGCTTGCGCTCCAGGACCTCGCCGGTGCCGTCGACGTGGCCCTGCACGATGTGCCCGCCGAGGCGGGCGCCGACGGCGGTGGGGCGTTCGAGGTTGACGCGGGATCCGACGGTCAGGGCGCCGAGGCTGGAGCGGTCGAGGGTCTCCGCCATGACGTCGGCGGTGAACTCGTCGCCCTCGTGTTCGACGACGGTGAGACAGACCCCGTTCACGGCGATGGAGTCGCCGTGCTTCGCGCCGTCGGTGACGACGGGGCCGCGCAGCCGGAAGCGGGAGGCGTCGCCGAGGTTCTCGACGGCGGTGACCTCACCCAGCTCTTCGACGATTCCGGTGAACACTTCCCGGGTCCTCCTGCCACGTTGGGGCACGGACTCCGGGGCCTGTCGAGGACGACAGAAGGTACGGGCGAGGACACCGGGGGCGACGCCGGACAGACTCGCCCGCTCGGACGAGTACACATACGGCGGCGCGCACGAATGCCCGCCCGCCGCGCACTGCCTCCCATCCGGACTTTAACCGTCGGTCCAGGAATTTCACCTGGTCAACCGGTCACTGGACGTGACCGGGTCGCGGACTGTAACCGCCGGTTCGGACTTTCACCGACCCCGGAGTGCGCTGCTTTAGGTACAGGGCCAGTGTGCCACGCCCGATCGCCGTCCATCCGGCCGAGGTGTGTGGGGTGGCTCACAAGGCGTAGCGGTGGACTTCCCACGGGGACATCCCCCAACTCCCCTCCGGGTCCGGCCCCTTGCGATTGGTCCACACCTATTGACTGATTGGTCTAGTCCTTTCTAGTGTCGGTCTGCGCCATTCCCCGGAGAGGAACCGACCGTGCCGTCCCCCTCACCACACCGGGCCCGCCCCGCCGTGCCCACGACCGTCGCGGCGGTCGCGGGCAGGCTGCTCGCCGGGCCACCGGCGGACCGCGTCCCGCGCCGCCGCCCAGGAGTCCTGCCGCCCTCGCGGACGACACGCCGACGACCCCGCCCTGCGCACGGATTTCCGCTTCGACCACACACCTCGGCGCCCGGCGACGCCGAGGACCCGTCGGGCCGGGGGGCCTCGGTGATCCGCAGCGGTCACACGGGGGGGCGACGGCGACGGGCCGCGGGGCGACGCCCGCCGGGTCCCGCCGAAGCCGCGGGGCGACCCCGCCGGGTCCCGCCGAAGCCGCCGGGCCGGCGGTCGCCGGCACCGCGAAGCGTCGACGGAGCGGGACCTCGGGTGCCACCTGGCGGCGTCGACGCCGCCGAACGGGACGGTGACCTTCGGCGGGCGGACCGACGCGTCGGCCGGTGACCCGGCGCGCGGCGCCCCGGCGGCGGAGCCGGGTGCGGCCTCCCCGGCCCCTGCGGGCCATGCCTCGCCCTCTCCCCCCGGTTCGGGTGCGCCGCGCCCGGCCGCCGCGACGAACTCCGCCGCGGAGCACGCGCAGAACACCGGCGGCAACCTTCCGACCCTCCGCGGGCACTTGAGAAGGGACAGGTGGTGGACGAGGGGCGAGGAGCCCTGCACCACCGGCGCCCGGGGGATGCGGCAGGACCTCTGGTCCGGTTGACCCCGCCCTCGATCGGCCCGGCGGCGGTGACGACGGCCCTTGCCCGCCGCCGGGTCTCCCACCCGCCCGGCCTACCGCCGCGGGTCTCCCACCCGACCGGCCTACCGCCGCAGGCCTCCCACCCGCCCGGCCTACCGCCGCAGGCCTCCCACCCGCCCGGCCTACCGCCGCAGGCCTCCCACCCGCCCGGCCTACCGCCGCAGGCCTCCGACCCGACCGGCGTACCGCCGCGGGTCTCCCACCCGCCGACCCGGCGTGCCGGGACCGTCTCGCGGTCCCCCGCCCCGTCAGGGCCTGCCGTACAGCTCCGCCTGGGCCGCCTCGCGGGCCGTCAGCAGGGCGCCGCGCAGCACCGCACCGCCGCCGAGGCTGCTGGGGCGGACCTCGGTCGGCAGGGGGGCCATACGCCGCAGGCGCCGCTCCACGCGACCGGCCAGTGGCTCTCCGCCGGCCTGGCCGACCTCGCCGCCGAGGACCACGCAGCCGGGGTCGAGGACGGCGACGACGGAGGCGACTCCGACGGCGAGGCGGTCGGCGAGTGCGTCGAGGAAGCCGTCGGGCTCTCCGGGGCCGGCGCCACCGGCCGGGGGGCGAGGCCGTCCGCCGTCCGGGGCGTGCCCGCCGGTGCGCACGGCCTCCCGCACGAGTGCCGCCGCCCCCGGCCCGTCCGCGTCCGCCGGTGCCGTGAGCCCGTGCTCACCCGCCAGGGCCGTGATCGCCGCCGCCCCGGCCAGGGAGTGGAAGCCGCCCTCGCAGTCGGTCGCCGAGGGCAGTCCGGCCGTGCCGGGCACCGGCAGGAAGCCGATCTCGCCGGTCCCGCCGGAGGCACCCCGGCGCAGGGCGCCGTCCAGGACGACGGCCGCGCCCGTGCCGTGGCCCAGCCACAGCAGGACGAAGGTCGCGCGGTCCCGGGCGACGCCCTCGCGCTGCTCGGCCAGGGCGGCGAGGTTCGTCTCGTTCTCCACGCTGACCCGGGCCGCGGGGAGCCGTTCCTGGAGGGTGGCCACCAGGCGGCGGTGCCAGGCGGGCAGGCCGCTGGAGTCGCGCAGTTCGCCGCTCGCGGGGTCGATCAGTCCCGGCGCGCCGATGCCCACGGTGTGCAGCCGGTCCGCGCCGGCCTCCTTGGCCACCCGCTCGACCAGTGTCACCGCCTGTTCCACGGCGGACCCCGTGCCGGTGTCCCCGGCGATCGGCACGGACGCCTCGGAGAGCACCCGGCCGGCCAGGTCGGACACGACGACCGCCACGCCCTCCGTGCGCACGTCCAGTGCCGCCAGGTGGGCGCGGTCCGCGGCGATGCCGTACAGCCGGGCGTTCGGGCCGCGGCGTTGTGCGCCCGTCTCGCCGACGATTTCGATCAGGCCGGAGGCGGTGAGGCGTTCGACGAGGTCGGCGACCGTGGGCCGGGACAGGCCGGTGAGCTGCTTCAACTGCCCTGCCGTCAACGCGCCTTCGTCCTGGAGCAGCCGCAGGGCGAGCCGGTCGTTGATGGCCCGGGCGGTGCGCGGGGATGCGGGCATGCGGGGAATCCTCCCAGACCGGTGGACGGACGCAGCGGGGCGGCCACCCCGGTGACCGCTATCTATCAGGCAGGGTCCCTGATAGTTTACGGCCCCATGAGCGCAGACACGGGGAGGGCCGGGCGTGAGTGACGTGGTCTACGACCAGCGCGAGGTGAGGCGGGCCCGGTACGCCGTGGCCACCGTGTTCGCCGTGCACGGTGCCGTCGCCGGCTCCTTCGCGACGCGTGTGCCGTGGATCCAGGACCATGCCTCGGTCAGCGCCGGGCAGCTGGGGCTGGCTCTCGCCTTCCCCGCGCTCGGCGCGTCGGTGGCGATGCCGCTCGCCGGCCGCGTGAGCCACCGTTTCGGTGCCCGCACCGCGTTGCGCGGGCTGATGGCCCTGTGGACGCTGGCGCTGGTCCTGCCCTCCCTCTCCCCGAACCTGCCGGCACTGTGTCTGGCCCTGTTCGTCTACGGCGCCACGGCGGGCATGGCGGACGTGGCGATGAACGCGCTCGGTGTGGAAGTCGAGAACCGTCTCGGCCGCTCGATCATGTCCGGCCTGCACGGCATGTGGAGCGCGGGCGCCCTGGTCGGCTCGGCCGGCGGCACGCTCGCCGCCCACCTGGGCGCGGACGCGCGCCTGCACCACCTGCTGGCGGCCGCGGTGTTGACCGTGGCGGGGGTGGCGGCGTGCGCCTGGGTGCTCGACCTGCAACCCACCGAGGACGAGGAACCTCCGCCACGGTTCGCGCTGCCGCCGCGTTCCGCGCTGCTCATCGGCGCCGTCGGCTTCTGCGCGGTGTTCGCGGAGGGCGCGAGCCTGGACTGGTCGGCGGTCTACCTGCGCGACCGGCTCGACTCCTCGGCGGGTCTCGCGGCCGCCTGTACGACCGGCTTCACGCTCACCATGGCCGTCGCCCGGATCGCCGGCGACAAGGTGGTGGACCGCTACGGGGCCGTGCGGACGGTGCGGGTGAGCGGTGCGCTCGCCGCCGTCGGCGGTCTGCTCGTCGTCGTGGCGGACCGTCCCTCGGTGGCCATGGCCGGGTTCGCGCTCATGGGCCTCGGGATCGCCGTCGTCGTACCGCTCTGTTTCGCGGCGGCGGGCCGCAGCGGCCCCAACCCGAGTCAGGCGATCGCGGGTGTCGCGACCATCACCTACGCCTCGGGCCTGGTCGCGCCGAGCGCCATCGGCGGTCTGGCCCAGGCGACCAGCCTCACGGTCTCCTTCGTGCTGGTGACGGTGCTGGCGTGCGGGCTGATGGCGTTCGCCGGGGTGCTGCGCGCGGGCGACCGCGACCGGCCCCGGATCAGTGCTGCGGACGCAGCAGTTCCCGACCGGCGCTCCTGAGGGGCCCGCTCCGGGGCGCGGGGCGCAGGGTCGCCGCGTCCAGCCGGACGAGCACCCGGGTGCCGTGCGCGTACGTGAGCGCGCCGTCGGCCGGGCAGAAGCGGAAGCCGTACGTCAGGCCGGTGGTGCGAGCCGCTCCAGCCACAGGTGGACGGCGTGTCCGCCCGGCTTGGTGACCGGCGCCTCGTAGGTGATGCGCAGTTCCTTGACGGCGTTGGGGGCGTCGCCGGCCGCAGCCCGGTCGCCCTCGGAGCGCACGCCGTACCCCTGCCACAGCTCGGTCCGGGCGCGCTCGACCATCAGCGGGTAGCGGGCGTTGTGCAGCAGTCCAGCGCGCCCAGGTCGTCGAAGTGCACGGTGACGGGGATCAGCCGGCCGTGGGACAGGGCGGGTGCGAGCGGGGCTTCGGCGGTCACGTCGGTGCTCCTGGGGTGCGCGGCAGGCCGCACCGCGACCGGTGCAGAGGGCAACCGTCCCCTATCCTAAGCGGTCGCTCACCCTGTGATGTCACGGAAGAATGGGCCGGACATCCGCACGGCACCGACGAAAGCGAACCGCACCATGGATCTTGGCGTCCGCTGGACACTGCACGGCGACGGACGCACCCTGGCGCCCGGCGCGGTGGTCCGCCCCGACGAGCGGCTCTCCTGGCCCCGCACGATGGGCCTCGGCGCCCAGCACGTGGTCGCGATGTTCGGCGCGTCCTTCGTGGCACCCGTCCTGATGGGCCTGGACCCCAATCTGGCGATCATGATGTCGGGCGTGGCGACAGTGATCTTCCTGCTCGCGACCCGCGGCCGGGTGCCCAGTTACCTCGGCTGTTCACTGTCCTTCGTGGGCGTCGCGGCGGTCATCCGCGCCCAGGGCGGCACGAGCGCCACGGTCACCGGCGCGGTGCTCGTCGTGGGCGTGGCGCTGTTCGCGGTGGGTGTGGCCGTACAGCGGTTCGGCGCGCGGATCATCCACGCCGCGATGCCGCCGATCGTCACCGGCGCGGTCGTGATGCTGATCGGCTTCAACCTCGCCCCGGTCACCGCCGCCACCTACTGGCCTCAGGACCAGTGGACGGCCCTGCTGGTCATGGCGTTCACCGGTCTGGCCGTCGTCTGCCTGCGCGGATTCTGGTCCCGCATCGCGATCTTCCTGGGCCTGGTCTTCGGGTACGGCGTCTCCTGGGCGTTCGACCGGATCTTCGGCCGGATCCACTCGGCGGACGCGAGCGGCAAAGTCACCGACCACTGGCGGCTGGACCTCTCCGCCGTCGGCCGGGCGGACTGGATCGGCCTGCCCTCCTTCCACGGCCCGTCCTTCGAGTGGTCCGCGATCCTCGTCGCCCTCCCGGTCGTCATCGCCCTGGTCGCGGAGAACGCCGGACACGTCAAGGCCGTCGGCGAGATGACCGGCGACCCGCTCGACGACAAGCTCGGCACGGCGATCTCCGCCGACGGACTCGGCTCGGTGCTGTCCACCGCGGTCGGCGGCCCGCCCAACACCACCTACTCGGAGAACATCGGCGTGATGGCCGCGACCCGCGTCTACTCCACCGCCGCCTACTGGGCCGCCGCCGGCTTCGCGCTCCTGTTCGGCCTGTGCCCGAAGTTCGGCGCGGTGGTGGCCGCGATCCCGGGCGGGGTCCTCGGCGGCATCACCGTCATCCTCTACGGCATGATCGGCCTGCTCGGCGCGCAGATCTGGATCAACGCCGAGGTGGACCTGCGCAACCCGCTGAACCTGGTGCCGGCCGCCGCGGGCATCATCATCGGCGTCGGCAACGTCACGATGGAGTTCACCGACACCTTCTCCCTCAGCGGCATCGCGCTCGGCACGCTGGTCGTCATCACCGGCTACCACGCCCTGCGCGCCTTCGCCCCCGCCCACCTCAAGTCCCAGCAGCCGCTGCTGGACGAGGGCACCTCGTCGTACGACCCGGGGGAACAGCGGGCGAGTTCGTAGGCGTACGACGGACGACGGGCGCGTTCCCCCGTTCCGGGGAAGCGCCGGTCCCGTCGGCACGCGGACCGGCCCACGACTGCGACTCTTCCCCCATGCCGCACTTGGAACAGTCCGACCCGCCCCCCGGCAGCCCGGTCGACGGGGTCCTCTCCCGTATGCGCGCCCTCGACGCGGCCCTGCCGCCACGGGACGGGGTCGCCGTCTTCAACCGCGTCTACCTCGCCGTCACACAGGAGGTGGACCGGCGCATCGACGCGGGCCGGTTCGCCGACCCGCGGGCCGCGATCACGCTGGACGTACGGTTCGCGGAGCGCTATCTCGCGGCGGTCGACGCCTCGGCCCACGACCGCCGGCCGCCCGCCTGCTGGCGCCCGCTGTTCCAGTTCCGCCGCCATCCGGGCGTACGGCCCCTGCAGTTCGCGCTCGCGGGCATCAACGCGCACATCGGCCACGACCTCGCGCTCGCCGTCGTGGACGCCTGCCGCGGCCTCGGCTGCGAACCGGCCGACCTGGAGGACGAGTTCGACCGCGTGGGCGACCTCCTCGCCGCGCTCGAGGAACGCATCCGCGAAGAGCTGATGCCGGGCCCCGACCTGCTCCAGATCGCCGACCCCCTCACCCACCTCCTCGGCTCCTGGAGCCTGGACCGGGCCCGCGACGCGACCTGGTCCGCCGCCCGCGCGCTGTGGGCGCTGCGTCAACTCCCCGAGGTGGCCGAGGAGTTCACCACCCGTCTGGACGCGGCGGTCGGCTTCGCGGGACGGATGCTGCTGACGCCCCTGCCGGACTGGCCCGGCCGGGTGGCGGTCCCGGCCGGGCTCTGGGAGAGGTCCTCGTAGGGCGTGTGGCGAAAGTCCCGTCCGGCCCGCCGGGCGGGCGGCGCTCCGAGCCGGGCTCCCTTTTGTTCGGAGCTCTTAGAGGTCCTAACAAAGGCGTTGGACGTGGCGGTGGGTGATCAGACATGTGGCGAGGCCGAGGAACGCTTCGTGGATGTCGTCGCGTCTCTCCCAGCGGATGCGCAGTCGGCGGAAGCCGTGCAGCCAGGCGATCGTCCGCTC